>JAGQRO010000108.1 GCA_020425315.1 Hyphomonas sp. | reverse complement strand
GATTTGTGCGGCACGCCGCCCGGCACCCTGAAGCCCTTCTCGTCCCACGGCGCTTTGGCCTTTGGATTGGCCTTCACCCAGGCCGTCGCCTTCGCCTCAGTATCCGAGGACGGAGCAAGTTCCTGAACCACGCCCATGGACAGGGCCTGGTCCGCCTTGAAGCTTTCGCCTTGCAGGATCAGCGGCAGGGCCGCCTGCACGCCGATCAGGCGCGGCAGGCGCTGGGTGCCACCGGCGCCCGGCAGGAGGCCGATCTTGGCTTCCGGCAGGCCGAACTGCAGCTTCGGATTATCGTTCGCGGCGACGCGGTAATGGCATGCGAGCGCCACTTCGAGTCCGCCGCCAAGGGCAAGACCGTTCAGCGCCACGGCCACCGGCTTGCCGCAGGTTTCCAGCTGGCGCAGCGTACGGTTCAGCGAGAAACCCGCTTCGAACTGCTGGGCTTTCAGCTCAGCTTCCGACAGCTCTTTCTTCGCACCGCCGCCGCCGGCGCGCTCGTTCATCTCGCCAAGGTCCGCCCCGGCGCAGAAGCCGCTGGCCTTGCCAGAGGAAAGCACAAGGCCCTTGATGGCGTCATTGGTGGCGACTTCCTGAGTGATGGCAATGATGTCGGCGACCGCCTTGGCGGTCAGCGTGTTCATGCTGCGGCCCGGCACGTCGAATACGGCATGCGCAATGCCGTCGCCATCAACTTCCCAACCAAATGTTTCGAGTTTCATCTTGTAATCCCTTTGGGGAACCTGAGTTCCCGTTCTATTCGTCTTTGTCCTGATTTTCTTTTTTCAGCATGGTCGCACCGATGACCGGAGCGACCCCAATGCCGATGGCGAGGCCGGCGCCCAGAAGGCCCATGTTTCCGGTCGTGACACCCAGTGCGACACCTATCGAGATGCCCAGCGCGATGCCGACCGGAAGACCCTTCTTGAACGCCTCGCTGTTCATCAAACCCGCTCGATGATCGTGGCGGTGCCCATGCCGGCGCCGACGCAGAGCGTGATGAGGGCGTTCTGCTTGTCTGCGCGCTCCATCTCGTCGAGCATGGTGCCGAGGATCATGCCGCCGGTGGCGCCCAGCGGGTGCCCCATGGCGATGGCGCCGCCATTCACGTTCATCTTTTCGTGCGGAATGTTCAGATTGTGCATCATCAGCAGCACGACGGAAGCGAAGGCTTCGTTCAGCTCATAGAGGTCGATGTCTTCCGGCGTCATGCCGGCTTTCTTCAGCACCTTCTGGCTCACATAGGTCGGCCCGGTCAGCATGATGCCGGGCTCGGAACCGATGGAGGCCATGGCGCGCACGCGGGCGCGGGGCTTCAGGCCAAGGGCCTCGCCCATTTCCTTCGAGCCGAACAGCACCGCCGAAGCACCGTCCACGATGCCCGAAGAGTTGCCGGCATGGTGGACATGGTTGATCTTTTCGACCTCCGGGTAGCGCATCTTGATGATCTCATCGAAGCCCATGGCGCCCATGCCCGCAAAGGAAGGCTGCAAGCCGGCAAGCGACTGCATGTCAGCGTCGGGGCGCATGTGCTCGTCACGGTCGAGGCGGATGCCGCCCATCTGGTCCTTCACCGGGACGATAGACTTCTTGAAGCGGCCTTCCTTCCAGGCGGTGGCGGCGCGCTTCTGGCTCTCGACGGCGAAGGCATCGACATCGTCGCGCGAGAAGCCCCATTTGGTTGCGATCGTGTCGGCGCCGATGCCCTGCGGGGTGAAGTAGGTTTTGAGCGCAACCTGCGGATCGGTCGACCAGGCGCCGCCGGACGCGCCCATCGGCACGCGGCTCATGGATTCCACACCGCCGCCAATGGCCATGTCGGCCTCGCCGGTCATAACTTTCGAGGCAGCCATGTTGCAGGCTTCGAGGCCGGAAGCACAGAAGCGGTCGACCTGCACACCGGCGGTCGTCTCGGCATAGTCGGCGTTCAGCACCGCGATCCTTGCGATATCGGCGCCCTGCTCGCCCACCGGCGAAACGCAGCCGAGGACGACATCGTCCACCTTCGAAGTGTCGAGTTCGTTCCGCTCACGGATGGCCTGCAGGACCTGCGTCGCGAGGCTGAGCGCGGTGATCTCATGCAGTGCGCCGGAGGACTTGCCTTTCCCGCGCGGCGTACGCACGGCGTCGTAGATATAGGCTTCAGTCATTTCAGATGACTCCTTTCCTGGGAGTGGGTGTTATTCCGAGTGAATCCTGGGCGATTGCCCGCTTTCAAGTTCAGCGATCCGGGCCTTGAGCAGCTGGTTTTCCTCCACCAGCTGGTTGAGCTTCGGGGCGATCATTTGCGCGACCTGATCTTCAGTGTAGCGCGGAAGGATATATTTGGGGCAGTTCCAGTCGAGGGCGACGATCCTGATCGAGACAAGCCGTTCCACCGGGCCCTGCCCGTCCTGCGACAGGGATTCCTGCAGGTCAGGATCTGATGCCGCATCGATCATCTGGGCCTCGCCCAGCATTTTCAGCCGGGCGCGGCGCGGATAGTCCATGAAGAACAGGGACACACGATTGGAGCCATCGAGATTGCCGCGCGTGATGAACTGCCGGTTGCCGAGATAGTCAGCAAACCCGATCGTTTCCGGACCCAGCACTTTCACAAAGCCGGCCGGCCCGCCGCGATGCTGGATATAGGGCCAGCCATTGGCGCCCGTCGTCGCGATGTAGAAACTGGTCATGCCCGACAGGAAGGCGATCGTATCCTCGTCGAGGGGGCCGCGGTGGCGATTGGCGTAGATGCTCTCGTATTTTTCCCTCATGCCGGCCGTCTCCTGATAGGCCTTCACCGCGTCGGTGAAGAGGAGTTCGGCGTAGTTCTGCATCGCGGCCATCTTACGCTCCCATGCCCGGTTTCAGGACCGGGTTGAGGGTGAGGCTCGCAGAGGCGCGGGCAGCTTCCTTGCCGCGCGAGTCATAGAGCTCCGCGTCCGCGAAAATGATCGCGCGGCCGACATTGCGCAGGCGCGCGGCGACCTCGATGGCGCCCTTGCGGACAGGGCGCAGGAAATGGGTGTGCAGGTCCACCGTGGACGGAAGTTTTGTCTTGCCGGCCTTCATGCCGGCCAGCATGCCGATCGTGTCATCCATCATGGCGACGAGATAGCCGCCCTGGATGACACCGGCGGGATTGCAGAATTCCGGTTTGCCGTCGAAACGCACGCGGGTGGTCAGCGCCTTCATGTCGAGCGACAGCAGCTGGAAACCAAGCGATGTCGAGGACGGGCTCGGCTTGCCGAAGACTTCGTACATGAGGTGGCTGTCAGGCATGAGCCTCAGAGAGTCCTCGCAATCAGCATTTTCATCACTTCATTGGCGCCGCCATAGATGCGCTGGACGCGCGCGTCGGCATACATCTGGGCGATGGGATATTCATCCATATAACCGAAGCCGCCATGCAGCTGCAGGCACTCGTCGATGATCTTGCACTGGATGTCGGAAATCCAGTATTTCGACATCGAGGCCGTCGCCGCGTCGAGTTCGCCCTTTATGAGACGCTCCGTACAATGATCGGCGAAGACTTTCGCCACGGTCGCTTCGGTCTTGCATTCGGCGAGTGTGAACTGGGTGTTCTGGAAATCGAAGATCGTGCCGCCGAAAGCCTTGCGGCTTTTGACATATTCCACGGTCTCATGGATCGCGCGCTCGATCATGCCGATACCCTGCAGGCCGATGATGTGGCGCTCCTGCGGCAGCTTCTGCATCAGCTGGATGAAGCCCTTGCCTTCCTCGTCGCCAAGCAGGTGGGTGGCCGGCACGCGCACGTCATCGAAGAAGAGTTCGGACGTGTCGGCAGCGTGCTGGCCCACCTTTTCAAGGTTGCGCCCGCGGCGGAAGCCGCCCTCGCCTTCCACTGCCTCGGTTTCGACGCAGACGATGGAAATGCCCTTGGCGCCCTGGGAGGGGTCCGTCTTGGCGCAGACGAGGATCAGGTTCGCCGTCTGGCCGTTGGAAATGAACGTCTTCGAGCCGTTGATGACGTATTCGTTGCCATCCTTCTTCGCGGTCGTCTTGATGTTCTGGAGGTCAGAGCCCGCGCCCGGTTCCGTCATCGCGATGGCGGTGACGATTTCGCCGGAACAGATCTTAGGCAACCAGCGGCGCTTCTGCTCCTCGGTGCCATAGGCGGTGATGTAGGGCGCGATGATGGCGTTGTGCAGCGTGATGCCGAACCCATCGACACCCTTCCAGTATTGCTGCTCGATGATGATCGCCTCGTGGCGGAAATCGCCGCCCGCGCCACCATACTCCTCCGGGATGGAGGCGCCGAGCAGGCCCATCTCGCCAGCCTTGTACCACACGTCTCGCGGCACGATGCCGGCCTTGCGCCAGGCAGGCACATGGGGCGTGCATTCGCGCTCGAAAAACTGGCCCACGGCATCGGAGAAAATGTCGAGTTCCTCATCCTGCCTCCAGGCGGGTTTCGGCACATCCAGCGGGCTTTGTTGCATCAGGCAGTCTCCGGAAATTCCTGCGCGGCACCTGCCGCTTACGTTCACGTCAACATGTAGCGTCGCACTGCAAAATTCCCAGTCCTTCCCCGGCGTCAGACATGGGAGCGCGAAGCAGAAATATTGCCGCAGGCGGGCTCAGGCACTGTATCACAGGCCTGCGACACCCCCGAGACGCGGCAAATATAAAAAATCCTGCCTCAGAACGCCTCTTCCTCCAGCGCCATCAGGCTGGCGGCACCGGTCTTCACTTTCGCGAGATGCGCGGCGCCATCCGGCAGAAGGCGGTCGACGAAATAGCGAGCCGTCTTCAGCTTGGTGGCATAGAAGGGATCGTCGCCCTGCTTCTCCAGCGCAACCTTCGCCATCTGGGCCCACATGAAGGCGAGCGCGGTCAGGCCGAACAGGTGCAGGTAGTCGTGGCTGGAGGCACCGGCATTGTTGAAATCCGACATGCCGTTCTGCATCAGCCACATCGTGGCTTCCTGCAGCTCGCCCTTCACCTGCGAGAGGCCTTCGAGGAACATCTGCATGTCCGCATTGCCTTCATTGGCCGAGATGAAATCGTCGATGTCGGCAAAGAAGGAGAACACGGCGCGTCCGCCATTGGCGGCCAGCTTGCGGCCGACAAGGTCGAGCGCCTGAACGCCATTGGTGCCTTCATAGATCAGGGTGATGCGGCAATCGCGGACGATCTGTTCGAGGCCCCATTCGCGGGTGAAGCCGGAGCCACCGTGCAGCTGCAGGCCCTGATTGGCGGATTCGAATCCCTTCTGGGTGAGATAGGCTTTCACCACCGGCGTCAGAAGCGCCATGTAATCACCCGCCTTCTCGCGCACCTTCTCGTCCGGTGACTTGTGCTCAAGGTCGCCCTGGAAGGCCGTCCAGTAAGTGAAGCAACGCGCCCCTTCGATGAAGGCCTTCTGGTCCAGCAACATGCGGCGCACATCCGGGTGCACGATGATCGGGTCGGCTGGCTTGTCCGGTTCCTGCGCGCCGGTCAGGGAGCGGCCCTGCAGGCGGTCCTTCGCGAAATCGACGGCGTTCTGATAGGCGGCTTCAGCCTGGGCCATGCCCTGCATGCCGACGCCGAGGCGCGCCTCGTTCATCATCACGAACATGGTGCGCATGCCCTTGTGCTCCTCGCCGACCAGCCAGCCGGTGGCGCCGTCATA
>JAGQRO010000107.1 GCA_020425315.1 Hyphomonas sp. | reverse complement strand
AATGGCCGTCCATCACATCGACATGGATCATGTCGGCGCCGGCCGCGTCGATGGCGCGGATTTCCTCGCCCAGACAGGCGAAATCGGCAGACAGAATCGAGGGGGAAATCAGCACGGGGGACATGGAGTTTCCCTAATGGGGAACAGCCGGCCACACAAGGCGGCCGGCTGTCCGTTCTGTTTCAGTCCGGGGGCGGACCGGTCGGCTTAGTAGGCGCCGGCCGGGATCAGTTTCCAACCATCGGCGCCGGCGATGATGTCGACCGGGGTGCCGGGGGCGATGTAGACATCGGCGCCCTGGATGATCTCTTTCACTTCGCCGGTCGAGAAGCGGACGACATAGGCAAAGCCTTTCGACGTGCCGACCGCCTTGCCGGCCGCGTTGCCGGCGATGCCGCCGATAATGGCGCCGCCAATGGCACCGGCGGTCTGGGCCTTGTCGCCGCCGCCGAGTTCAGAGCCGGCGATGCCGCCGAGAACCGCGCCGGCTGCCGTGCCGATAACAGAACGGTCAGACTGGATCGTCACTTCGCGCACCGACTGGACGGTGCCCTGGTAGACGGTCGAAGCCTGGCCGACCGAGCGCGGTGAGGCCGTGCCGACGCCGGAGGTGGAGGCGCAGCCGGCAAGTGCCATGCTGAGGGCGAGAAGGGCGCCGGCGGCCATGCGGCCGGTGGTGGCGCGGAAGGTGGAAACTACGGTCATGTTCAGTGCTCCCTGCACAGGTGATGGCGGCAATGTCGCAAGTTCTGGCTGAACGGCGTATGAATTTGTTGCGGCAATTCCAAGGCACTAGGCCGGGCCCGGTCACGCTTGCGTGAGGCGGGACATGAAAAAGGCGTCATGTCCGGCGCCGTCGGCCGGCACGGTGAGCACGTCGCCGGCCGGGGTGAGGCTGTGTTCGAAGCCGGGAATCTCTTGCGATTCAATGGGTAAGCGCCGGGCGTGGCCGGCGGCGATGGCGGCATCCACCACATCGGCGCCTTCGGCCTTCAGGGGCGTGCAGACGCAGTAGACCAGCACCCCACCGGGGGCCAGCATCTGTAATGCTGCCTGCAGGAGACGCGCCTGCACGGCGGGGAAGCGGGCGACATCCTCTTCCCGCTTGGTCCAGGCGCCTTCCGGATGGCGGCGGAGGGTTCCGAGGGCCGAGCAGGGCGCGTCCAGCAGGATCAGCGGCACCGGCGCGGGCGGGCGCCAGGTTTCGGCGTCCGCTGCAATGACTTCAGCAGCAAGACCGGTGCGCGCGAAATTCTCTTCGAGGCGCTGCAGGCGCGGTTTCGAGCGGTCGAGCGCGGTGACGGCCAGGCCGGCGGCGGCGAGCTGCAGCGTCTTGCCGCCCGGCGCGGCACAAAGGTCCAGGGCAGGCGACTGCGAGGCGACTGCCGGGGGCGATATAGGTGACTTGCCGTCTGCCTCCGATGACCCGGGAGGCCGGTTTTGGCTGGCCTGCGATGACCGGACGAGAAGTCTCGCCGGCAGGGCGGCGGCCTCGTCCTGCACCCACCAGTCGCCGTCCTCGTAACCGGGCAGCATTTCGACCTGCGCGCCGGCGAGCCGCACCGAGCCGGACGGCATCAGATCCCCGCCAGTCGCGGCGGCGACGGCGGCGGGGTCTGCTTTCGCGGTGAGGAAGAGCGGCGGCTCGGCGAGCTGCGCGCGGGCGAGCGCCTCGGCGCCCTCCGTGCCCAGATCATCCAGAAAGGCGCGGGCGAGCCAAGCCGGCCAGATGGCGGTCGCGGGCAGGGCGTCCAGGTCCGGCTTCTTCTCCGCCGCCCGGCGCAGCACGGCATTGATGAATTTGCCGCCCGAGCGCGCCTCCGGCCAGTTTTTCGCCGCTTCGACGGTTTCGCCGACGGCGGCGTGTTCCGGCGTGCCGAGGCGCCAGAGCTGCACCGCCCCGGCGCGCAGCAGCGCCCGCACCGCCGGTGTCACCGCTTCCAGCGGCCGTGAGAGGAGGGGGGCAAGGGCCAGGTCTATCCGCCCGAGTTCGCGCAGGGCCGCCGAGGCAATCGCGCGGGCAAAACCCCGGTCGGAACCTTCGAGCGCATTGAACGGGGCCGAGGCCTCCATCGCCTCGTCCAGCGTGCGGCGCTTGTCGAGCGTCAGGACGAGCAGGTCGGCGGCAGCGCGCCGCACGGCGGCCCCGCTCATGTATTCGCCCCGGTCGTCATCTTGCCACTCAGCCCCACGGGCCGGCTTCGCGGCGCGCCGCCGGGGAGGCGGGCGCGGAAGTGACGCCCATTTCGGAGGCGAGGCGGCGCAGCGCCTCGACCCGGTTCGCCGTCGCGGGATGGGTTGAGAACAGATTGTCGGCGCCGCGCCCGTTCAGCGGGTTGGCGATATAGAGGTGCGCCATGGCGGGGTTGCGCTCGGCTGGCTGGTTGATCGTGGCGCGGGCGCCGCGTTCGATCTTTTCCAGCGCCGAGGCGAGCCAGAGCGGGTTGCCGCAGATTTCGGCGCCAAGCCGGTCAGCCTCATATTCGCGCGAGCGCGAGATCGCCATCTGCACGAGGCCGGCGGCGAGCGGGGCGAAGATCATGATGGCCAGCGTGCCGATCAGGCCCTGGCGATCGCGCCCGCCGAAGAAGAAGGCGAAATTCGCGAGCATGCCGATGGCGCCGGCAATCGTGGCGGTGACGGTCATGGTCAGCGTGTCGCGGTGGCGCACATGGGCCAGCTCGTGCGCCATCACGCCGGCGACTTCCTCGCGGTTCAGCATGCCGAGCAGGCCGGTCGTGGCGCAGACGGCGGCATGGTGGGGGTCACGGCCCGTGGCGAAGGCGTTCGGCTGCGGCGTATCGATGACATAGATGCGCGGCGGCGGCAGGCCTGCGCGGTCGGCCAGTTTCTTCACATCGTTCGCGAAGGTGCGGATCATCGGCGACGCACTTGCGGGGTCGATCTCGCGCGCGCCCTGCATGCGCAGCACGATCTTGTCGGAATTCCACCAGGAGAACACATTCAGACAGAAGGCAACGACAAAGGCCACGGCCATGCCGACCGTTCCGCCCACGACATAGCCGACGCCCATGAACAGCGCGGTCATCACGGCCAGCAGGATGAAGGTTTTCAGGGTGCCCATTTTTCCCTAACTCCAATTCATCGCATCCGGAGCATATGGTGCCACCGGAAACAGTGTGACTTATATGGCGAGCGTTAATGAATTGGGGAACCCCGATGGATCAGGATAACAGAATGGTCATCCCGGATCTGACCCCGGAGGAAATCGAGCGCCGCAAGGCGCTGCCCGAAGCGGCCCAGCGCGCGCTGGCCGAGGCCGATGCGCGGCGTGCGGAGCAATCGGAGGATGAGGGCGCCCTGCCACAGGACGAACGCGGCGGGCCGAAGAGTATCGAGCCCACCCGCTATGGCGACTGGGAACGCAAGGGCATCGCCTATGATTTCTAGGGGCTCGGCGCCAGCAGCGGGCCGGTCTGGCCGTGCACGCCGCAGGAATGCAAATCCGTCAGGTCGACGATCTCATTGATCGGGTCGCAGAGGTCCGGGAACAGGCGGTCGGCTTCGAACGGGCCGGAGCGCCAGATGAAGGCGCCGCTTCCGGGCTTGCCCCCCAGAATTTCATAAAGGCTGAACCGGCCGAGCAGGTCACCTGGCACGCCGACGGCTTTCAGCGCCTCCAATCCGGCGCGGGCGGCGGCTTCGGTTTTGTAGACGCCGAGCGAGGCATGGACCCATTTGGCGGAACTGGCGCCGCAACTGGCCTTGGTGAATTCCTTCAGCCGGGTGCATTCGGCCATCGCCTCGGCCCGGTTGGGGAAGGCGCGGGCAAGCTCGGCGGCATAGGCCGGAATGCCATGGGAAAAGACATCGCGGCGCACGCGAACCGTCAGGTTCGGTTGGGCTGCGCCGGCGGGAAGGGCGGACGCAAATTGCGCTTTCAGCTCGGCGACGGATTGTTCGGCAGCGGCAAGGTCGCGCGTATAGCCGAAGCCGGCATGCCAGGAAGTGCTCGTGCTCGCCGCCTGTTCGCTGATGCCGGGCACGGCTTCGCGGGCACTGGCCGGGGCGGAGAGGAGGAAGAGGGCGGCGAGGCCGCAGGCGAGGCGGGCAGGGGCGCGGATCATGCCGGCGACCCTAGGATAGAGGGCGCCGGGCGGGCAAGCCTGATCGCGCGCAGGGTTAATCCGCTTGCCGCCCTCCGGTGCGGCGGCTTTGATGAATATGGTAAACTGGCCTTCCGGTTGCGTTGTCAGGTGCAAACCACGACGCTTTCGCGCCCATGAGGGGAAAACCATGTCGAAACGGAACACTTTCCTGGCCCTGACGCTGGCTTCGGCCCTGCTGGCCGCCCCGGCCCTGGCCGATGGCAAGGTGATGAAGCCCGTGCGCGGCCCGGAGCCGCTGAAGGCACATCCGGACTGCGAGAGCGGACAGGGCTATTTCGATGAGCGCGGCGTCTGGATCTGTCCGGTCGTGACGCGGATCGTGACCCCGCCGCCGGTGGTGACGCGCGTGGCCGTGCCGGCGACGAGCTATGACTTCTCCGGCTTCAATGGCGGCGTCGGTGCCTCCATAGGTTCGGGCTATTATGGCGGGGGCGGCGGTTTCATCGTCGAGGACCGCAGGCGCTATTCCGGCGTGCTGCAATCCTCCGCCTCGGTGTTCACCTTCAATCGCACGCACCGCAAGGTGGTGCGCAAGCCGCGCGGCGGCGGTTGCGGCTGCAACTAAAGGCCCAGCACTTTCTTCGCGATAATGTTGCGCTGGATCTCATTGGTCCCGCCATAGATCGATTGCGCGCGCCCGGCAAAATAGGTGGCGATGTCGCGCCCCGCAGACCCGGCCGGGTCGTTCTGTCCTGACCAGAAGGAGATGTGCGGTTGGGCATAGGCGCCGGCGGCATCGACCATCAGTTCCGTGATCATCTGGTGCGTCACGGTGGCGAGGATCTTCACCGTCGAGGCCGCATCGCCCGGCGATCCGCCCTGCGACAGCGCCGAGAGGATGCGGAACACCGTCATCTCGAGGCCATCGACGGCCATCTCTGCCTCGGCAATGCGGCGCACGAAACCGGCATCGTCGATCAGGCGGTCGCCGCCGCCGGCCGGCGTGGCAGTGGCAATCTCGCGGACATGGCGCAGCATGGCGCGCTTGCCGCCGATGCGGGCATAAGACGTGCGCTCGAAGCCGAGCAGGTATTGCGAATAGGTCCAGCCCTTGCCAGCCTCGCCGATGCGGTTCTCCTCCGGCACTCTCACATCGTCGAAGATGACTTCGTTGAGATAGTGATTGCCGTCGATCGTGATGATCGGCTTCACCGTCACGCCCGGCGCATCGAGACGGCAGCAGATGAAGCTGATGCCCTGCTGTTTCTTCTCCTCCTGCGAGGTGCGGGCGAGGAGGAAGATCCAGTCGGCATGCTGGGCGGCGGAGGTCCAGATCTTGTGGCCGTTCAGCGTATAGGTGCCGTTCTCCAGCGTCGCGCTGAACTGGAGGGAGGCGAGGTCGGAGCCTGATCCGGGTTCGGAATATCCCTGAGCCCAGCCGACCGAGCCGTCGCGGATGCCGGGCAGCCAGCGGTCCTTCTGCGCCTGCGAGCCGAACGTATAGATCACCGGACCGACATAGATGACGCCCATGGGCGTGACCGTCGGCACGCCGGCGCGCTCCTGTTCCTCGTCGAAGACATATTGCTCCTCGATCGACCAGCCGGGGCCGCCATATTCTTCCGGCAAGGCGGTGGCGAGCCAGCCCTTGGCGCCGAGGGCCATTTCGGACTTGCGCACATCCGCCGTGGTCAGCGCCTCGCCGGCCTTGTGCTTGCGCAGGATGTCTTTCGGGAAGTCACGCTCGAACCAGGCGCGGACATGGGCGCGGAAGGCTTCTGTTTCGGGGCTGAAGGTCAGGTCCATGGCAGAAGTGTAGGGCAGGGCGCGCGGGCCGCAAAGTCTGACGCCGGGGCAGGGGCGCCTGTCGCGATGCCGCGTGACAGCGGGCGCGCGGCGGGCTAGCGTCGGCCTATGGCGACGTGCTGCATCGTTTACGCGACCGACGCGGCCTATCTGCTGCCGACCCTTGTCAGCGCCCGGCAGGCGCGGGCGCATGCCAGCCCGGACCTCGCCGATGTCGCCGTGCACTGTATCGACACCGAAGATGCCCGCACCGCGGCGGCGGCGGAGGCCTGTGCCGAGGCGGGTGTGACCTTTGCCTGCCATCCGCCCTTCTTCCGGGCGGGCTTCCCGAAACAGCTCGCCCGCTTCCTGCTCGCGGGGTTGGCCGGGTCTTCGTATACGGACATTCTCTATCTCGACGGCGACACGCAGGTGGTCGATTCGCTGGACCCGCTGATCGGCCTTGGCGTGCCGGCAGGGGTCGTGGCGGGCGTGCGCGATCCCTTGTCATATCTCCGCCCGTTCGAGACGCCGGCGCGGACGCAGGCGAACTGGAACCGGCTGGGCATCGGGCGCATGGCCAAGACGCGCTACATCAATGCCGGCATGCAGCGGGCCAGGCGGGAGACGCTGGAGTCGCTCTCGCGCGACTGTCTCGATGCTTATCTCGCGCAGCCGGACCGGTATCTCTATCTCGACCAGGATGTGCTGAATACCCAGCATGCGGACCATATCCGCACGCTGCCGCTGCGCTGGAACTTCCCGGCCTGGATGATGGCCTATCCGGCCTATTGCGCCGTGCGGCCGGCCGTGGTGCATTTCATGTCCCGGCAGAAGCCGTGGGCGGGCGTCACTTATCCCTGGGGGCGTGCCTTCACGCAGCCCTATGAGGACCTCGCCCGGGCCTGGCCGGCCCTCGCGCCGGACTGGCAGCCGCCCCTGCCGGTCACCGGCGCGGCGCACGACACGCGGCAATGGCTGCGCCAGCATGTCCAGTATGCCCATTGGGGCCGCCGCACCCGCATCGAAGACGTGTTAGGAAGCGACGTGGACTTTCCGCTTCATCCGGACATGGCCGCAGGCTGCAGCGCCCATGACATTGGCGCCGGCAGCATGGCGCGATCGGCATAGTCGATCCGCAGGGCCCGGCGGGGTGCGCCTGAAACCGACGGGGCGGACCGGTGCAGGGTAAGCGCCTTGACGGCGAGCAGGTCTCCGGGCGCGGCGCGGCAATGTTCGACCGGGTATCGGGCCGCAATGTCGCTGGCCGCGTCAGCCGGGACACGCCCCTCGCGGTGGGAGCCGAGGGCGAGCTGAAGGCAGCCATTCGTCTCGTCGGCGGCATCGATATGGAGGCGGATGAAGATCATCCGCTCAAGGAGCGCCTCGGGTGGTTCGGCATGCCAGTAGGCGCCCTTTGGCAGCCAGGCCGACCAGCCGGGACTTTCGTGCCGGTCTGCGACGGCCACCACGCGGTCCTGGTGCCAGGGCACGGACCAGTTGGCTGTCTCATCTTTCTGGAAGGCGACGAAGCGGACCGGATGGGGGCTGAGCCCGAGTCGCCGCGCAAGGGCGCCAACCGGGTCATGACCACTGAAATACCGGAATGCCGGCAAGCCGGTGTCCGGGCGGATACCGGGGCGGCCGTCAGACGGGATTGCCGTCGCCAATTGGTCAAGGTCGGCGGCGGGCACGGCGCCGCGCACCCAGAGGCGGCCGCATTCCTCGAATTCCGCCAGACCATCCATCGCAAACCCCGGCAGGTGCGGCCCTCCCGCGCGGAGGGCCGGTCCCCGTCAGATCAGGCCGCTTTCACCTCTTCGATCCACTGGTCGATGCGGCGGTCGAGCAGGTCGAGCGGCAGGGCGCCGCCGCCGAGCACGGTGTCGTGGAAGGCCTTGATGTCGAACTTGTCGCCCAGTTCGGCTTCCGCCTTGCGGCGCAGTTCCTGGATCTTCAGCATACCGATCTTGTAGCTCGTCGCCTGTCCCGGCATCACGATATAGCGCTGAACCTCGGAGCGGGCCTGCGCCTCGGTGATGGCGGCATTGTCGAGGAAATACTGGACGGACTGTTCCTCGGTCCAGCCCTTGGAATGGAGGCCCGTATCGACCACGAGGCGGACGGCGCGCCACATTTCAGAGCCGAGCCGGCCGAAGCGCGAATACGGGTCCTGATAGGTGCCGGGGAATTCGCGGGCGAGCCATTCGGAATAGAGCGCCCAGCCTTCGATATAGGCGGTAAAGCCGGCCTGGGTGCGGAATTGCGGGACGTTTTCCAGTTCCTGCGCGATCGAGATCTGCATGTGGTGGCCCGGAATGCCCTCATGATAGGCGATCACTTCCAGCTCGCGTTTCGGCATCGCCTTCATGTCGGAGAGGTGGGCATAATAGATGCCGGGGCGTGAGCCGTCCGGCGTGCCGGGGAAATAGTGCTGGGCCGCGCCCGGCTGCTCGCGGAAGGCTTCCACGCGTTTCACTTCAATGTCGGCCTTCGGAAGGATTCCGAAAAAGTCCGGCAGTTTGGTCTTGATGTTCTCGATCACGGCGGTGGCGTCGTCGATATAGGCCTGGCGGCCTTCATCCGTATCCGGATAATAGAAGCGCTCATCATCCTTCGAATCGCGCAGCATGTCGAAGAAGTCCTTCAGCGTGCCTTCGAAGCCGACTTCGGCCTTGATGGCTTCCATCTCGCCGCGCAGGCGGGCAACTTCGTCGAGGCCGATCTGGTGGATCTCGTCGGCGGTGAGGGAGGTGGTCGTCATCGATTCGAGACGGTTGTCGTAATAGGCCGCGCCATCCTGTTGAAGATAGGCGCCCACCGGCTGGGAGGAATCGGGCGAGTTCGCCATGTCCTCGCTCGCAAAGGCGATGATCGCCTCATAGGCGGTCTTGAATTCATTGGTCATGGCGCTGGTCGCATCGGCCAGCAGTGCGTCGGAGTCTTCCTGCGTGATCTTGCCGTCGCTGACCAGCGTGGCGAGTTCCTGCTTCACATCCGCCATCAGCGGGCTGTCCGGGCCATCCGTGAACGGAGCGCCGGTCAGCACCTTGCCGGACTGGTCGATCACGCCCTGATAGGCGAATTTCGGGGCGTGCGTGCCATGGGCGGCGGACTCCCTTGCCACGTCGGTCGCCTCGTTGAGGGCGCGGGCCGATTCGCGGATGCGGCTGATATAGGCGCGCATGTCGTCGGCGGTCTCGACATCGTGGAACTGGATCAGGAATTGCGGGATGAAGCCCTGCGGGCCGTTCATCTGGTCATAGACGAAGCCATTATAGCGGAACTTCGCGCCGGCCTTTGCGCGCTCGGCCTGGTAGACGAAAATGTCCCAGGACAGTTTGTCGTCATCCGACAGGTCGTCATAATTGAACTTCGATTTCATCTCGTCGACCGCCGCCAGCGTCATGGCGATCTGTTCGTCCTGGCATTCGAGGGTGAAGCAGTCGATCTGGTCGTTCTTGTCCTTGCGGCCGAGGAAGCTGAGCTGGATCGGGCTCAGTTGCAGGAACTCTTCATACTTGGTGTCGAACCAGGCATTCAGCTCCGCGCTGATCTCGGCTTGTTGTTCCGCCGTGATGGCCGGCTTTTCGGGGGTCCCGGCGGCGGGCTTGCCGCAGGCAGCAAGGGCGAGGGCCAGCGCCATGGCGGACACGGCAGGTCTGATCATGAGGAGGGCTCCGATTGGAAGTTTCTCGAATAACGATATGGGCGCTGGTATCCGCGTTCCGCGTCGCTCTGTCAATTGGCAAGCAAGGCCTGCCCGGCTAGGGGTGGGGGATGACAGGAAAGCATGCCCCCCGCACCCTCCGCATCGGCACGCGCGGCTCGCCGCTGGCGCTGTTCCAGGCAAATCATGTCGCCGACGGCGTTGCGGCGGCCTCGAATGGCGAGATCATTGGCGAGATCGTCACCTTCACCACGTCGGGTGACCAGCTGACGACCGAGCGGCTGATCAATTCCGGCGGCAAGGGCCTGTTCACAAGGGAACTGGACGCGGCCCTCTCGCGCGGCGAGGTGGACCTTACCGTGCACAGTCTGAAGGACGTGCCCTCCGTCCTGCCGGATGGGCAGGTCTTCGCAGCCTTCCCTCAGCGGGAAGACCCGCGCGAAGGCTTTCTCTCCCCGCATGCCAAGAACCTGATGGAGCTGCCGGCGGGCGCCAAGGTCGGCACCGCGTCGCTCCGGCGCGAGGCGCAGACGCGCGCACTGCGCCCGGATGTCGAGATCGTCACCTTCCGGGGCAATGTCGCCACCCGTATGCGCAAGCTGGACGAGGGGCTGGCGGACGCGACCTATCTCGCCATGGCGGGGCTGACGCGTCTTGGCCTTGCCGATGTGGCGACGCCCATCCCGCTGATGGACATGCTGCCGGCCGCCGCGCAGGGCATTATCGGCGTCGTGCGGCGCGAGGATGCCGATGCAGACCTCGTCGCCGTGCTGGACGCGCTGAACCATGGCCCGACGCGGGAGGCCGCGATCATCGAGCGGGCGTTCCTGCTGGCGCTCGACGGGTCCTGCCGCACGCCGATTGCGGCGCACACATTCGATGAGGGCGAAGACTGGAAGCTCGCCGGTGAAGTCCTCTCCATGGACGGCACGGCGCGCTGGAACGCCGAAGGCCTCTGCCGCAAGGGGGCGAGCGACATCCAGCTGGAAGCCCTCGGCAAGGAGATCGCCCGCATCGTGCGGCGCAGCGCCGGCAGCCGCATGCCCGCCTTCCGCGACGAATGGTGAGCGCACCGGTCATCGTCACCCGCGCCGAACCCGGCGCTTCGGAAACGCTGGCGCGGCTCACGGCCAAGGGTATCGAGGCGATTGCCTCGCCGATGCTGCAGCTCGCTGCCCTGTCGGGCGCCGCGCCGGACATGGACGGCATCTCGCATCTCGTCTTCACCAGCGCCAATGGCGTGCGGTTCTTTGCCGAGGCGTGCGACTGGCGCGCGGGGGTGGCCTGGTGCGTCGGGCCATCGACGGCGGCGGCGGCGCGGGCGGCGGGCTTTGCCCATGTGCATGAGGGCAGGGGCGATGCGGGCGACCTTGCCGGTGACATGATCGCCGCCCTGCCGCCCGAATCCGGCGGCATCCTGCATGTCGCCAACGAGGCCGCCGCTGGCGAGCTGGTGGCGCGACTCAGTGCGGCCGGGCTCGGCGCGCGATTCGCGGCACTCTATGAGACGCGGCCTATGGGCCACCTCGCGCCGGAAGCCGCTGCGGCGCTGGCGGCGGGGCCGGTCTTCGTCCTCATTCATTCGGCGAAGGGCGCAGCGGCCTTCTCGGACGTATGCGGGCCGCTGCAACACGCTGTGATCGTTGCGATTTCTGCGGCTGCCGCCTGGCCGCTGCAGGGCCTTGGCGCCTCTGCCATCGTGATCGCGGAGGCGCCGAATGAGGCGGCGCTGATGGAAGCCTTGGCGACCGCAAGGCTCGGCCTGTGACGGAGCCGGTTTCCGTGCGCCTGTCTTGCCTGTAAACCGGACGCAATGAGCGACGACACATTCACCGAAGCCCCCGTGCACTCCACCGAGCCGATCGATGCCGATTTCGAGCTGGCCGAGGAGGCGCCGCCGAAACGATCCGCTGCGGCCGGGCCCGGCTGGATCGGCGCTGGCGCGATGAGCCTGATGGCGGCCATCGCCGGCGGCGTGATCGGCTTCGGCGCCAACCGCATGGTGCCGGCCGGCAAGGGACAGGGCATGGGGACAGAGCTGCGCGCCCTCTCCGCCCGGATGGACCAGATGGAAGAGGCCTCCACCGCGACGCTGGCGCTGGAGCGTGACATCGCCGCCTTGGGAGAGCGGATCGACGGCGTGGCCGATGCGCCGCCGCCGGAGGTGGACCTTTCCGCCATCGAGGCCCGGCTCGACACACTGGAAACCGCGCCGGCGGGCGGAGAGGCGACTTCGGACGATCTCGTCCGGGCCCTCGCCGCCCTGAATGCCCGGCTGGAACGGGTCGAGTCCCGCCCGGCCGGCGCGGACCCGATGCGCCTCGCCGAACTCGATGCCGAACTTTCCCGCCTGAAGGCCGACCTCTCCGGCCGGCAGGACCCGGACGCCGCGCTTGCCAGCGTTTTGCAGACCGTGCGCACCGGCGAGGCCGATGCCCGCGCCGAGGCCGCGTCCGCCACCGCGCTCGCCGATGCGGCGCTGGCGCTCTCCTCGATCGAGGCTGCCTCGCGCCGGGGCCTGCCCTTCGAGGCAGACTATCGCGACCTGCGCCAGGCGCTGCCGAAGCTCAGCGCCGTGCGCGCGCTCGGCCCGCTGGCGCCGACCGGCACGCCGACACTCTCCGTCCTTACCGAGGACTTCGCCAAGGCGAGCGCCGCCGCGCGCAAGGCCGTGCCGGAAGAAGAGAGCGGCAAGTATGGCTGGCTCAATCGCTTCTTCGGCGGGGCCGTCACCGTGCGCCGCGCCGACGGGACCGATGAGGGCCCATTCGCGCTCATTTCCCGCGCTGAGGATGCGCTGCAGGAGGGCGACCTTGCCGGCGCCGTGACCTGGACCGACCAGCTGGACGGTCCGCCCGCCACCGCGCTTGCCGCATGGACGGAAGGGGCGAAGCGGCGCATCACGCTCGAATCCTCGCTGGAGACGCTGCGCCGCAGCCTGGCGGAAGGGGGCGCCGAGATCCAATGAACCGCATCATCGTTTTCCTCGTCATCCTCATCCTGTTCGTTGCCGTGCTGGCGCTCGGCTGGTGGGCCTACACCTTGCCCGGCGAAGTCACCGTGCCGGTCGGGGCGGAGGAAGTGCGCATCAAGTCCGGCCTTGCCGCGGCGGGCGTGCTGTTGCTCAGTGGACTGATCGCTGCGGCCTGGTGGATCATTTCCGGCATCTTCGTGCTGCCGGGCCGGATCAGCCGCTCGCGCCGCCGCTCGCAGGCCCGCAAGGCGAACTCGGCGCTGACCGAGGGCCTGCTGGCGGCCGAAGCCGGCGATGCCGATGCGGCGCTGAAGCTCGCCCGCAAGGCAGCCAAACATGCGGAAGACGAGCGCCTGAAACTCCTGCTCGAGGCACGCGCCGCCGAGGCGAATAATGACTGGGCCGGGGCTGAACGCGCCTGGGGCCAGCTGACCCGCCTGCCGGGCGGCCAGCTCGCGGGCCTGCGCGGCGCGGCCACAGCGGCCTCCGAACGCGGCGACCAGCTGACCGCCGAAGTACGCGCCAAGGAGGCGCTGGCGCTGAAATCCTCCGCCGACTGGCCATTCAATTCCCTGTTCGACCTGCAGGTCTCGAAAGGGGAGTGGGAGAAGGCGCTCGACACGCTGGCGACCGGGGAGCGCCGGGGCCTCATCACCGGCGACAGTCTGCGCCGGCGCCGCGCCGTGCTGCACACCGCTCATGCCATCTCCCTGCCGCACGACAAAAAGGTGGAGGCGCAGAAGGCGCTCGCCGAAGCGATCCGCGCCGCGCCGGCCTTTCCGCCCGCCGCCTTCCATGGCGCCAGGGCGCTGATGGTGGACGGCAAGGCCAAGGCCGCGCAGGGCGTGCTGGAACTCGGCTGGAAAGCGCGCCCGCACCCGGCGCTCGCCCAGCTTGCCCGGCGCCTCGTGCCGCAGGACATGCCCGCCAATATCGCCGCGCGCCTGAAGGCGCTGGTCGACATCCATCCCGGCCACCGGGAGAGCCGTATCCTGACGGCCGAAATCGCCATGGACCGGGCCGACTGGGTTGCCGCCATAAGGTCGCTCGCCCTGCTGGTGGAGGAAAATCCGACGGCGCGGCTCTGCCTGCTGATGGAGCGGGCGCTGAAAGGCTATGGCGATGCCGGCGAGGCCAATCGCTGGGCCCGCATGGCGGCCTCGGCCTCGCGCGAGGCGGACTGGTCGGACATCGACCCGAAAGGCAATGCCTTCGACTTTGACAAGGCCGGCTGGGCCCGGCTGGTCTATGCCTTTGGCGATGTCGGGGACCTCGTGCATCCGCGCTACGAATCCTATGGCCGGGAACTGGAAGCCGGGCGCGTGCTGGCCCTGCCGGGGCCGGAGGAGGAAGACCGCCCGGAAACCGCCGCCAAGGCGGTGGACCGCCCGCTGACGCCGCCGCTGGACTATGCGCCGGACGACGACTGAGGGCGGGGCCGGTGGGGCCTCATGGGTGGCAAAACCGGCTTGCGAACCGGCCCGTCTGCCGGTATTAGGCGCCCTCCGGACTGGATAAGCCG
>JAGQRO010000106.1:2535-2680 GCA_020425315.1 Hyphomonas sp. | reverse complement strand
AATATCTTAAAAGTTCAGCAGGATAATGACCCCCAGTCCATTCCCCCATCAGGCGAAAACCTGCAGCGATCTGGCAGCCGGAACGAGCGGCAGCATTCTCATCTGGGGCGGGCCCAAACTGAACATCGGCCTTGCAAGCGCTGCA
>JAGQRO010000106.1:2160-2409 GCA_020425315.1 Hyphomonas sp. | reverse complement strand
CGAACGTGTTTCCCGCAGGATCCCGGCAATTTTGCGGAATACCTCCTTGCGGGCCGAGGTCTTGCGCCAAGCCAGAACCACCTGCCGCGGGCAGGCATCCGGCAGCCGTGTCAGGGCGACCTCGTCCTGAAGCGCGATACCGGCATCCACGGCCAGATCGGGCAGGAGCGTGATACCGAGCCCTTCGGAGACCATCGCGATCAGAGTGGTCAGGCTGGTGGCTGCGAAGCTTTCGTCCTGACGCAGGTT
>JAGQRO010000106.1:596-1943 GCA_020425315.1 Hyphomonas sp. | reverse complement strand
CCCGGAAATCAGGCTTTCGGTCATTTCCTCGCGCAGGTAGAAACGCAGATTGGGAAGGCCCGCACGCAGGTCCGGCAGGGCTGGCGGGATCAGGAACGGCCCGATTGTCGGGATTGCCCCCAGCCGCAGGTCGCCCTCATCCGGGCGCAGATGCGCCGCCGCCGCCTCGCCGATCTCCTTTGCCGACAGCAACAGGGCCGCCGCCCGTTCGGCGATCTCTTCGCCGACCGGGGTCAGTATCACGCTGCGTTTCGTGCGCTCGACCAGCCGCACGCCGAGCCGGTCTTCCAGTTCCTTGATCCCGGCGCTCAGTGTCGGCTGGGTGACGAAACAGATTTCGGCAGCGCGCGAGAAATTCAGCGTTTCGGCCACGGCGGTCAGGAAGCGAAGCTGGCGGAGGGTAAAATTCATATAGACATCCTCTATTATTATGAAACTTATTATTTATTTCACGACATCGCGGCAAGGCCCTATCTCTTCCTCATCGCAACACGATATTGCTCAAGGAGAGACAAGATGACCGATCAGATCCAGCCCGTTGGCCCACGCCTGAACGAACGCGCACCCGAGTTCAACGCACCTACCACCGCCGGGCAGAAGACGCTCGACGATTACAAGGGCAAGTGGCTGATCCTGTTCTCGCACCCGGCGGATTTCACGCCGGTCTGCACCACCGAATTCATCGCCTTCGCCAAGCGGCACGATGATTTCGCGGCGATGAATACCGAGTTGCTGGGCCTCAGCATCGACAGCCATTACAGCCACATCGCCTGGATGCTGAACATCAAGGAAAAATGGGGCGTCGACATCCGCTTTCCGATCATCGCCGACCTGAACATGGCCGTAGCGCAAGCCTATGGTATGATCCAGCCCGGCGCATCGGACACGGCCGCCGTGCGGGCGACCTTCATCATCGACCCCGAAGGCGTGCTGCGCGCCATGGTTTACTATCCGATGAACGCTGGGCGTTCGGTGGATGAGATCCACCGCCTTCTGGTCGCCCTGCAGACCGCGGACAAAAACCAGTGCGCGATGCCCGAGAACTGGAAGCCCGGCGAGCCGGTGATCGTGCCGCCGCCCGCCACCGCGGAAGGTGCAGAGGCCCGTAAAGCCGAAGGTTACGACACGGTCGACTGGTATTTCTCGACCCGCACACTCTGACCCCCTGCCGGCCCGGCTTCGGTCGGGCCAGCCACCCCAGATTCAGATCAAGGAGACCCGCCATGTCCGCCGCTCAAGCCAATATCGACAGCCTCAAATCCATCTTGGGCAAGACCTTCCGGCTCTATGTCCAGACCCATGGCTATCACTGGAATGTCGAAGGCCCCGAATTCCGCCAGTTGCATG
>JAGQRO010000106.1:0-501 GCA_020425315.1 Hyphomonas sp. | reverse complement strand
CATCGCCGAACTGGCGGCCCTTGGCGGGGCCGAGGCTGCCCCGGCGCAATCAGCCGGCGCGATGGTCGCCGCCCTGCTCGAGGCGCACACGGCCATGGCCGAAGACCTGCGTGCCGCCATCACCGTGGCGCAGGAGGCCGGAGACGAGGTCACTGCCGGCTTCCTCACCGACCGCCTCGAATGGCACGAAAAGGAATTGTGGATGTTACGCGCAAGCGTGCAATAATCCAGGCGCAGCGGGATGAACTCCAGGGCGCAAGTCATTTTGCATCCCGGTGCGTTTTCGCAACTCCGGCCCGTCCGACCTCATTTGCTGCATTTCTGGTGTGAAACTAAGTTGGCCGGGATCAATCCCGGGGGAGTCGCCCCCGGGATAACCCATGTGGGAAATATAAGAATTCGCCCGATGACCCGGAAAGACAGAGACCACATCCCGTCATTTCAGCACCGCGCGGATCGTCTCGGCGCGGCGCTGTCACTGCTGTCTTCGCTGATCTGGCC
>JAGQRO010000105.1 GCA_020425315.1 Hyphomonas sp. | reverse complement strand
CCCGCTGGCCATGGCGGTCGGCAATACGGTGTGGGACATCATCTCGGATGAGACATTCCTCGCCGAAGTGCGCCGCGTGTCCGGCACGCTGCAGCAGGGCCTGAAATCGCTGGCGGACTCGCATCCCGACAAGGTGGTGGAAGTCACCGGCAAGGGCCTGCTCACCGGCCTCAAGATGAAAGCCGATCCGAAATCGCTGCAGGGCGTCTGCCGCGACAAGAATTTGCTGGTCGGCGTTGCCGGCGCAAATGTTCTGCGCCTTGCTCCGCCGCTGATCATCAGTGACGAACATGTCCGCGAAGCCACCCGCCTGATGGATGAGGCAATCACGGAATGGGCGCCGGCCTGACGCGATGACCGAGTGGACCGGATCCTGCCATTGCGGCGCGGTCAGGTTCCGCATCGAGGCAGACATTACCGATGTCTACCGCTGCGACTGTTCGCTGTGCGCCATGAAGGGCGCGCTGATGACCAGCGTGCATGAGGATTGCTTCACGCTGCTCGCCGGCGCGGACAGGCTCAGCGAATTCAACTGGAACACTGGCGTCGCGCGGCATTTCTTTTGCTCTGTGTGCGGTATTTATCCGTTCCACAAGAAGCGGGCGATGCCGGATCATTACGGCATCAATGTCCACTGCCTCGACGGCTTCGATGCCTCCGCCCTCACCGTGCGCGCCGCCGAGGGAAAGGGCATGACCGTCAATCCCGAAGGCGCGCGTGACACATGGCTGGGGCCACGCACGCCATGACCGATCGCAACAAGAACGATACCATCAGCTGGTATTTTCAGGATGCGTACCGCGAACTGGTCGACCTTGTCTGCGATCCGGACATTTACGGCGACTCGAAGTTCGACGAGGGGTATGTGTCGGGCCTGCGATCTGTCCTCTATTTGCTGCACCAGCAGGCGAAGTCTTTTGACCTGGACCTGAAACCTCTGTCCGGGAATGATTTCGACGTCGATGCCTGGTATTCTGATCCCGCCGGCTACGTGAAGCGGATGGGCGCGGCAAAGCGATGACTGTTCTCCGCGCCGCCTGTATCCAGATGCGCTCCGGCACGGAGGTGGGGCCGAACATGGCCGCCGCCAGTGCCCTCATCCGCGAGGCGGCGGGGCAGGGCGCCAGCTTCATCGCGACGCCGGAGATGACGAACATTCTCGACATCCGCCCCGGCATGGCGCGGCCGAAGATCGTGGCGGAAGCCGAGGATGCATCGCTCGCCGCCTTCCGCGCGCTGGCGGCCGAGCTTGGCGTCACGCTGCTGGTCGGGTCTCTGGCGGTGACGCTGCCGGATGACAGCCGCCTTGCCAACCGCTCCTTCCTGATCGGGCCGGACGGGGCGATCCTCGCGCGCTATGACAAGATCCACATGTTCGATGTGGAAGTGGGCGACGGGCAATCCTATCGCGAGAGCCGCGCCTATCGTCCGGGGACGGAAGCTGTGCTCGCCGCCGCACCATTCGGCAAGGTCGGCCTGACGGTCTGCTATGATGTGCGCTTCCCGCATCTCTATCGCCGCCTTGCGCAGGCCGGCGCCGACATTCTCACCGTGCCGGCCGCCTTCACGCGGGTGACGGGCGAGGCGCACTGGCATGTGCTGCTGCGCGCCCGCGCCATCGAGACCGGCTGTTTCGTCATCGCCCCCGCGCAGGGCGGGCGGCATGAAGACGGGCGTGAAACCTATGGCCACTCGCTCATCCTCTCCCCCTGGGGCGAGGTGATGGCCGATGCCGGAGATGTCGAGCCTGGCATCCTGATCGCGGAGCTTGACCTTGCAGCCGTCGCCAGGGCCCGCGCGCGCATTCCCTCGCTCGGCCATGACCGGGATGTTCCGCTGAGGGAATATTAGGGCGCCGAGCAACTCGTCGGCGCCGGGGCGCCCTTGAGACGCGCGCGGCTCCAGTCCATCAGCGTCGGAATGGCGGCCGAGTCGGCATAGACAACCGAGAGATGATCGCGCCCCGGCAGGGCGTGATAGTCCACCACAGTGCCGCGCTCGCACAGCTCGCCGGCGAAGCGGGCCTGGATGTCGGCAGCGACGATCTCATCCTCCGCCCCCTGAAGGATCAGAACCGGCATGTCATACTGCCCGATAGGCACATTCTCCTTGAGGTGCCGGACAAAGGCCTCCCGGTCCGGGCCGAGAACGGGGCCGTCCAGGCCAGCGGCGAGGGCGATCATCACACGGTCGTGCGGGCCGGGGAAGCAGCGCCGCGACAGCTCACGCGCCCGCCAGCGCACGCCCGCGCGGACCAGCTTGCCGAATTCGACATCCGGATAGGCCTCCGAATAGGCCCGCGCCGCATAGGCGACGAGGATGCGCCGGGAAAGGCCGGCCTGCATGTCTTTCAGGAGTTCGGGAAGGTCCGCCCCCGGAGAAATCGCGGCAACGCCCTTGACGGAGATGTCCGGCGCATAGCCTGCCGCGACGCGCCCGGTCCAGAGGGCCGAATGCCCGCCCTGTGAATGGCCCCAGACCAGCGTGTCGGCGGCAAGGGCAGGGCCGTCCATCTCATGCGCGGCATGCACGGCATCGAGCACGGAATAGGCTTCGCCCGGCCCGATCAGGTAGGGATGGGGCCCCGGCGTGGTGAGGCCGGCATAATCGCTGGAGACATAGACCCAGCCTTCATCCAGCAGGTTCGGAATGGCCGGAATGTCCGCAAACGGATTCGCCTGAAGGGAAAGGCCGCAGCCGGTGGAGATGCCGGCCGTGCCCTGGGCCCAGGCGATCACGGGGGCCGGTGCGCCGGTCGCCGCAGCGGGCTTCCACATGACAATGGCGCTGGCCGTGGCGGGCGTTCCATCGCTGAGCTCGGTCGTGTAGAGGATGCGCCGCGCCTCGGCGCCATCCGGCACGGCGCGCGTGAAGCTCTCAGTCCGGATCAGTGTGCCGTGCGGCGCGCCGTCTGGCATGTCGGCCCGGAAAAAGCCGTCCGGCCGGTCAGGGTAGGAGCGTGTCCAGACAAGGGCGGCGAGCGCGCCTGCGGCCAGTGCGGCAGCAAGACTCGCGTACGCGGAGAATTTCATCCATCCCGGCACAACCAGTACCCTCGTTTCCGTATACAGCCTATCAAAACAGGCCCTTCGGGGCCAGTCGTGCAGGACTTATGCCGGTAGCGGTCCGGTGGGGCTGGAGCCTAGCGCCCGAGGCGGCGGCGGAATTCCTCGTAGCCGAAATCCGAAATCTGTTCGACGCGCCCGTCTTCCCAGCGGATGGCGAGATTGGCCAGCGGCGTGCCGTTGAACGTGTTCGTCTTGACGAAGCTGTAATGCATCTGGTCGGTGAATTGCAGCCGGTCGCCGGGCTTCAGCGGCTTGTGGAAGGAATAGTCGCCGATCACGTCGCCGGTCATGCAGGTCTTGCCGCCGAGGCGATAGGTGTGCGGTTTCTCGCCCGGCCGGCCGGCATCGACAATGTCTGGCCGGTAGGGCACTTCCAGCACGTCCGGCATATGGGTGGAGGCCGAGGCGTCGAGGATGGCGAGGTCCATCCCGTTCCAGTGCAGGGCCAGAACCGTGGCGTGCAGTTCGCCCGTGTTCACCACAAGGCCGGCGCCCGGCTCCAGGATCACCTCGACGCCGAAGCGCGCTTTGAAGCGCTTGATCGCATCGATCAGCACGCTGACATCGTAGCCCGGCTTGTTCATGAAATGCCCGCCGCCGAAATTCACGGCGCTGACCTGTTCGACATACTGCCCGAAATTATTGGCGACATGATCGATCAGCCCGGCGGAGCCCTCGTGGAGGCTCTCGCAGAGGGCGTGGACGTGGAAAATGTCGACGCCGGACCAGTTCACGCTGTCCAGCTTCGCGGCCACTTCGCCAAACCGGCTGCCGGGGGCGCACGGGTCGTAGAGGTCACCGCCGAGCGTGGCGTTGGAATAGCCGGGATTGACGCGCAGGCCGACATGGGCGCCGGCGTCGCGCGCGATCTCACCGAAGCGGGCAAGTTGTTCGGCCGAGTTGAAATAGATATGGCCGGCAATCTTCGTCAGACGGCGGACTTCATCCTCGGTATAGGCGGGCGAATAGACATGCACTTCCTTGCCGAAGCTCTCATGGCCCATGATGGCCTCATGCTCGCCGCTGGCCGTGGTGCCGTCGAGATAGTCGCGCATCACCGGGAAGGCCGCCGGCATGGCGAAGGCCTTGGTGGCCAGCAGGATCTTGCAGCCGGCCTCCTCCCGCACGCGCTCCGCTGTTTCAAGGTTCTTACGCAGGCGCGCGACGTCCAGCACGAAGCAGGGCGTTTTCAGGGGTTCAATCGCTTTGGTTGCCATGGCACCATACACCTTAGATAGATATGACCGGTTTCCGGAGGAGATAGAATGCCGATTTTGCCACGCCTCGCCACACTGGTCTGCCTTGCATTAGCCGCTTCTGTTCCCGCATCAAGTGCGGACCCGCAGGTCGGGGCCTCTGGCGCGCCGCCCTGCCGGGTCAGCGGCAAGCTCGCCCCGGGCATGTCCGCAAGTTATGAACTCGCCAAGGCCGGCTATGCCTGGCTGATCTTCGAGGCGCCGGTGACGGACTTCAAGGCCGAGAACCTGAACGAGGCGCCCGGCCTTGAACCCTTTTTCGAATTCCAGATCAAGCGCCTGGCCGATGGCAGCTTCGACCAGAATTTCTCCTCGATGATCTATCTGGGGGACCTGACCTCGCCCACTACCGGCCAGCTGGTCGGCAACTGGAAGTCCACGGTCACCTTCGGCGATGTCGTCAATACATATGACAATATGAATTTCCGCAGCTCTTTCATGGCTAACAAGACCTATCCCAGCCGCCTCGGCGGTGTCGGCGGCGGCACGACCGAGCCGGCGGAGTTCATCCGCAAGCTGGAGGCAGGCGCCACGCTGTCCTTCGATGCCCGCAATGAGAAAAATCCGGCCGAGCGGGTCACGGCCTCCATCGACATGACAAAGGCGGCGGAATTTTTTGCGCTGATGACGCAGCAGGACGAAATGGTCCGCAAGCAGGCCGCTGCGGGCGGTTGCGCCCCGGTCTAGGTCTCCACCGCGAACAGTTCGTCCTGATCGCCCGCCTCGATGTCGATGATCGTGGTGGGCAGGCCGCGGGTGGCGACGTCGTCGAGGAAGGGTTTCGACGGGAATTGTTCCACGTTGAAGACGCCCGCGCCTTTCCAGATGCCCCTGAAGAACATGGCCGCGCCGGAAACCGGCGGCACGCCCGTCGTGTAGGAGACGGCCTGTGCGGAGACTTCCTTGTTGGTCTCGGCATGGTCGCAGACATTGTACAGCATCTTGGCGAGCGGCTTGCCATCCTTCCGGCCCCGGACGATCACGCCGATCGAGGTCTTGCCGGAATAGCCTTCAGCCAGCGACGAGGGCGCCGGCAGCAGGTCGCGCAGGAATTCCATCGGGATGACGTCCATGCCCTTGTGCTTGATCGGCTCGAGGCTGATCAGGCCG
>JAGQRO010000104.1 GCA_020425315.1 Hyphomonas sp. | reverse complement strand
AGCTGGATCTCTCCGCCGGCACCGGCGCCCTGGCTGGCCAGAAGGCCGAACACTTCCGGCTGAAGGATATAGCGGCCGGTGATGGCAAGGTTCGACGGCGCCTCATCGACCGGCGGCTTCTCCACCATGGCCGACATCTTGATCCGGCGCCCATCGCGCTCCACCGGCGCGATCACGCCATAGGACGAGACGCGCTCCATCGGCACAGGGTCCACGGCGACGATATTGCCGCCAACCTGTTCATAGGCGTCGACCATCTGCTTCAGGCAAGAGGGCTGACCCTTGACGATCACGTCCGGCAGCAGGATGGCGAACGGCTCATTGCCGACAATGTCGCGGGCGCACCAGACGGCATGACCAAGGCCGAGCGGCGCCTGCTGGCGCACGAAGCTCGCCGCGCCGGCCGGCAGCAGCGAATTCATCAGCTGTTCGAGAACGGCATCCTTGCCCTTGTTCTGCAGCGTGGTTTCCAGCTCGTAGGCGCGGTCGAAATAGTCTTCGATGGCGCCCTTGTTGCGGCCGGTGACGAAGATGATGTGCTCAATGCCGGCTTCCAGCGCTTCGTCGACCACATACTGGATGGCCGGACGGTCCACGACGGGCAGCATTTCCTTCGGGATGGCCTTGGTGGCGGGCAGGACCCGCGTGCCGAGGCCTGCAACGGGGAGGACGGCCTTTCTGACGCGCATATCGATTCCAATTCTCGTGACAGGTGAATTTCCGTGGTGTCCCTATGCAAGAACCCAGCCAGCGGAACAACCGCAGCTTTGTGAAATTCTCAGGGATTCGGGGACTTAGACGGAGGTAACGAGCCAGTATCCGGCCAGCCAGCATGACAGGCACAGGATTAACAGCGTCGCCATGACGCGTTGAGCGTTGCCGCCCGGGCGCGGCGCCAGGCGCTCGGCGAGGTGCGACTGGAGTTGGCGTGCCGGAGACTCTCCCTCGGCCCGTTCGCTGCCACCGGGCAGGCGAAGGTGCGGCGCAGCGCTGTCCTGCCCGGCCGGCTGGCTCCCGGATTTGTGGGGATCTGGCTGTTGGGGGGCACGTACTGCGGACATGAAACGCTCCGGAAGACTTGCCCGGACCCTGCAATGAAGGGCCTTAAGGTTTGGCTAACAGAATCGCGCAGCCTGCAGAAAAATCAGGCGATCCGGACGAATGTGCCCTCGCTCGCGCGCCGCACGCGGAAAACGCTTTCAAGGATTGCGTCCGACAGGGCTTCATTCGGCGCGCCATCGGCCACCTTGCGCCCGCCCTGCAGCACCGCCACCCGCGAGCAGAAACGCGCGGCGAGGGAGAGGTCATGGATCGCGGCCACCACGGTGCGCCCTGCCCGGGCTTCCTCCGCGAGGACATCCATCAGGGAGAGCTGGTGCTCGATATCCAGCGCCGCGACCGGCTCATCCAGCAGGAGGACCGGCGCCGGGCTCACCAGCACGCGCGCCATGTGCACGCGCGCCGCCTCTCCGCCCGACAGTGTCTGGATGCCGCGCCCGGCGAGGTGTGCGGCCTCCATCCGGTCCAGCGCCGCCTGCACGCGGGTGCGTTCTGCGGCGCCAAGGGCGGCAAACGCACTGCGCGTGCCGGGGCCGAGGCCGAGCGCCACGACATCTTCAGCGCTGAGGTTCCATGCCGCCGGGCGCACCTGCGGCAACCAGGAGACCAGCGCAGCGCGCGCCGCATACGGAATCGCCGCGACGGACTTTCCACCGAGTTCGACTGCGCCCGCTTCCGGCGCGATCAGGCCGCAGGCGAGTTTCAAGAGCGTGCTCTTGCCTGCCCCGTTCGGCCCGGTGAGCGCGACAAACTCCCCGGCGCCGGCGGCAAAGCCGACCTCCTGCAGGACAGGCTTCCCGCCAAGACGGACGGAGGCATTGTCGATCCGGATCATCGCCCGAGGCTCCCGATCCGCGCGGCGATCCAGATGAACACCGGCGCGCCGAACAGCGCCGCCGCAACGCCGAGTTTCAGTTCCTGCTGGAAGGGCAGCAACCGGGCGACAAGGTCCGCACCCAGCAGCAGCGCACCCGCCAGCAGCGCCGAGGTCAACAAGAGCCGCGCCGGATCATGTTTCACCAGCGGGCGCATCAGGTGCGGCGCGACGATGCCGACAAAGCCGATCGTGCCGGCCACCGCGACGCTCGCACCGGCCAGAAGCGATGTGCCCGCCACGACCAGCCAGCGCGTGCGCACCGGGTCCACACCCAGCGTCGCCGCTATCTCGTCCCCCAGAGTCAGCGCGCGCAGGCCCGGCGCGGAAAGGAAGATCGCCACCGCCCCGGCCGCCCAGGCGGGTGTCATCATGCCGATATCCGTCCACGACCGGTTCGCCACCGAGCCCAGCATCCAGTTGATGAGGTCCGCAAGGCTCCACGGATTGGGCGCAAGGTTCAGCGCCAGCGCCATCAGCGCGCCCGCGAAACTCGAAAGGCCAATGCCGACCAGCAACAATGTCACCGAATTCGCCCCGCGCCCGGCCGCGATCATCAGGACGGCCACGGCCACCAGCGAGAAAAGGATTGCGGCAATCGGCACACCGAGTGTTCCCGCACCGGCCAATCCGAAGTATATTGCCACCACGGCGCCGAGCGAGGCGAAGGCCGAAACGCCCAGAACGCCGGGCTCGGCCAGAGGGTTCTGCAACAGGCCCTGCATCGCCGCCCCGGCAAGGCCAAGCGCCGCCCCGACAGAGAATGCCGCAACGGCACGGGGCAGCCGGATCTCCCAAACGATCGTTCGTACACCCTCATTTCCGTGGCCTGTCAGCGCCGCAAATGTCTCCCCAAGGGAGAGTGGCGCGGTGCCCGCCAGCGCGGAAATCGCCAATAGCGCGAAACAGGTCAGACCCAGGACAATCGACAGGCGGATCATTCCTCGCCCCCGATCCGGCGGCGCAGATCCGCCGCCTCATCCGCCACGAACCAGGCCGGACAGGTCAGGCGGCTCTCATCGAGGCTGTAGGTGCGCGCTCCGTCCATGATCCGCTGCAGGACCGGATGGCGCGAGGCGCTCCACTGGTCCGAGGCATCATTGTCGAAGTCGAAGAATGCCGTCAGCGCCACGTCCGGCGGCGACAGGACGAGCGCTTCCAGGTCAACGCTGTGCCAGCCCGGCCGGGTTGCCGCATTGGTGAGGCCGGCGGCCGTGAGGATCGAATCCACCATCGTGCCGGCCCCGGCGCTGACGCCGCTGGGGGTGAGATAGGTGGCGCGGATGCCGAGCGGCTCTGCCGGCGCCGGCATGGCGGCGACCCGTGCGGCGGCCCGTTCCGGCTGGCCGATGGCATCTCCGATCTCCTGCGTCACGCGGGCGGCGCCTTCAAGGTCCGTCGCATAGCCGATCTGCACGGTTTCGATCCCGAAGGACTCATAGAAGCCAAGCGCGCGGGCATCGCCGCCCCAGCTGCGCACGACAATGTCCGGCCTGAGGGCAATGACATCCTCGGCCGCCGCGCGCACCTTGCGCAGGCCGGCCGCCTTTTCCCTCAGATGACTGAAGGGCCGGGCCGCATCCTTCGATACGGCAAGGATCTGGTCAGGGTCCGCAAGTCCCATGACGAACTGGTCAGCGCAATAATCGAGCGAAACAATGGTCGACCCTTCCGCCTGTGCGGCGAGGGGGAGTGCCAGAAAGGCAAGAAGGGCCGCCACCTGCTTCACCGGAAGGCAAGCCCCACAAGGCCCGCCGCGCCCGGCGCCGCATAGCCGAACACATCGACAGCGTCTTCATCCAGCAGGTTTTCCCCGCGCAGCGTCAGCGACACATGATCCGAGAGCGGATATTCAAGGCTTGCCGACATGAGGACATAGGAATCGAGCGTGACGCGGGTTTCCGGGAATGTGCCGAAATCGAAATCGTCCTGCTTGCCGACATAGTCGAACGCGACGCCTGCGCGCCAGCCATCGGCGTCCGGTTGCCAGTTCACGGCGAGCGAAGCGGTTTCCTTCGGCACGCGGATCTCGTCGGCGCCGGTGTCGTTGGAACTCTCCGTCAGCGTCACCTGCCCCGACAGGGTCAGCGCCGGCGTTGCCTGCCAGAGGCCCGCAAATTCCACGCCGGAACGTTCGCTGTCCCCGGCCCGGTTCGCGGCCGTGGAGGTGAAGTCCGGATTGAAGGCGGTGTAAATCTCGTTCTCGAGATCGGCGGAGAAATAGGTTGCCGACAGCATGGCTTCGCCGACCTGCCAGTCGACGCCCGCTTCCCAGGAGGTTGAGGTTTCCGGCTTCAGGTCCGCATTGCCGACAAAGCTGCCGGGGAAGAAGCCGAAGAGTTCGGTAAAGGTCGGGTTCTTGACGCCCCGCCCGGCACTGGCGCGCAGGCGCACCGTGTCGCCGGGCAACAGGTAGCCGGCACCGAGACGCCAGGTGTCCGCGTCTTCGAACCGCCCGTCATTCTCGTCATGCCGGGCCGAAGCGGAGAGCTGAACGCGTTCGCCGGTATAGCGATACTCGCCCGCAAGGCCCGTTGATTCGAAGGATTCCAAAATCGTCGTCGCCCCGCCATACTCCACATCGCGGCGGTCATAGTCTTCTTCTTCCCGCTCCACGAGCAGGGTCACGCGATGCGCGCCCGTTTCATACGAGGGCAGCCACGAAAACTTCGTCCGTGTGCCCGTTGCCGTGTCGAGCAGGCCGAATTCATCGGAATTGTCGCGCGAAACCTCGCCCCGGCTGGCGCGGACTTCGTGGCCGATGGCGCCTGTGTCCCCGGTCAGGGACAGGCCGAACAGTGTCTGGTCGGCTTCCGTCTTGCGCGTCACATCATCAAGGCGCCCATCGAAATCCGTGTCGGAATCGGCCTCGGTTTCGGACTGGCGCACCAGGGCAAGGCCCGCAATCGCCCAGCCGCCGCCAAGGCTCGCCTGACCGCGGACAAGGCCTGACAGGGCTTCGGACCCATCCGTCTCCCCGCCAAGGCCGGAAACATCGACCCCATCGGTGCGGAAACCGCTCAGGCCCGCCAGAACATGCTCGCCCGACCAGCTGGCCGCGCCGTTCAGCGTGTCGCGGCTGCCGGCTTCGATCCGGGCGCGCAGGCCCTCACCGGCGCCCGGGCGCACATCCACCACGCCGCCAATCGCGTCGGACCCGTAGATCGACGAGGCCTCCCCGCGCAGCACTTCGATGCGCCTGGCCGGCAACGCCGTCATCAGGCCGAAATCGGTTTCGCCCGTGATCGGGTCCGACACTTCAAAGCCATCGAACAGGACAAGCGTGTGGTTCGCCTCCGCCCCGCGCATCCGCACCTGCGTCAGGCTGCCGGTACCGCCGGAACGTGACACGGCGACGCCCGGCACGGCGCGCAACTGGTCTGCAATATTCGGTGCGGCCCGCACGGCCAGCGCCTCTTCCGTCAGCACACTGACGCTTTCCGTCAGCCGCTCAGGGTCCAGCGGCTGCATGCCCGCCACTTCGACCGTATCGAGTTCGAGATCGGCTTCGGTTTCAGGGTCGGCAAGGGCCGGGGCCTGGATCACGGCCAGCGCGATAGATGACAATAATGCTGCTCTCAGCATGGCATTTCCTTCCGTCTGCCCGGCGCACCGGGCGGTTTCACACGATGTCGTATGGACGGAAGTCTTGCCTCCGCTGCCTCTGGCCTTTTCCCGGACCGGGGGCAAACGACGGCATCAGGCAGGTCTCCTGGCTTCGCGGATCATGGCTTGCAGGCCGCCTTCCCAATCCCCTTCGGGGCTCAGTGGCTTTGATGGCCTGCCAGCTCACCGCTGACAGTTGCGGGTACAGCGCCGGATTTTCACCGGCTTCCCTTTTCACCCGGAATTACCCGGGCACCTGGTGCGTGAGGCGGTGATTACAGCGAGTGCGCAGGCGGCGCAAGCTCACCCGGCGGCATGGCCCGGCAGGCCGAGGGCCGACAGCACGAAGTCGGCCCGCGCGGCGACGCTCACCTTCGGCAACAGAACGGCGTGGTAGCCGAGCGCCGGGTAATCCCGCGCCAGCCGGTCAAACTCGGCCACGGCTTCCTCAAAGCCATGTCGGCGTTCGGCATCGGTCTCATAGATGTCCGGCCAGGGCGGGGCGAGGAAGGCGAGCGGATGATAGCGCTCATATGGCGCCAGCAGGTCGGCAGGGTCGCCGCCCGACAGGGCCGCAAGCGCCGAGGCGGCATCGACCAGGCCGCGATCGAAGAAGACCGGGCCATCCTCACCGCGACCATGCCCCATGTCCTCGGCGGCTAAAGCCAGCGCCGCCCGCAGGAAGGCCTCCATATTCTGCCATGGCAACGCCTGCCCCGCGCGCACGATGCGCCGGCCCGGTTCCTCGACCGTCCGGTATCCACGCCCGGCCAGCTCCGCCAGCAAGCTCGACTTGCCGCCCGAAGAACAGCCGGAAATGACGATCCGCATGCCGCCTCAGAGCGGGATCAGCATGTGCCCGCCATCGACCACGATCGTCGAGCCGGTCATGTAGCTGCCGGCATCGGAGGCGAGCAGCAGCAGCGTACCGTCCAGTTCGCGATACTCGCCGAACCGGCGCATCGCGATCCGCTTGCGCATCGCTTCGCCGGCATCGGAGTCGAGATACTCGTCATTGATCTCGGTCTTGTAATAGCCGGGCGAGATTGCGTTCACGCGGATGCCGTAGCGTGCATTTTCCATCGCCATGTGGCGGGTCAGGTGATCGACGCCGGCCTTGGAGACGCAATAGGCCGTGGTCATCATCTGCGTGCGGTGGCCGGTGATCGAGGCGATATTGACGATGGAGCCCTTGGCGCCGGCGTCGATCATCGCATTGGTGCCATGCTTGCCGACGCGCCAGACGCCGGTGAGATTGGTGTCGATCACCGTGTTCCAGTCTTCCTCGCTCTGCTCACGGAACCAGCCTTCGCGCGACAGGCCGGAATTGTTGATGATGATGTCGCAGGGGCGCCCCAGCGCTTCCTTGATCTCGGCAAAGGCACCGGTGACGCTCTCATCGGAGGTCACGTCCATCTCCACCGGCAGGGCGCGGCCACCGGCTTTCGAGATTTCCTCAGCCAGCTCCTCCAGCCGGCCCATGCGGCGGGCGGCAATGACAACATCGGCGCCGGCCCGCGACAAAACGCCCGCAAAGTGACGCCCGAGCCCGCTTGAGGCGCCCGTAATCAGTGCGGTCCTGTTAGCCAAGCTAAACAAATCCATGCCCTTCCCTCCTTATTTCGCACTTGCACAACGCAAGATTCTGCCGCTACTCCTTCGCGCATGAAAATATCAGTGCTGAGGGAACGACGTTCTGGTGAGACCCGTGTGGCGGCAACACCAGAAACGGTCAAGAAGCTTGTGGCCTCCGGTCACACGGTCACAATCGAGTCCGATGCCGGCAAGACCGCCGGCTTCCTGGACAGTGCCTATGAAGAGGCAGGGGCCAGTATCGCGAAGGATGCAAAGTCCGCCGCGGCCGGTGCCGACATTGTCTTCAAGGTGCGCGGGCCAACCGCCGACGAGGTCGCGATCCTGCCGGAAGGCGCCACCGTCATCGCCCAGATGGAGCCCTTTGCGCTCGATCCGGCCGTGGTGAGCGCGCTCAACGCCCGCAAGGTTGCCTCCCTCTCCATGGAATTCACCCCGCGCATCACCCGCGCGCAGTCCATGGACGCCCTGTCGTCCCAGTCGAACCTTGCCGGCTACCGTGCCGTCATCGAAGGCGCGCAGATCTATGGCCGCGCCATGCCGATGATGATGACCGCCGCCGGCACCATCGCGCCGGCAAAAGTGTTCATCATGGGTGTCGGCGTTGCCGGCCTGCAGGCCATCGCCACCGCCCGCCGCCTCGGCGCGGTCGTGACCGCCACGGATGTGCGCCCCGCCGCCAAGGAACAGGTCGCCTCGCTCGGCGCGAAATTCATCGCGGTGGAGGATGACGAGTTCAAGGCCGCCGAAACCGCCGGTGGCTATGCCAAGCAGATGTCGCCGGAATACCAGGCCAAACAGGCCGAGCTGACGGCCAGCCACATCACCAAGCAGGATATCGTCATCACCACGGCCCTCATCCCCGGTCGCGCCGCGCCGGTTCTGGTGACGGAAGACATGGTGAAGACGATGAAGCCCGGCTCCGTCATTGTCGACATGGCCGTGGCTCAGGGCGGCAACTGCCCGCTCTCGCAGGCCGACGAGATCGTCGATGTCGGCGGGGTGAAAGTGGCGGGCTTCTCCAACCTGCCCGCCCGCCTGCCGGCGGACTCCTCGTCGCTCTACGCCAAGAATTTGCTCGCCTTCCTGCCGCTCGTTACGGCCGAGGACGGCGCCCTTAATCTCGATACGGACGATGAAGTCGTTGTCGCCATGCTGCTCACCAAGGGCGGCGAAACGGTGAACGAAAGGATCAAATCATGAAGCGCGCCCTCCTGACGCTCGCCGCAGCTTCCTTCGCCCTGCCCGCCTTCGCCGATGGCGGCGGCATCAACCCCACCATCTTCCTGGCCGCGATCTTCGCGCTGGCCTGTTTCGTCGGCTATTATGTCGTCTGGAGCGTGACGCCGGCGCTGCACACGCCGCTGATGGCCGTGACCAATGCCATCTCCTCCGTGATCATCGTCGGCGCCCTCGTCGCCGCCGCCACGGTGGGGCTCAGCTCCGACAACTGGGTCTCCAAGATCCTCGGCACGGTCGCTGTGGCGCTTGCCAGCGTGAACATCTTCGGCGGCTTCCTCGTCACCCAGCGCATGCTCGCCATGTACAAGAAGAAGGGGGACTAGGTCATGGACTCCTTCCACTCCACCTGGGCGCCGCTGCTCTACCTGATCGCCGGCATCCTCTTCATCCTCGCCCTGCGCGGCCTGTCCAGCCCGGCCACCAGCCGCGCGGGCAACCGCAACGGCATGATCGGCATGGCCATCGCGGTCGCCACCACGATTGCGCTCGTCTGGAACGATCTCGACCTTGAAACCTGGGGCCTGATCCTCGGCGGCGTCGCCGTCGGCGGCACCATCGGCGCAATCATTGCCCGCCGCATCCCGATGACGGCGATGCCGCAGCTCGTCGCCGCCTTTCACAGCCTTGTCGGCCTCGCCGCCGTGCTCGTGGCCGCTGCGGCGCTCTATTCGCCCATCCAGTTCGGCATTGCCGCCGATGCGGGCGGCATCAAGCCTGCGTCGCTGATCGAACTCGGCCTTGGCTCCGCCATTGGCGCGCTCACCTTTACCGGCTCGGTCATCGCCTTCGCCAAGCTCAACGGCAACATGTCCGGCGCGCCCATCCTGCTGCCGGCCCGGCATATCCTGAACATCCTGATCGGCGCCGGCATTGTCGTCCTGCTCGGCTACCTGATTTCGGTGGACGGAGAGGCGCAATGGGCCTTCTGGGGGCTGACGGTGCTCGCTCTCATCCTCGGCATCACGCTGATCATCCCCATCGGCGGGGCGGACATGCCCGTCGTCGTGTCGATGCTGAACTCCTATTCCGGCTGGGCCGCGGCCGCCCTCGGCTTCACGCTCGGCAATTTCGCCCTGATCATCACTGGCGCGCTCGTCGGCTCCTCGGGCGCGATCCTCTCCTATATCATGTGCAAGGGCATGAACCGCAGCTTCATCTCGGTCATCCTCGGCGGCTTCGGCGCAGACGATTCAGCAGCGGCCGCGGGCGTCGCAACGGACCGGCCCTACAAGAAGGGCTCGGCGGACGACGCCGCCTTCATCATGAAGAACGC
>JAGQRO010000103.1 GCA_020425315.1 Hyphomonas sp. | reverse complement strand
GGCCTGACGGGCGATGCCTATCACATCACCGCACCGGCCGAAGGCGCCGAGGGCGGCTACCGCGCCATGAAGATGGCGCTGAAGAATTCCGGCATTGACCCCGCCGAGGTCGACTATGTCAACGCGCACGGCACCTCGACGCCCAAGGGCGACGAAGGCGAGGCCGGCGCCGTAGAGCGGGCCTTCGGCGACCATGCCAAGAACCTCTCCATGTCGTCCACCAAGTCGGCCGTCGGCCACCTGTTGGGCGCAGCCGGGGCCATCGAAGGCGCCTTCTGTGCGCTGGCCATCCGTGACCAGGTGATGCCGCCGACGCTCAATCTCGACAATCCGAGTTTCGAGACCGTGATCGACCTGCTTCCGCACAAGGCCAAGAAGGGCCGCGTGCGTGCCGCGATCTCGAACAGTTTCGGCTTTGGCGGCACCAATGCCAGCCTCGTGCTGCGCGAGGTGAAGTAAGTCCCTTTCCGGAGTCCGGCGCCCGGCTTAGGCTGGGGCGTCCCGGAATCCCTGATCGAGGCGGCACATGAAATTCCTGAAAGGACTTCTGTCCCTTGTCGTTCTGGTTGTCGTGCTTGGTGGCGCGGCCATTGGCGGCGGCTGGATCTGGATGCAGAACGAATTGCAGAAGGCAGGCCCGCTGGCGGCGGACACGACCTTTGCGGTGGCGCCCGGCGAGACGCTCTCCGGCGTCGCAGCGCGCCTTGAAACGGATGGCATCATCCGCAGTGCGCAACTGATGCGGATCAAGGCAAAGATCGACGGCAACGAACTTGCCATCAAGACCGGCGAATTCGAGATCGAGCATGGCGCGAGCCTGGCCGATGTGCTCGGTACGCTGATCGAAGGCAAATCCGTGCAGCACAGGATCACGCTGCCGGAAGGGCGCACGACCGCGCAGCTCCTGAAGATCATCGAGGCCGATCCGGTCCTGACCGGCGACATGCCCGCTGGCGAAATTCCCGAAGGATCGCTTCTTCCGGACACGTATCTCTTCAATCGCGGGATGACGCGGGCGCAGGCCATTGAGCGGATGCAGAAGGCGCAGGCCGACCTGCTGGACGAACTCTGGCCGCTGCGCGATCCGGATATTCCCATCACGACGCCCCAGGAGGCGATCATCCTCGCCTCTGTCGTGGAGAAGGAAACCGGCCGGATCGACGAACAGCCGGACATCGCCGCCCTGTTCACGACGCGCCTGAAACGCGGCATGCGGCTCGAAAGCGACCCGACGATCATCTATGGCGTGTCCCGCGGCGAGCCGCTTTACAATTCCAGGGGCCAGCGGCGCACGCTGCGCCGGTCCGAGATCGACACGAAGACGGATTGGAACACCTACCAGATCGACGGCCTGCCGAAGACGCCGATCTGCAATCCGGGGCGCGGCGCCATCGCGGCAGTACTGAGCCCTCCGCATACCGAATACATCTTCTTCGTGGCGGACGGGAAGGGCGGGCATCTCTTCGCCAAGACTCTGAAAGAGCACAACCAGAACGTCGCCGCCTACCGCGCCTATGAGCGCCAGGAAATCGCAAGGGAGCGGGCAGGGGAATGAATGCACTTTCGGGGATGACCGGCTTTGCCCGCGTGGCGGGCGAGGCGGACTGGGGCAGCTGGGCGTGGGAAGCCAAGAGCGTCAACGGGCGCGGCCTCGATGTGCGCGTGAACCTGCCACCGGGCTTCGAAGCGCTGGAGCGGTCCGTCAAGGCGGCCGCGGCGAAGCATTTCAAGCGCGGCTCACTTCAGGTGGCCTTGCGCATCGATCTTTCGGCCGGCGGCGATGTGGCGACCGTCAATGAGGCCCTGCTCAGCCAGCTGATCCAGGTCGTCGATGAGCGGGCGCAGACGGCAACTTCGTCCGATGCGGTGGCCACGCTTCTCACCATCAAGGGCGTCGTTGAAACCGGCGGTTCGAGCCTGCGGGATCTCGGATCCGATGAAGCCGTCACCGCCATGCTCGCAAGCGCCGGCGAGGCCGCGCTTCTTGCGCTGCAGGCCGAGCGCCTGCGCGAGGGCGAGATGTTGTCCGGCCTCCTGTCGGGACTTGTCCAGTCCATGGACGACACCAGGGACCAGGCCGAGCACCTCGCCGCGAGCCAGCCGGCACTCCTGAAGGAGCGCCTGATGAAGCAGCTCGACGAACTGGACGCCGATGGCCGTGTGGAGAAGGAGCGCCTCGCTGCCGAACTCGCCCTCAGCGCCGCCAAGGCCGATGTGCGCGAGGAGCTCGACCGGCTGACGGCACATTTCGTGTCGGCGCGGGAGTTGCTGGCGGGCGGCTCCCCGGCGGGCCGGAAACTTGATTTCCTGGCCCAGGAACTCAACCGGGAGGCCAACACGCTCTGCTCCAAATCCGTCAGCCTCGATTTGACGAATGCGGGACTCGGTCTCAAAGGACTAATCGACCAGTTCAAGGAGCAGGCGGCCAATGTCGAATAGCGGACATCCCAAGGATACCGGCCATCGCCGCGGCCTGATGCTCGTCCTGTCGAGCCCGTCGGGCGCCGGCAAGACGACGCTGACCAAGATGCTGCTGGAGGAGTTCGCCGACGCCAAGCTGTCTGTCTCGGCCACCACGCGCCCGCCGCGCCCGAATGAGGTCGACGGCAAGGACTATCATTTCAAGTCGGTCGACGAGTTCCGCCGCATGATCGAGGCACGTGAGTTCCTCGAATGGGCGCATGTGTTCGACAAGTATTACGGCACGCCGAAGGCCGACACGGTGGCCCGCCTCGAGGCCGGCGAGGACGTCCTGTTCGATGTCGACTGGCAGGGCGCCGATGCGCTGCACGACCAGATGCCGAACGATGTGGTGTCGGTCTTCGTGCTGCCGCCCAGCATCAGCGCGCTGGAACAACGCCTGTCGGCGCGGCCGGGCTCGACGCCGGAAATGGTCGCCCGCCGGATGGAAGACGCCAAGCGCGAGATCATGCACTGGCGGCGTTATGACTATGTCATCGTCAACGACCAGCTTGACGTTGCCTACCAGCGCCTGCGCCGCATCCTGCTGGTGGAGCGCCTGAAGCGCCTGCGCCAGCTGGACCTGGAAGACCATGTGCGCTGCCTTCTGGGCGAGGCCTGATCCGGCCGGCGGTCAGACTTCCGGGTCTTCCGGAACGGTCTCGCGTTCGTCCACCTCGACATCGAATTCCTGGTCCACCATCACGCCAGTCATCGGCATGGCCTGGAATTCGAGTTCGAGGCTGCCTTCCACGGTCGCTTTCAGCGCGGTGTAGGTGACGCCGAGTTCCTTGATCAGCATCTCCGGCATCTTGTCATCGATGATGGCGAACACGAGCGAGTTCACATATTCCCAGCCGAGGCCGGTAGGATCGCGCGGCGCGTCCTTGCCGGAATTCCAGCCAAGAGCCAGTTCGCCGATGATGGACTCGACCGAGCCGTCATCCGCGATATTGGCGCGCACGGGGCCGTTATAGGTCAGGCCGAGGGTCTGGCTGGCGACGACCTGGCGTTCCTTTTGCGTCTCGCGATAAGGGACCGGCGGTGCCAGATCCATCGGGGTTCGGACGGTCGTGATGTTGCCGGGCGAGCGCTGCTTGCGCCGGGCTTCCCAGCGGCGCTCCAGCAGGCCATCGGCATCCCGGTCTTCGTAACAGGTGCCGCCCTTTTCTTCGAATTCGCAGAACAGGTTGCCATAGAGGGTTTCGGCCTGTGCGAGGTAAGCGGTCCTGCCGCTCAGGGTTGCTTCATGCGTCGCCAGGGCCGTTGCGGACCAGACGAAGAAGATCTCGCCCTGGTCGACCGTCTCGACGGATTTGTTCACATGTTCAGGTTCCAGGTCCCAGGCGAGCGACAGCTCGCGGGGCGTGTCGACCACAGGAACAGCGCAGGCGCCAAGGCAGCCGAGCGCGATGAGGGTGGCGGAGTGTCGGATCATGGCAGGGCGCTCAGTAATAGGTGATGGTGAGGACGGCCGGGATGCGCATATAATTGTGGCCGATCCCTTCCTGGACCTGCACCCGGATGGATTCGCTGGCCGCATCGTAGCCTTCCAGCAGGATGACGGCACCGAACAGTTTGACTTCTACCGGCTCAGCACCTTTGGCGGGGACCGCCTTGGTCGTGCTGGCGATCCTGCGCCCGCCCACTTCGACGCGGAACGTGATCGTGCCGGCATTGCCGCTCTTGGCCCATTTGATCTCGACCGGCATGCGGGGGCCGAGCGCCGGGTCGACGGTTTCATAGGAGGTCGGGGCAGACAGCGTCTTCTTGGTCACGCTGAAGGCCAGCATGTCGTTCTCGGTTGCGGCATTGCCGCCGCCCCATCCGGTATCGAACTGGCCATCGGCGTCGCTGTCATGCATGCAGTTGATGAGCGGGCCGCCCATCATCGGCTCCAGCAGAAGGCCTCAGCCACCTGCGCCTTGATCTCG
>JAGQRO010000102.1:961-1529 GCA_020425315.1 Hyphomonas sp. | reverse complement strand
AAATTCGCCACCAAACCGGGCGATACGGGCTCCCCCGAAGTGCAGGTCGCGATCCTGACCGAACGGATCAACAACCTGACCGAGCACTTCAAGACCAACAAGAAAGACAACCACTCCCGGCGCGGTCTCCTCGCCATGGTTGCCACGCGCAGGAAGCTGCTTGACTACGTCAAGGGCAAGGATGAGGCGCGCTACAGCAAACTCATCACCGAACTGGGCATCCGCCGCTAGGGCGACCCAAAACAAGCCCGCCGGGCAATAGGGCCGCGGCGGGCTTTTCGTATGTGAAGAAAGACAAGACAGATGTTCAACAAGCAATCCGTGTCGCTGGAATGGGCCGGCCGCACGCTGACGATTGAAACGGGCCAGGTGGCCCGCCAGGCCGACGGCGCCGTGATGGTGACCTATGGCGACACCGTCGTGCTCGCCACGGCCGTCTATGCGAAGGAAGCCAAGCCCGGACAGGACTTCTTCCCGCTGACCGTGAACTACCAGGAAAAATACTTCGCCTCCGGCCGCATCCCCGGCGGATATTTCAAGCGCGAAGGCCGCCCGACCGAGAAAGAGA
>JAGQRO010000102.1:0-933 GCA_020425315.1 Hyphomonas sp. | reverse complement strand
ACCGCCCGATCCGCCCGCTGTTCGTCAATGGCTTCAAGAATGAAGTCCAGGTCGTGCTGACGGTTCTGTCCTATGACCTTGAGAACGATCCGGACGTGGTCGCCATGGTTGGCGCCTCGGCCGCGCTGGTGCTGTCCGGCGCGCCCTTCATGGGCCCGATCGGCGCCGCGCGCGTCGGCTACAAGGATGGCGAATACCTGATCAACCCGACCGTGATGGACCTTGAAGAGTCCGAGCTTGACCTCGTCGTGGCCGGCACCGCCGACGCCGTGATGATGGTGGAATCGGAAGCCAAGGAACTGGCTGAAGACGTGATGCTGGGCGCCGTTGTCGCCGGCCATGACGCCATGCAGCCGGTGATCGACGCGATCATCTCGCTCGCCGAGAAAGCCGCGAAAGAGCCGTTCGACTTCGAGCCGGTGGACAATTCCGCCGCCGTCAAGGCGATCGAGAAGATCGTCGGCAAGGACCTGTCGACGGCCTACAAGATCACCGCCAAGGGCGAGCGCCAGGCTGCCGTCGGCGAGGCGCGCGACAAGGCGAAAGCCGAACTCGTCGGCACCGAAGAGGCCCCGGGCGAACTCACGGCCGAGACCTTCAAGGCCGCCTTCAAGGAAGCCGAGGCCTCCGTCGTCCGCGGTGACATCATCAAGACCGGCGAGCGTATCGACGGCCGGAAACTGGATCAGGTCCGCCCGATCGTGGCCGAGGCCGGCTTCCTGCCGCGCACGCACGGTTCGGCCCTGTTCACGCGCGGCGAAACGCAGGCTGTCTGCGTCGCGACGCTCGGAACCTCCGACGACGAACAATATATCGATGGCCTCGACGGCACGCGGAAAGAGAAGTTCCTGCTTCACTACAACTTCCCGCCTTACTCCGTCGGCGAAACCGGCCGCATGGGCGGCGCAGGCCGCCGCGAGATCGGCCACGGCA
>JAGQRO010000101.1 GCA_020425315.1 Hyphomonas sp. | reverse complement strand
GGACCACCCCTGTGGGGCAGAGCATCAAGTATGAGGGCCTGCGATTTCAGATCGGGCATGTAAAGTTCAAGGTCTGAAAGTGCGGCGCGCGGCACCATGCGCACAGATGTACCTTGAACACTCCGGTCAAAATGCGTTTGGGCTTCGCGTTGGTTCAGGGACCAGGCCAGAAATTCGGGAAGCACCAGATCCTTGTTCGGCTTCAGAAGGATCAGTGGCAGAATGGCCACCGCCAGGTAGGGCCAGTCATCCGGAATCGCGCTTGCTGTCGTGGTCGTGCCACGAGAGCGAAAGAGAACATCGCCCGAGCCAACAAAGTAGCGGTCTTTGACGTCCCCCAAATCATACAGTTCCGGGTGAATCATGCTCCAGTCGTCGCGCTCATTCAGGTCCCCCAATTGCAAGGCGGGCACGCCAAAGGGGCTGCTGGAGAGCCGCCCCCGGGCCGTGTATCCCGTTTGAATTTCGCAGACCTGGTCGACACGCATAAAAATATCTCTGTAGAATTCAAAACAGAGATATAGACGATATTCCGGAAATGACAATAAGTATTATGCTGTATTTCGATCTACAGCGAATTACTGGATCGTCTCGGCCTCATTCCGCCTCAATGTCTCTCCCCAACAGGCGGGTCTGGGCGGACGGTGCGTCTGCCAGAGCGCGGTCCCCGCACAAGGGGGCGGGACTTTGGTGTGATTGATCGTCTTTAGGCCTCCTACCTACGGCTTCCCCTTGCGCGGAGCCCTCATGCGCTCCGGCTGAGCACCTTTTCGCCGCCCACCCCCGCCTGCCGGGGAAAGAACGCAGGGCGGCGCAAAGGAGACTGACATGACTGACCAAATTGCCACCGCTGTTTCCCTTGGAACAGCTATCGCTCTCACGGTCCCAGACCGTCCACGTATCTACGTGGCCTGCCTTGCCGCCTACAATAATGGCCGCCTGCATGGGCGCTGGATTGATGCCACCGATCCGCACGAAGTTTGGCAACGAGTGCGCGAGATGCTCGCCGCTTCGCCGGAACCGGGCGCGGAAGAATGGGCAATTCACGATTACGAAGGGTTCGAAGGCTGCCGGATTTCCGAATGGGCGAGCTTCGACACCGTGTGCGAGCTTGCCGACTTTATCGAGGAACATGGCGCGCTTGGCGCGAAGGTTTACAGCCAGTTCGGCGATGATCTTGAGCAGGCGCGTGCCGCCTTCGAAGATCATGCCGGAGAATACCGCAGCGCGGCGGACTTTGCCGAAGAGCTGCACGATGAGACCGGCACAGCGATACCGGAAAGCCTCAAATACTATATCGACTGGCAGGCGCTCGCCCGCGACATGGCCCTCAATGGTGAGATCATGGTGTTCCAGACGGGCTTCGATGAAGTCCATGTGTTCTGGAGCCGTTAGAGATGGCTTTCACGGAACGCTTTGACACGTTCGTATGCGAGGGCGATTGCATCGCTTGCGAAAAGGACGGGTTCCGGATCGTCGCACGCATTGTGCGCGACGATAGCCCGGACGCGCCGGACCAGCGCCAGGACGGATTCTGGCCATCCCTCTACAAGGATGCGCCGGGGTTCATCGGCCCCGGAAACAATTTCCGGGAACGCTTTGCGAAAGCACAGGCCGAAGCCGAGGCGATCATGGAGGCATGGCGGCGCGGCGACTGGTTCTATTGCGGCATAGTCCTCTCGGTATCGCTGGACGGTGTCATACTGGACGAACACGCCATCAGCCTGTGGGGCGTCGAGGCCAATTATCCGGGTTCGGATAATGGATGTCTGACGGACGTCGCAGATGACCTTCTTCCCGACGCTCTCGCGATCGGTCGCCGGGCCGCACAGCGTCTTTGTGCGACCCTCTCGAATCTCGAGGCGCGCGCATGATCGCGCGCCTGCCCTCTTCAATCAAATCATCAAAGGAGGCCTATGCAATGGCCCAGCCTATCCTCAAATCCTTGCCGTTGTCCGAGCTTCGGATTTCCAAACTCAACATGCGCCACGGACGCAAGAAGCCGGACGTGTCCGATATTCTGCCGTCCATTCGTGAGAGCGGTATTCGCCAGACTTTGCTGGTGCGCCGTGAAGGCGATCATTACGGCGTCGTTGCCGGACGGCGGCGGTTCTTCGCCCTGAAAGAGATCGAGAAGGAGACGGGTAAGGCGCCCATGGTGCCGTGCGCAATCATGCGCGAAGAAGACGCCGCCAGCGCCATTGCGGCATCCGTCATCGAGAATGTCGGACGCCTGCCAGCTTCGGAAATGGAGCAATACACAGCCTTCAAGCGCCTGCATGATGAAGGCCGTGCGGTCGAGGACATCGCCGCCTTCTTCGGGGTTACCGTGCTTTTGGTGCGGCGAGTTCTCGCGCTGGCTTCGCTCGCCGAGCCAATCCGCAAACTCTATGCCGAAGACGAGATCGACCGCGAGACGATCCGGGCGTTGACGCTCGCGACGCAAGACCAACAGGGAGAATGGCTTCGCCTGTTCGATAGTGATGACGAGCGCGCGCCGATGGGCCGGACCTGCAAGGCGTGGATCACAGGCGGGGCGATTATCACCACCGACAAGGCTTTGTTTGAATTGGCGGGCTATGAAGACCTGATAACCGCCGACCTGTTTGGCGAGCATGGCGTGTTTGCCGACGCGGATGCTTTCTGGACCGCGCAAGCCGCAGCCGTCGCGCAGCGTATCGAGGCCTATCTCGCCGAAGGCTGGAAGGACGTGGTCTGCCTTGAGCGGGGGCAGTATTTCCAGCGCTGGGACCATGTGACCACGACGAAGAAGCAGGGCGGAAAGGTGTTCGTCGAGCTACGCCATGACGGCAGTGTGACCTTCCATGAAGCCTATATCTCACAGGCTGAGGCGCGGCGATGGGCGAAAGACAAGCGCGGCGGAGACGACGCATCCTCCGCGCCCGTCAAACCTGAAATGTCCGGTCCGCTTGCTGAATATATCCTGCTGCACCGCCATGGGGCGGCGCAGGCAAGCCTCGCTGCCCAGCCTGCCATCGCGCTACGCCTGATGGTGGCCCATGCCATGACCGGCAGCGCGCTCTGGACGATCCGTGCGCATGAATGCAGCAGCCGAAAGGACGCCACGCGGGCGAGCCTTGAGGCGTCGACAGCTGCCGCCGACATGACGGCGAAACGCGAGCGCATTGCCAGACTGTTCGAGGCAATGAACGTGTCCGGTGAGACCCGCCGCAATGGCGACGCCTACCGCCTTTGCGAAATCTTCGCCGCCTTGCTCGCCATGTCGGACGCGGAAGTGGACGAGGTGCTGGCCTTTACCATGGCCGAGACTTTGGAAGCAGGCGGGCCCGTGGTTGAGGCCGTTCTGCATGTTTGCGAGGCGGACCTGTCTGCCTGCTGGAAGCCGGAACCGGCCTTCTTCGACCTCTGCCGCGACAAGAGAGCGATCAACGCGATGGTGGCCGATATTGGGTCTGAGTCTTTGGCGGCGACCTGCGTCACCGATACGGCCAAAGTTCAGAAGGCGATTATCGGGAACAGGATCGTTGGCGAGGCTTGTGCACCCAATCCCGACTGGCGACCGGGGTGGATGCAAGTGCCGCCAGCCCGCCTTGTGGAAGGGGCGGGGTCTGCGCCTGCTGATGCCTGGGCCCGGATTGCCGGTCTGTTCGAGGATGGCCGAGACAATGCGCAGCCAGATACGGAGGCCTTCGCAGAGCCAGACGCCGCCTGAGGATTCAGTCTCCTTTTCAGGCGGATCAGGAGCCGTCCGGTGCCAGGCATCGGGCGGCTTTCTTATATCAGTCTCTCTCAGCTGTGGTGCTATTGGCAGGGGTGTTTCATGGATGAGGGCGCAAAAAAATCGCTCGTCTTTGGGTTTCGTCTTGCATCCGGAATTGTCTGCCAGTCTGGTTCCCTCCGTTTTTGTAGTCTCGCACATCGGCCCCCTTGTTCCCGTCTCTTGCCGTGTGACCTGGACGACGCCTGCCGGGCTGTGAAACCGGCCCGGACGCAAGAATTTTCCCCGCCGCTTTGCGGCTCCTCGCGGATCAAAATTCATCGCCGCGCCGGTGCTCCACTACGTTTCGCCCGCAAGCGGTTCAAACCCGACCTGCGCCGTCCTTTCGGTCCGGCGTCGACGGGGACAAGGGGTCCCTGGAGACCAAGCCAAAGGAACGAAAGGAAGAACCCCAATGGCAAACGCACTCGGATATGTCAGT
>JAGQRO010000100.1 GCA_020425315.1 Hyphomonas sp. | reverse complement strand
GTGATCGAGGTCAGCAGGATCGGGCGGAAGCGGGACACGCCCGCATCGACCAGCGCCTGCACGGCACCGGCGCCTTCCTCCCTTCGTCTGTTGACGTAGTCGATCAGCACGAGGTTGTCGTTGATCACGACCCCCGCGGCTGCGGCGATGCCGAAGAAGGAGAACAGCGCCATCGGCGTGTTCCACGCCCACAGGCCGAACATCGCGCCGCAATAGGCGAACGGCAGGGCCATCATCAGCAGCACCGGCTGAGCGTATGAGCGGAACGCAACGGCCAGCAGGATATACATCGCACCGATGGCGATCAGCGACAGGCGGCCGATCTCGGAGAGGAACAGGTTTTCCTCCTCGAAGCCACCGGCCTCGCCGCGCTTGATGTCCGGGAAGCGGCGCTGGAATTCCGGCCAGAACGAAGTCTCAAGGTCTCCCATGATCGTGCCGCGGCCACCTTCGCCTTTCACTTCGGCAAACACATAGACCGAACGGACGCGGTCGCGCCGCTGGATGCGGTTGATGCCGGGCGCATAGGTGAACTCGGCAACTTCCGTCACCGGGATTTCGCGGCCGTCTGCCGTGCGCACCCGAAGCGAGTTGATGCTGTCGAGGCTTTCGCGGGCTTCTTCCGGCAGGCGCACCATGACGCGCACATCCTCGCCGTCACGCGGCAGGCGCTGGACTTCCTCGCCATAATAAGCCTGGCGCAGCTGGCGGGATACGTCCGACAGCGTGACGCCCAGCGACTCCGCACCCGGCTTCAGCTTGATCCGGATCTCTTCGGCGGCCGAGGAGAGGTTGTCGCCGATGTCATAGACATTGGAATAGGTTGCCAGCTGGGCCTTCAGATAGTCGGCCGCCTCGCGCAGATGGTCGAGGTCCTGGTGCGACAGGGCAAAGCGGATGCCGCTGTCTTCCTGGTTGAAGGTAAAGTCGAAACTGATTTCCTCCGCATCCTGAATTTCGCCGACATTCTCGCGCAGGATTTCAGCAAGGTCCTTGGAGCGGATCGTGTCCGGGCGGGCCTCGGGCGGCGCCAGTCCGATCCAGGATCGCACATTGGTGCCATAGGCGATGACCGATGCGTCGCGGATGAGGCCGTCCTCGATTTCCGGATGCTCGTCCTTGGTCTGCTGGATAGACCGGTCGATGCCCGCCTGCAGCTGGTCGCGCACCTGGATCAGGCGGTCGAACGGCGTGCCGTCCGGCATGTCGATCTGGACCTGGATCAGGTCCGCCTCGATCTCCGGCATGAATTTGAACGGCACGATCTTGTTCGACGAAAGGCCATTGGCCAGGAACAGGAGCGAGAAGAAGAAGGCGGCCGTCGCGTAGCGATGCTTCAGCGCGAATTCCAGGACCGGCTTGTAGATGTTCTGGGCAAACCAGAGCAGGCTGTCGGCGATGCGCCGCTGCAGCACCATCAGCTTGCCGGTGGCGCCGTCGAAACGCTGCTTCTTCATGTGCGACAGGTGAGCCGGCAGGATCAGCATGCATTCGACGATCGAGAAGATCAGCGCGGCCACAACCACGAACGTGATCTGCTGGGTGAACTGGCGTGTCGGGCCGGTCAGGAAAGCCCAGGGCAGGAAGGCGATGATCGTGGTCAGGACGCCGAAGATCACCGGCTTCAGCACCATCTGTGTACCGAAGATCGCGGCATCGATGCCGTTTCTTCGCCCGCTCTCCACTTCCTTGTGGATGTTCTCGCCCACCACGATCGCGTCATCCACGATGACCCCGATCACCAGCAGCACGGCGAATGTGGACAGCACGTTCCACGACACGTTCATGTAGGGCAGCAGCATCACGCCGCCCGCGAAGGCTGTCATGATGCCGACCGTCACCCACAGTGCCACCATCGGGCGCAGGAACAGGATCAGCACGATCATCACCAGCACGGCGCCCTGCAGGGCGGACGTCATGATGAGATTCATGCGGTCATTGAACTCGATGGAGTTGTCCCAAAGAACGTCCATCTCCACGCCTTGCGGAAGTATGCCGTTTTTCGGGTCGTTCGCGCGTTCCATATAGTCGCGGAAGCCCTTGGTGTATTTCACGATGTCCATCTTGTCCGGTGCAGGCACCATGACGAAGGCTGTGGGCTCGCCGCCATAGATGGCGCTGAATTTGTCGGACTCGAAGCCGTCGATGATGTGGGCGACATCGTCGACCCGGATCGTGCCCTCGGCCGTCGTTTGGCGGATGATGATCTGCCCGAACTGGTCGGCGGTATCGGCCAGCTGGCGCGTATTGATGGCCACGTCGCCGGACGCCGACTCGATACGTCCGCCGGACGCGTTGAGGGAAGACTGGCGAATGGCGTTGGCCACATCGCTGAAGCTGAGGCCGTAGCGGCGCAGCTGTTCCTCGGAAACCTCGATGTTCACCTGCTCGGGCAGGGTGGCCTGCAGCTCCGCGAGCTCCCCGCCGGGCAGCTGCGCGATGTCATCGCGCACCTGGTCGGCGAGGCGCTTCAGCGTGCGCATGTCCACGCGTCCATGAATTGCGAACCCGACGAACCGGTCGCGCTGTTCCCAGCGGGTCACCTGCGGCTGGAAAGCAGCCTGCGGAAGGTTGTTGATCTGGTCGACGCGCAGTTTCACCTCGTCGAGGAATTCGATCATGTCGACGTCTTCGCGGCCTTCGATATTCACCCAGCCGGCGCCCTCACGCGCGGTCGAAGTGATGCGCTTGAGGCCGTCGATATCGGCAACGACTTCCTCGATCCGGGTAACGATCTGTTCCTCGACATCCTGCGGCGAGGCGCCGTTCCAGGCGACCGAAACAGTCGCGCCATTGACCGCGACGACCGGGAACATTTCCCGCTCCATGGCGGTGTAGCCGAAGATGCCGCCGACGAAGGCGACAATCATGAGGAGGTTCGCGGCAACTGCGTTGCGCGCGAACCAGGCGACGATCCCGTTCATTCTCCGCCTCCTTGCTGGCCGGATACGGCCACGGCTGTTTCCTGACTGGTCCCGGTGTCGGAAGTGCTTTCGGCCTTGGGCTCGAAGGTCTTGATGGTGCCGTCCTCGAGGCGCTCCAGCACGGTGATGTTCATCCCGTCGAAGGCGGCCTGGATCGGGCTGGTGATGGCATACTCGCCGGGCTCGACGCCTGAGCGGAGATAGGCCCCGTCCGGATCGGAATAGATCACGTCCACCGTGCGGATCGACAGCTTGCCCTCGTCGGTCAGGCCCACGAACAGGCGGCCATCCCCGCGCAGGGCGGCCCGCGGCGCGATCAGCACGTCATGCACGGTGGCCCCTTCGATCGAGGCGTCCACGAACAGGCCGGGGGCCATCGGCGCATCGCCATCGGCGCCCTTGCCATAAGGGTCCTGCAGTTCGGCAATCACGTTGATCTGGCGGGTCTGCGAGTTGACGGCGGCCGCGGTGCGGACGACTTCGCCCACCCAGTGGCGCTGGATGCCGCCCACCATGGTGGAGAACACGACCCGCGGGCCGGGCTTGTCGGCGGAGGCGGCAAAGGCCAGCGGCAGGCCGAGGCGGCCCATTTCCTCATCGTTCAGCGGAAGCGAGACTTCCACGACATCGTTGGCAAAGATGCGTCCGAGCGATTGTCCCGGGGCGACGACCTGGCCGATGTCCACATTGCGCTCACGCACGCGGCCGGAGAAGGGGGCGTAGACGCCGGTCCGCTGCAGGGCGAGCTGGGCATCCTTTTCCTGCGCCTTGGCCGCTTCCAGCGCGGCGCGGGCCTCGGCCAGCTGCGGCTCGCGGCGGGCGAGGGGGGAGGCGTTCTCAAGGCCGAGATCCTCGATGTCCTGGATCGCCAGTTCAGATTCGGCAATCTCGCGGGCAAGGCGTTGTTCGGCGCTGGCAACGGTCGACTGGGCCCGCACGACGGCGAGCTCATAGTCTGCTGCTTCGACGCGGACCAGAAGCTGGCCCTGCTGGATGAAGCCGCCATCAATGAAGTCCGGCGAGACATAGGCGATCCGGCCGGAGATCTGCGGGGAGACCACAATCTCGCGCTTCGGGCGCACTTCGCCCTGCGACTTCACGGTGATCTTGAGATCGCCGCGCCGCACCGGCTCAGCAAAGACGTTCAGGCCTACCCGGGCTTCCTCGGCCTTTTCAGGCTTGGGTTTCAGCTGCCCGAGAACGACTGATCCGCCGACGATGAGGCCGAGCAGGATGAGGATGGGGGCGGCAATTGCGATCACGCGTGCCATGAACGATTACTCCTGGACTAGTCTTCCGCCGGGGCTTCGGCGGTTTGAGCGGCGGACGGTACGGGCAGGCCGCCGCCGAGGGCGAGGTGGTACGAAATGCGGTTTGCGGCGCGGTTGGCGCGGGCCGAGATGAGCTGGCTCTCAGCGGTCAGGCGGCGCGTCTGCGCATCGATCAGGTTGAAGATCGTGATTGTGCCGCTGGTATACTGCCGTTCTGCCAGTTCTTCGGCAAGGATGGCCTCGTCGAGCGAGCGCATCTGGGCGTCTTCCTGGGTGGCCAGCAGCGAGTCCGCCGCAATGGCGTTCTCCACTTCCGTCCAGGCCGACAGGGCCGCCGCAGCATAGGAGGCGACTGCGCCTTCGGCCTGGGCCACGGCAGCATCGCGCTGCGCATCAAGGCGGCCACCATTGAACAGCGGCGCGGTCAGGCCGCCGATCAGGCGGGCGGCGATCAGTTCCGGGTCGAAAATGTCGGAAAACTCGCTGGACGTGTTGCCGGCCGTGGCCGTGAAGCCCAGCGAGGGCAGCATGGCAAGGCGGGCCTGTTCGGCGCGCAGGCCGGCCGCTTCGACGCGGGCCTCCTGTGCGGCGATATCGGGCCGGCGCGACAGCAGCAGGGCCGGATTGCCGTCCGTCACCAGCGGGCCGAGAACCGGGATTTCCGCCGGTGCGTCCAGCTCTGCGGCCGGATAGCGGCCGAGCAGGGTTTCCAGCCGGCGTGCGGCTTCGCCCGAGAATTGCCGGCGGGCGGCAATGGCGGCTTCGGCATTGGCGAGCGTGCTGCGCGTCGTGCGCACATCGAGCGCTTCGGCGAGGCCGCGCTGGAAGCGGCGCTCGGTCAGCAGGCGGATGCGGTCGCGGGCCTCATAGGTCTGCACGGCGAGGTCTTCCTGCGCGCGCGCCTCGTTGAGATTGATCCAGGCGATGGCAGTCTGCGCAGCCAGTGATAGTTCGGCGGCGGCCAGGTCGGCCTCACTGGCGCGATAGTCGGCCCGGGCTTCGCGCACGGAGGCGCCAATGCGGCCCCATAGATCGGCTTCCCAGCTGGCATCCACGCTGAGGCCGTAGGACTCGCTGTTGATGCGGTCGGACCCGGTCGTGGTCTGCACGCCCGTCGATGTGCCGCCTGCGGAAAGGGTGGCGCTGAGGCTGGGCCGGCCGGCTGCGCGGGCAACGCGCGTGAAGGCTTCGGCGGCGCGCACAGCGGCCTCGCGGGTGCGCAGCGTCGGGTTTCCCGCGAGCGCTTCAGACACGAGTTCGGCCATCCGCGGATCACCGAACTGGGCCAGCCAGTCACCTTTGTCGGCCTCTCCGGCAACACCCTGGGCAACCCAAGCCGCCGGAGCGTCGGGTGCAACTGCAAAGAATTCAACAGGCTTGCCCGTCAGGCTGCCGATTTTTGCCGGCGAAGAGGCGCAAGCAGCAAGAATTGCCGTACCTGCAAGAAGGATTGATCGTTTCATGCCTGAGGCATTGCTCCTTGTTATCCTGCAGTGCGTTACGCTCGCCCTACTCGACTGTCAATGATAAATTATCGATTTTCAATAATTACATAGCGAACAGGGTGCAGGATGTCCGCTGACAGATGCAGTGCCGGGGGCTTGGCAGACGGTACCTCTCACGATAGCCGCTTAACGAGGGGTGGATATCCCTGTCGAAACGGGCGGTTAGGCCATGAGCGAGGCTTTGACAATGCACGGCCGGAAGGACGCGCGGCGGAAATCCAGCCGCCGTATCCGCGACTTTGTGATGCTGCAGGGATGCTTCGCGGCGGTTTTCCTGCTGCTCATGGTGACCGGATCGATCGGGATCGTTGAGGCCATTGCAGCCATGCTGGCGGCTGGCGCGGTTTCGGCGGCCTATTATGTCGGCTCATCGGCGGTCAGCCCGCCGGATGTCGGGTCCGAGATGGCGGTTGCCAGCCTGCCGGCCGGGCCCGCGGCGTCCGTCGTCCCGGTCAAGGCACTGCCCCTGCCGGCCTTCGAGATCGATCTCGACCAGCGCATCATCGCCTACAATGCCGCCGCTGAGGACATCCTGCGCCTCGACGGGCGCATCAAGCCGCGGGCGAGCACCGTCATCCGGTCCCCGGCGTTGCTGTCGGCCATCGACGAGGCGATCCAGGTGCCCGCCGAAACCCCGGCCACGGTGGAGGTCGATGCCGGGCCGGACGAGACCTGGCGGGCCTATGTCACCCGGCCGGTGCGCGCCGACCGCATCCTGATCGTGCTGGAAGACCTGACGCCGCTGCGCCGCGCGGCCCGCTCCCGGTCTGACTTCATCGCCAATGCCAGCCACGAGCTGCGCACACCGCTGACGGCACTGTCCGGCTTTATTGAGACAATGCGCGGGCCCGCCCGCGACGACCCGGAAAGCTGGGGCCGGTTCCTCGACATCATGGCCATCGAGGCCGAGCGCATGTCGCGCCTGATTGCAGACCTTCTGTCCCTGTCGCGCATCGAGTCTTCCGAACAGGTTGCCCCGCGCGACCGTGTCAACTTGCGCGACGTGCTGAAGGCCGGCGCGTCAGCGCTGGAAGGGTTTGCAGAGAAGAAGGACATGCGTCTGGATGTGTCGATTCCGGAAGATGCCTGTCCGGTTATCGGCAGCTATGACGAACTGATCCAGGTAGTGGAAAACCTCGTCTCGAACGCCATCAAGTATTCGCCCCCCGGCGGCACGGTGCGGGTATCGGCGGGCAGGGCGCCGTCAGCGCAGGATGCGCGCACGCGCAGCGGCCAGGCCTGGCCGGATGGCGAGCGCATGACCCTGCTGCAGACGGTCGCCCGTGTCGGCGTTGGCGTTGGCATCGGCGATGCCGCTGTCTGGGTCCGGGTCGAGGATGAGGGCCCCGGCATCGAGCGCGAACACCTGCCGCGCCTCGGCGAGCGCTTCTACCGCACAGACCAGAGCCGGGGCGGCAAGATCACCGGCACGGGGCTGGGGCTTGCCATTGTGAAACACATCATGGCCCACCATCGCGGCGGGATGGCGGTCGAGACACGGATGGGCAAGGGGACGGCCTTTGCCGTCTGGCTGCCGGCGGCGCCGGCGAAAGCGGACGCCTAGAGGTCGTGCCCGCGGCGGGCGTGGTCGAACCAGTCGGTCATCAGGTCGCCGGGCATGGAGGTCATGTCCCGCATCCAGGTCGGCAGGTTCTGGATCATTTCGGCCGTATCGCCCCAGCGGCGCAAATTCACGTCAGCAGCAGCATGGAAGGCATCGCGCAGGCGATTTTCGTCCAGCCGGTCGGTGCCGCCAAAGCCGGCCACGCTGGCCAGGCTCTTCTGCACGACAAGGGTGGTTTCCAGCGCCGCTGCCGTCAGGGTCAGCGATGCGCGCCAAGGGGTCATCCAGAAATCCATCATGCCCGCACTCCTTTTTGTGAAACCAATGTTACGCCTCTATGCTGCATTGCACAACAAGACTCATGCCAGAGGCGACCTCCGGGTTCGGTTGGCCTGTCTGGACCTGCTTGTGTGGCTGCAGTAGGTACGGCTGGAGGGGGAGAGGCGCTCCCGGAAAGCCCGCCAGGCATATGCCCGACAAGCTCGAACAGCTGGAACAGATCGCCGCCAACGCCGCCGCGTGTGCCATGACTTGGCGCCGCCGCCGTACCGATATTGTGGTGAACGTGAAATCCGTTGGCCAGTTCGCCTCCAATGCCGACACCGATGTCGAGGCGCTGTTGCGGCGGGAGCTGGCAGGCGCCTTCGGCGAAACGGCAATCCTGGGTGAGGAACTCGGGGGAGAGCTGGCGGCCGGTGCGACCGGCTGGGCGATCGATCCGATCGACGGGACGTCGAATTTTCTGCTCGGCCTGCCGCTATGGGGCATTTCGGCGGGGTATCTTGAGGAGGGGCGCTCGGTGATGGGCGCGATTGCGCTGCCGGAACTCGGCCTCCTGTTGTCTGCGGCAGAGGGGACCGGGCTGCGGGTCAACCGCGCGCCTCGGCAGCGACGCTGCCGCGATACGCCCGTAAAAGTCATGGCGCTCGGCGAGAATGATTTTGAGCCTGGGCCCGAAACCGATGCGCGTGCTCAGGCGTTCAGGGAACGGGAGTTTGCCGTGGTGCGCTATCGCTGCGCCGTTTTCTCGCTGGCATCGGCGGCGCTTGGTCGGCTCGGCGGCTATATCGAGCGGGGCTGTGGTCTCTGGGATGTTGCCGCCGCGGAGATCATCTGCCGGGAGGCGGGCATGTCCGTTGATGTGTCCTGCATTGCCCCGGGACGCTACAGCGTTGATGCCCGATGGACCTGAGCATGGGACCTGAGTTCTGCCCCGTTTTCGCCTTCAGCGAATGCGACTAGCATTTCGCTATGCCAGACTCACTGCCCGGACATTTCGTGCCTTCGCCTGCCCGCGGGCGGGTGCTTGTCTTCGATTCCGGAGTAGGGGGGCTGACGGTTGCCGAGGAGATCCGGGCGCTCGGCCCGGCGCTGAGCGTGCACTATGCCGCCGATTCCGGTTTCTTCCCCTATGGCGACAAGTCGGACGAGGCCCTGCGTGAGCGCCTGCCGAAAGTGGCCAGGGCCCTGTGTGACCGGGTAAAGCCGGATGTGTTCGTGATCGCCTGCAATACGGCCTCGACGCTCGCCCTGGCCGAAGTGCGCGCCGTGCTCGACATCCCGGTTGTCGGCACGGTGCCGGCGATCAAGCCGGCCGCCGCCTTGACCGAGACCGGCACCGTCGGCCTGCTGGCAACGCCCGGCACGATCCGGCGGGCCTACACGTCAGAACTGGTCGAGAAGTTTGCCGCCCATCTTCACGTCATCATGCAGGGCAGTATCGACCTCGTACGCCTCGCCGAAGCCCATGCCCGCGGTGAGGACATCCATATCGACCGGTTTGCCGAGGCGCAGGCGCCGATGTTCGAATCGCCCGGCGGGGAGAAGATCGACACGGTCGTGCTGGCCTGCACGCATTTCCCACTCGTGCGCGGCCAGCTGATCGCCAGCGCGCCCCAGCCCGTCAGCTATGTGGACTCCGGCGCCGCGATCGCGCGCCAGACCATCCGTGTGCTGCCAGTCGAGACTGAGGCGCGCGGCGTCGGCGGTCAGGCTTTCCTGACCAGCCCGCCGGAAGACGAGGCGGATCTCGCGCTCGTCCTCAGGCGATACGGCTTTCCCGATGTTCAGAGCGTGGCGATCGAGCCGATGGACACGACTTCGGCACCGACAGCGCCGTAAAGGCTCGGCCAGGGCGCGTCCTTCACTTCGGCCAGTTCGTACTCGCCATAGCCGTTGAAGCGGCTTGCCATGGCGCGGCCATAGGCGCCGAGATTGCCGAACTCGATATAGTCGCCTTCGGCGAGGCCCGCCGGCAGCAGGATCTCGTCCGGGAACTTGTCGGTCGAATCGCAGGTCGGCCCGTAGACGCGGTAGCCCTGCAGGCCGGCAAGCTTGCGGCCATTGCCGGCAATCGCCCGCATCGGGAACTTCCAGCGCTCGTGCACCGCATCATAGAGGGCGCCATAGGAGCCGTCATTGATGTAGAGCGCGCCGTCCTTGTTGAGCTCGATGCGGCAGAGCAGGCTTTCCGACTCGGCAACCAGCGCACGGCCCGGCTCGCACCACAGTTCGGCGTTTTCGAGAACGAACATGTTCTCGAACGAAGCCTCGACCATGTCGGCATAGGCTTCGAGCGAGGGCGGGGCGTTGTCAGCATAGATCGACGGGAAGCCGCCACCGACATCCACGATGTCGACCGTGACCCCGGCCGCGATGATGATGCGCGAGACGTCAGCCATGGCGGTTGCCCACGCCGTCGGCTTCAGCGCCTGGCTGCCGACATGGAAGGACACGCCCAGTTCGTCGGCATAGCGGCGGGCTTCGCGCAGGATCTCTGCGGCGTCGTCAGCGCCGGCGCCGAATTTGCCGGCCAGCGGCAGGGCCGCCCCGTCGCAGGAGACGGCCACGCGCACGATGATCGTCAGGTCCTTGGCGTAGCCGGTTTCCTCGAGGATCTTGTTCAGCTCGGCCATCGTGTCGGTGACGAAGATGCGCACGCCGAACTCATTATAGGCGCGGGCAATGGCGCGACGGTTCTTCACCGGGTGCAGGAAGGCAATGCGGGCGGCCGGGAACCGTGTACGGATCAGCTCGACTTCCGTGTCGGAGGCGCAATCGAAGCTGCGCACGCCGCCGGCCCACAGCGCGTCGAGGACGTGCACGCCGGGATTGGCTTTCACCGCATAGAAGGGCTCGGCCGAGAAGGAATCGCGGAACCATTTGGCGGCCGCGGTCACACGCTCGGGACGGAAACACCATACAGGCAGGTCCGGTTGGGACTCGCGCACAATATGAATGGGGGTAGCATAAGTGTGCATGACACCTAACCTCCAAAGGGCTTTTAACCAGCTTTGGGCGTTAGTACGGGGGCCCCCACCGAGTGGGTTAGCGCAGAGTGTCCGCCACATCTCAATTTTCGAGAGGCGATGTAGTGGACAAATCCCGGGCACGCAAGGAAATTTTTGAGCAGCGCTGAAATTTCTGTCGCAGAAAGTTCACGCAACTGGCGCAGCAAGGTTAACCGGGGTGAACTAGCTTGTTGCGAAGCCGAACATTTCCAAGCAATTGCAGCAGAATCGCGGAAAGTCTCCTGTTAATGATCCGTCGCCTTGGCCTCTTGCTTGCGAGCATTATTTTTCTGACAGCTGCGGGCTGTGACCGGATCGATCTGTCCACACTGGAGACAGGTGACCAGATTTTGGTCCCGCCAATCACTGCCGGGGAAGCTCCAAAGATCCGGGTTGTCGGCTCGTCGACGGTTGGCCCGTTCGCCAATGCCGTGGCCGAACAGTTCGGCGCCGTGTCCGGCTTTCCGACGCCGATCGTGGAGGTGACCGGCACGGGCGGCGGCTTCAAGGCGTTCTGCGCCGGCACCGGCCCGGACGAGCCCTCGATCTCTGACGCCTCGCGGGAAATGCTGGAATCCGAGCGCGGCCTGTGCGCCTCGAACGGGGTAAGCCAGATCACGGAAATCCGTATCGGCTATGATGGCATCGTGCTGGCGGGGGCGAAGACCGGGCCGGATTTCAGCCTGACCAAAACGGATCTCTACCATGCTCTGGCGCGCGAGCTGCCCGATGGGCAGGGCGGCTTCATGATCAACCCGAACAGGAGCTGGCGCGATGTCGGCGCGCATCTGCCAGACGAGCCGATCCTTGTCTTCGGTCCGCCGCCGACCTCCGGCACACGCGATGCGCTGGCGGAACTCGGCCTCGAAGTGGGCGCAATGGAAGATCCGTTCATGGCGGCACTGGCGGCCAGCGATCCGGAAGTGTTCCGCGACAAGGCCCTAACCATCCGCACGGACGGCGCCTGGATCGATTTTGGCGAAAATGATTCCGCCATCATCCAGTCCTTGCTGAAGACGCCAGGCGCGCTCGGCGTGCTCGGCTTTTCCTTTCTGGAGCGCAATGCAGACCGGGTGAAGGCGGCGAAACTTTCCGGCGTCGATGCGGAGTTTGAACACATCAAATCCGGCGCCTATGGCCTTTCGCGCCTCCTGTTCGTCTATGTCAAATGCCAGAACCTCAATCAGGTCCCGGGACTGGTGGAGTTCCTGGAGGAATTCCTGTCCGAAGCCGCCGTGGGGCCGGACGGCTATCTGATCGAGAAGGGCCTCATCCCGTTGTCGGATGACGACATCGCTGCCCAGCGGGAAAAAGTCTCCGGCCTGCAGCCGGTTGCCGGCAACTAGGACTTCTGGTCCGGCGTATCGTCCGGCGCCTGGTCATTGTTCAGCTTCGGCGGCACGACCAGTTCCAGTGGCTTCTTGCGCCGGCGCAGGCGGATCTTCTGCCAGAACCGCTTGCGGGCAGGGGCCGGCAGCGGCTGCAGGTTCTCGATGAAGGCTTCGGCGCAGGCGCGCCAGCTATAGCCCTCCGCATACGAACGGCATGTTTTTCGGTCCAGCTCCAGGCAGGCAAGCGTGCCGGCGGCAAGGTCGCCGCCCACCGGCGTGATCGTGCCGGCATTCGATCCGGGGATCACATCGCGCGGGCCGGTCGCCTCAAAGGCCGCCACCGGTGTGCCGGACGCCATCGCTTCGAGGACGACCAGGCCGAACGTATCGGTCAGGCTGGGGAATACGAAGACATCCGCGCTCGCATAGCAGGCGGCGAGATCCTCATTGAACCGCGCGCCGAGGAATTTCACTTCCGGATAATTCCGCTTCAGCTCTTCCAGCTGGGGCCCGTCGCCGATGATCACCTTGGTGCCCGGCAGGTCGAGCTCGGCGAAGGCCTCGATATTCTTTTCCACGGCGACACGGCCGACATTCAGGAAGATCGGCCGGGGCAGGCCTTCGAACGGATCGCCGGGTTGGCCTTCCTCTATCCGGCGCGACGGGTGGAACAGGTCTGTGTCGACGCCGCGGCTCCACGCCACCAGATTGATGAAACGGTGTTCCTTCAGCTCTTCCAGCAGGGACGGCGTCGCCACCATCACCTTGCCGGAATATTTGTGGAACCAGCGCACGAAGGAATAGCCCCAGGACAATGGGATCGGCAGGCGCGCCGACACATATTCCGGGAACCGCGTATGATAGGCGGTCGAGAAAGGGTGTTTGATCGACAGGCACATCGTCCGGCCGGCCATGCCCAGCGTGCCCTCGGTGGCGATATGCACCGCATCCGGTTCGAACTGGTTGAAGCGTTCCTCGATCTCGCTGCGCGCGAACAAGGCGAGCTTGATCTCCGGATAGGTCGGCAGCGGCATGGTTAAAAAGCCCTGGCCGGGATGCACGATCTCCCAGACATGGCCCATGGCTTCTGTCTCGGCGATGATGCGTTTCATGGTACGCACGACGCCGTTCACCTGGGGCTCCCAGGCGTCTGTCACGAGCATGATGCGCATCAGGACTCCATCATGAACAACCCCATCCGCGGGCAACATGGTCTGCTTGGGGGAAGGCGTAAAGGCCTCGCCTGCGTCTTGGCGGGGCGCCGCCCGGCGAGGCCGGAACTGTCTTACAGCAAGGTTAACGGGAATCCCGACGAATCAATCCGGCCCTGAGCGGCCTGTTAAGTGGAAATGGGCATTATGGTTTCCATGCAGGATAATGCACAGCCTTCAAAGATCGACTGGTCCGCTAGCGGCCGTCCGCGCGTATGGGCCCTCACGGCGCTCGGCACGCTGGTCTGTATCGTGGTCGCATTCCTGGTCGACAGCTATGATTTCCCGACCGGCACGTGGCGCTGGGGCACGGACCCGGTCAACAATGTGCTGATCCCGCTGCTGCTGGCGCCGCCCTTCTTCTATCTTCTGCTGGACAAGATGCGCCAGCTGGCCATCGCCCATCACGAACTGATGAATGTCGCCTCGACCGACAGCCTGACCTCGCTGCTGAACCGCCGCGCCTTTACCGAAATGGTGGACGGTTATCTAAAGCGGGTCGAGGATGCTGAAAAGACCGTCGAAGGCGCGCTGCTGGTCATCGATGTCGATCATTTCAAGGCCGTGAACGACCGCTTCGGCCACGACCAGGGCGACGAGGCCCTGAAGCTGATCGCCGGCACGATCCGCCAGGCCGTGCGCGAGACGGACCTTGTCGGCCGCATGGGCGGGGAAGAGTTCTGCGTCTTCATGCCCGGCCAGCCGGCCGACGGCGCCGACGCGGCGGCCGAGCGGATCCGCATTGCGGTGACCCAGGCCCGGTTCCTGCCGGGCGGTGCGCGCCATGATCTGTCTGTCAGTGTTGGCGGTGTCACCTTCGCCAATGTCTACCCGTTCCCGGATCTCTACAGCCGGGCCGACGAGCGGCTCTATGCCGCCAAGAACAATGGCCGCAATTGCGTGGAACTGATGCGGTTCCGGCCCGGCGAGCCGATACCGGCCATCCTGCACTAAAGCCCCTCAGGCCCGGCGGGGCCTGACCGGACGATCGGGCACAGCGCGTGCGGCGTTGACGCGCCCGGCCTGTCGGCGCCACATGGCGGCCAATCCTGCTGGCCATCCGACCGGAAATCCCATGCCCGACACACTCACAAAATCCGCCATCGACTGGGACAGCCTCGACGCGTCCAAATTTGCTGACGAGGAGGCGCTGCTCGATTCGCTCCTGAAAGAGGCGCCTCTCAGTGATGCGCTGCGCCAGGCAGCCCGCCGCCGCGCGCTGGATCTTGTCGAGACCGCCCGTGCCAAGGGCCGGCGCAAGGGCATGATGGAGAGCTTCCTCGAAGAGTTCGGCCTGTCGAATGCCGAGGGCCTCGCCCTGATGTGCCTCGCCGAGGCCCTGCTGCGCGTGCCCGATGCCGAGACGCGCGACGAACTGATCGCGGAGAAGATCCGCTCCGGCAATTGGGGCGCCCATCAGGGCCAGTCGGAGTCCTGGCTGGTCAATGCGTCCACCTGGGGCCTGATGCTGACCGGCCGGGTGATCGGCGTGCCGGATGCCGCCCGCAAGGGCCCGGGCGCCTTCCTCTCCGGCCTGATCCGTGAGAGTGGCGAGCCGGTGATCCGCGCCGCCATGATGCAGGCCATGCGCATCATGGGCGAACAGTTCGTCCTTGGGCGGAACGTCAAGGATGCGATCCGGCGCGGCAATCGCATGGTAAAGGCCGGCGAGGCAGCCCATTTCAGCTTCGACATGCTGGGGGAGGGCGCCCGCACCGCGGCCGACGCGGCCCGTTACCTGAAAGCCTATCAGGGCGCCATCGATGCCGTCGCCGCCGAGAAGGATTCCAGCGCAGCGCCGGAACATGCCAATGGCGTGTCGGTGAAGCTGTCCGCGCTGCATCCGCGCTATCAGGCCGTGAACGAAGCGCGCGTCATGGCGGAGATGTATCCGGACGTGCTTGCGCTCTGCGAACAGGCGGCGAAGGCGAACATCAATCTCTGCCTCGATGCGGAAGAGGCCGACCGACTGGTCCTCAGCCTGAAACTGTTCGAACGGCTGGCACGCGAGCCCTCCCTGAAAGACTGGACCGGTCTCGGCCTTGCCGTGCAGGCCTACCAGAAACGCGCCGGCGGCGTAATTGAGCGCCTTGCTCAGCTCGCCGGGGAGACGCGCCAGCGCTTCATGGTGCGCCTTGTGAAGGGCGCTTACTGGGACAGCGAGATCAAGCGCGCGCAGGTCGAGGGTGACCCGAACTTCCCGGTCTTCACTACGAAGCAGGGGACGGACTTCCACTATCTTGCCTGCGCGAAGAAACTGCTGGAAGCCGCGCCCGTCATCTATCCGCAATTCGCTACGCACAATGCTCACACGCTCGCCGCCGTCGACCTGATGGCGGAGGCGATGGGTGTCACCGGCTTCGAGTTCCAGCGCCTGCATGGCATGGGTGAGCCGCTCTATGATGCAGCGGGCGCCGGCAATCGCGTGCGCGTCTACGCGCCGGTGGGCGCGCATGAGGACTTGTTGCCGTATCTCGTCCGCCGCCTGCTTGAGAACGGCGCGAATACGAGCTTCGTGCACTCCTTCCTCGATCCGGACGTGCCGGCCGAGCAGGTCGTGGCCGATCCGATTGCGAAAGTGGAGGCCGGCCCGCGCCGCCATCCGCGCATCCCGACGCCGCCGCGCCTCTATGGGCCGGAGCGGCGCAATTCCGCCGGGCTCGACCTCAGCCAGAAAGCCGTGCGCGACACGATGGCGGCGGAGATCCGCAAGTTCCGCGACAGCCCGGCGATTGCCGCCGGACCCATCGTCTCCGGCAAGGCGGAGACCGGTGGCGGGGATCATATCCGCGCGCCCTTCCGGACAGAGACGGTGATCGGTGCCTGCCGGGAGGCCGATGCAGACGCCATCGGCCATGCGCTTGATGCCGCCACAGCCTTCCAGCCGGAATGGGACCGTCTCGGCGGGCCGAAGCGTGCCCAGCACCTGCGCGCCATGGCCGATGCGATGGAGGCGAACATGCATCGCCTCATCGCCCTGATGGCGCAGGAAGCCGGCAAGACGCTGGAGGACGGCATCGCCGAAGTGCGCGAGGCGGTGGACTTCTGCCGTTACTACGCCGTTCAGGCCGAGAAGGATTTCGCCGGGCCGGTGCGCCTGCCGGGGCCGACGGGGGAGACCAACCATCTTTCCCTGCACGGGCGCGGCGTCTTTTGCTGCATCTCCCCGTGGAACTTCCCGCTCGCCATCTTCACCGGCCAGATCGCCGCCGCGCTTGCCGCCGGCAATACGGTTATTGCGAAGCCCGCCGAGCAGACGCCGCTGATCGCGTTCGAAGCGGTGAAACTGTTCCACAAGGCGGGCCTGCCGGTCGATGCGCTCCACCTGCTGCCCGGCAGGGGAGAGACCGTCGGCGCGGCGCTGACCTCGGACCTGCGCGTCTCCGGCGTCTGCTTCACCGGCGGCACGGGCACGGCGCGGCTGATCAACAGGACGCTGGCCGGGCGCGACGGGCCGATCATCCCGCTGATCGCGGAGACCGGCGGGCTCAACGGCCTGTTCGTGGACACGACGGCGCTGCGCGAGCAGGTGATCGACGACATGATCATCTCCGCCTTCGGCTCTGCGGGCCAGCGCTGCTCCGCCCTGCGCATTGCCTTCCTGCCGAAGGCGACGGCCGACAATCTCATCGAGGGCCTGAAGGGCGCGATGGACGAGTTGAAGCTCGGCGATCCGGCCCAGGCCGACACCGATGTCGGCCCGGTCATCGATGCCGAGGCCCGCGCCAGTCTGCAGGCGCATCTCGATGCGATGCATGTCTCCGCGAAAGTGCTGCACCAGGCCGATGCCGGGCCGATGGCGCGCGAGGGTTATGGCTTTGGCCCGGCACTGGTGGAGATCTCCTCGCTCGATCAGCTCACGGAGGAGAAGTTCGGGCCCATCCTGCATGTCCTGCGCTATGATCCGGACGAGATCGCCAAGGTCGGCGCGGCGCTGCATGCCAAGGGCTATGGCCTGACGCTGGGCGTGCATTCGCGGCTGGAGAGTTTCCACCGGGCCGTGCAGGCGGCGGTGCCGGCGGGGAACTGCTATGTGAACCGCTCGATGATCGGCGCGGTGGTCGGTGTCCAGCCCTTCGGGGGCGAGGGGCTTTCCGGCACCGGGCCGAAAGCCGGCGGGCCGCATTATCTCCACCGTTTCGCCACCGAACGGACGGTGACGGTGAATATCACGGCGCAAGGCGGTGACGCCGAACTGCTAAGCCTCTAAGGTGACCTCATGATCCGTACTGCCTGCCTGTCCGCTGCTCTCGCCTTGTCGCTTGCCGGGTGTGCGAAGACGACGGCGGAGCCGGATGAGACTGTGCCGCCCGCAGCCTCCGTCGCCGGCGGGGATGAAACGCCGGTGCAGCCGGCCGCAGCGATCCCCGATCCGCATGAAGTGTCGGTGGCTGACCTGCCGCGCGCGATTTCGGTCGACAGCGACACGGTAAAGGCGGACATCACGTTCGCCGAGCCGATCTTCGGCTATGCGCCCGCCATGGCGATGGATGTGGTGGAGGATGCCCGCATCCGCCTTGCCGCGACCCAGGAAGATGCCGCCGCCTACAAGGAAGCCGACCCGGACTATTTCCGCCCCTATGTCCTGCGCATCGATTGGCGGCTCACCGGCGCCGGCGGCGGGCTCGCGGGGCTGGAGGGCTTTCAGTATGCAGATACCGGTGGCGCGCACGGCAATTATTTCACCGATGGACGGATCTATGACACGCTGACCGGCGACCAGTTGCGCCTGAAGGACCTGTTCGAGGACCCGGCGGCGGCGAATGCGGCGCTGGAAGGACCGGTGTTCCGCGCGCTGGAAACGGAAAAGGCTCTCAGGACTGGCGATACATCAAATCTCGACATGCTGCTCGGCGAAGCGAAGGACGCCATCGGCGGCGACATTCTCGGCGTGGATGCGAGCCTGGTTGCGTCCGTAGAGGCGGGCAAGATTGGCGGACTCGCGCTGCACTTTGCGCCCTATGATATCGGTTCGTATGCGGAAGGTGCCTACCATGTCACAATTCCGCAGGAGGCCTTCGCGGCGCTGCTGAAGCCGCACTATGCCGGCGCCTTCGGCGGGGAGCCGGCGCCGCTGAAACGGCCGGACGATCCGGTCTAGTTCGCGCAGGCGCGGAAGACGAAATCCTGCCGTTTCGACCCGTCCATCAGTGAGATGCGCGCACTGAGGCCGGACCGCGTGCGCTCATAGGCCACCACTTGCGGATAGTCATGTTCCGGCGCGGAGAAAGTGATCGAACTCTCCGTGCGCGCCGTTTCCGTGAACTGGGTCGGGCCTTCGCCGGCGGGATAGGCGTTGAAGGTGAACACCTCGCCGGGATCGATGCGCGACTGTTCGAAGAAGACGGGCCGTCCGTCGCGCAGGGTCAGCGCATAGCCGAAGAGGTAACCGTGATCGGCCGGCGACCAGACTTCGCGATAGCCGCCATTGGCGGTCTGCCAGCAGCCGCTCATCCAGTCGAGCGGATGGGGCGGCGGCGCACTGGCAGGCACCGGCGGCGGGGACGCGCAGGCCGCAGCGAGCGCGAGCAGGGGGATGAGGCGTTTCATGGAGGGCAGTATCGGAGGGCTTCGGTGCCGGCGCAAGATGTATGTTGGTCCCAGCACCTGCGGCGCCCGTAAAGGCGCTTGGAAGACGTGATCAGTTTACGGAGCTGTGGGCGGGCCTAGGGTTCCGGCAGGGGCAGGGAATAACCCCTTCTCCCCGGGGAGAAGAGGTTGGGGATGAGGGGCGACGAAATTGCCGCGCACGCGAATGCGCCCATGGCGGCGATGCCTTGACCCCTCACCCCAACCCCTCTCCCGAGGGAGAGGGGCTGCATCAACTCGCCGCTCAGCGCCGCCGCAATCCGCTTGTTCGGATGCGGCGGCGGCGTCAGCCAGTCCGGCGTCTTCCGCCGTGCCCGGGGGTCGCAGACTTCCAGCAGGATCACGTCGCCATAGAAATTGACCGTCCAGCGGAAAGGCGTGCCCTTGCCATAGGTTTCCCGCACCCAGCGCTTCAGCATCAGGCGCTGGAACCAGATCCACGGCCAGAACGGGAACAGGTGGACCGGAAGGTCCGGGGGCGGA
>JAGQRO010000099.1 GCA_020425315.1 Hyphomonas sp. | reverse complement strand
GCGTGCCGACCTTCATCAAGGACCTTCACAACTGGAAAGGCGCGCCGACCATGTTCGGCTCGCGCGCCTTCAAGGGCTATATCGCGCCGGAGGATGACCCCCATCAGGGCAAGTGGCGCGCCGCCGGCGTGGTCTGCCTCGGCAAGTCCACCTCGCCCGAAATGGGCCTCATCTCCTCGACCGAACCGCTGGTGACCGGCGCCTCGCGCAATCCGTGGGATACCGGGCGCATGGTCGGCGGATCGTCCGGCGGGGCGGCGGCGCTGGTCGCGGCACGCGTTGTGCCGTTCGCCCATGCCAGCGATGGCGGCGGCTCGATCCGCATCCCGGCCAGCACAAACGGCGTCTTCGGCCTGAAACCCTCACGCGGCCAGCTGCCGGCCCGCGAAGGCGCCGGCGACCCGCCGCCGGTGGACATTTCCGTGCAGCACGCCGTCACCATCTCAGTGCGGGACTCGATCAGCCTGTTTCGTGCTTCGCAAGTCAATGACGGCACCTATGCGCCGCTGCCGGCCGAAGTGCTGCCGCTGGAACGCCGGCTGAAGATCGGTTTCACCACGGACGCCTATGCCGGCACGCCGGTGGCCGACGAGACCAAGGCCGCTCTCGCTGAAACGGCACAGCTTTGCCGCGACCTTGGCCATGAAGTGGTCGACTATACGCCTGCCCTCGACGGCGAGGACTTCCTCGACAAGTTCCTGCTCTACTGGGCCTCCGGTGCGGCGCAGTTCTGCCAGCAGGCGAGCGATTTCACCGGCAAGCCGATCAGTCCGGAGATTGTCGAGCCCTGGACGCTCGGCCTCGCCGGCATGTTCCAGGCGCGCCAGGACGAGATCAGCGACACCATCGCCTGGCTGCTGGCCTATGAAGACCTCTACCACCGCATGTTCAGTGACATCGACGTGCTGCTGACGCCGGTCACCGGCAGCCCCGCCGTGCCGATCGGCGAGCAGGCCCCGACGGTGGACTATGACACGCTGATGCAGCGCGTCGTCACCTTCGCCGCCTTCACCGCGCCGATGAATGTGGCCGGTGCTGCCTCAGTGAGCGTGCCGCTTGGCTGGACACCGTCCGGCCTGCCGGTCGGCTCGATGTTCTCCGGCAAGCGCGGCGACGACCAGTTGCTGTTCGAACTGGCGCTCGAACTCGAACTTGCCCGCCCCTGGGCCGGGCGCATCCCGCCGGTCTCGGCCTTCTAGATGAGCGACGCCGCCATCCCGGATGTCGAGCCGTTGCTCTTCGGCTACGGGTTCGAGGCTGGCGAGCTGCCGCGCCAGCTGACCTGGCAAGACGTGGAGGATGGCAGCATCGCCCGCTTCCAGCGCGTCTGGCTGCACCTCAACCGCCAGTCGAAAAGTGGGCAGGCCTGGCTCCTCTCCAAGAGCGGGCTCGACTGGCTGACTGTGCAGGCGCTGCTGCAGGAAGAAACCCGTCCGCGGGCCACGAAGCATGGCCAGGGCTTCCTCATCAATCTGCGCGGCGTGAACCTCAATGAGGGGTCCGAGCCGGAGGACATGGTGGCCCTGCGCATGTGGGCGAGCGAGCATTTGCTGGTGACGATGCGCGCCCGGGTGCTGCAGTCGGCCCGCGATGTCGATGCCCGCGTCCGTGCCGGCGATGTGCCGGACTCCAATGGCGGCCTTGTCGCCGCGCTCGCCAATGCGCTGACCGACCGGATGGAACCGGTGATCACCGCGCTGGATGATGAAGTCGACCAGTATGAGGATGACCTGCTCGATCCGAAGGTGAAGCTGTCGCGCTCGGCATTGCCGGAGTTCCGGCGCCGCGTCCTGCAGATGCGCCGCTATCTCGCCCCGCAGCGCGACGCCCTGGCCACCCTGGTGCGCGAAGGCCCGCAGGCCGGCATGTTCACGGACCAGGACGCATATTACCTGCGAGAGACGATGGACCGGGTGACCCGCATGTCGGAACTGATCGAAACCGTCCGCGAGCGGTCCACCGTGCTGCAGGAAGAGCTGATCCAGGAGAGCACGGAGGAAACCAATCAGCGCCTGTTCGTGCTGGCCATCCTGTCGGCAGTGTTCCTGCCGCTGAGCTTTGTGACCGGCCTGTTCGGCGTGAATCTGGGCGGCATGCCGGGCTCGGGCAGCGGCTCGGCCTTTGCGTTACTCGTGGTGGGCCTCTCCCTGTCCACGCTCGTCACGCTGGCCGTGCTGAGATGGCGGCGCTGGATCTGATTTCAGCTTTCCCCGACGTAATCGATTAACCAATCGCTGCCCGGTTTTATCAAACTCGTGAGCAGCCTTTGCGTGTTTGCAATGCAACGCTGCTAAGGAAAGCTGCCTGCGGCGCTTCAGACTGCGACGCGGAGCCCTATATGTGCTACGAAAAATCGCCGAAAGACGCCTCCCGTGAACAAATCTTTCTTCATCGCCGCAATGATTGTCGCTGTCCTTGTCGCCTGGTTTGGCTTCAAGAGCTTTGAGCGCGGCAGCCTGACATCGCAGCGGGAGGCCCCGAAGGTCGAGAAGGCGGAAACCGCGCCTGAGGCCGTGATCCAGACGCTGAGTGCCCAGCCGCACATGCTGAACGTCACCGCCAAGGGCCGCACCGCACCGGACAAGAGCGTCACCGTGAAAGCCGGCACGTCCGGCAATGTCGTCGCCACGCCGGCCACCGAAGGCGCCTTCGTGCGCAAGGGCACCCTGCTCTGCGGCCTCGATGTCGAGGCCCGGGCCGCCCGCGTGCGCGAGGCCGAAGCCGCCCGCAACGCCGCGCAAGTGGACTATGACGCCGCCATCTCGCTCGCTGACAAGGGCCTTGCCCCGGCCAATCGCGCCACCGCCGCCAAGGCCCAGCTCGACGCGGCCGAGGCCGCCGTCAACACGGCCAAGGTGGAACTCTCCAAGACGCAGATCCGCGCGCCCTTCGACGGCATCTACGAAACCCGGATCGCCGAAGCCGGCGACTTCCTCGGCCCCGGCTCGCCCTGCGGCGTGCTGGTGGACATGAGCCCGGTGATCGTGTCGGCCCAATTGTCCGAACAGGAAGCCGGCCACCTCACCTCCGGCATGGAAGGCATGGTGCGGCTGGTCAATGGCCGGTCCTATCCGGTGAAGCTGCGCTATGTGGCGCGCACGGCCGATGGCCCGACGCGCACCTTCCTGGTCGAAGCCGAAATCGATGCGGGCACGGATGAAGTGCCCGCCGGCATCACGGCCGAGCTCTCCGTGCCGGTCAGCGAAGTGCCGGCCACACTGATTTCCGCCGGCCTGCTGACCCTGGCCGATGATGGCCGCCTTGGCGTGCGCTATGTCGAGGCCAACAATACGGTCCAGTTCGCGCCCATCCGCGTGATCGACGAGACGCCGCAGGGCGCCTGGGTCACCGGCCTGCCGCAGACGGCGAAGGTGATTTCCCTCGGACAGGACTATCTGAGCGAAGGCACTCAGGTGAAGCCCGTCGCGGCCGGCGGGGCGCAACCATGACGAGTATCGTCGACGGCGCCATCGGGCGGGCACGCATGGTGCTCGCCATCCTGATCTGCGCGATCATCGCAGGCGGCGTCACCTATGCCAAACTGCCCAAGGAAGCCGACCCGGACATCCCGATCCCGTTCGTGATGATCACCGTGCCGCTGGCCGGTGTGACGCCGGAAGACGCCGAGCGCCTTCTGGTCAAGCCGATCGAACAGGAAATCCAGTCGATCGAGGGCCTCGACACGTTCAACGGCTATGGCGCCGAGGGCGCGGGCCTGCTGCTGCTCGAATTCGAGATCGACGTCGATGTCGACCAGGCCGTGCTGGACGTGAAGGACAAGGTCGACCTCGCCAAGCGCTATTTCCCCCAGGACGCGCGCGAGCCGATCATCACCGAGTTCAACGCCTCGCAATTCCCCGTCATGGTGGTGAATCTCTATGGCGACATTCCCGAACGCGGCCTCAATCAGATCGCGGAACATCTCAGCGACCAGCTGGAGCGCAATGCCGGCATCCTCGAAGCCCGCGTACAGGGCCGGCGCGAGGACGTGCTGGAGATCGTTGTCGATCCGGCCAAGCTCGAAACCTACAACATCTCCTATCAGGAGATTTACCAGGTCGTCGTCGCCAACAACCAGCTCGTGCCGGCCGGCGAGATCGATACCGGCGAGGGCAGCTTTGCCGTCAAGGTGCCGGGCCTGATCGAAAGCGCCACCGACGCACTGAACCTGCCGGTAAAGCGCACCGAGAACGCCGTCGTGCGTCTGCAGGACGTGGCCGAAATCCGCCGCACTTATAAGGACCGCACCGGCTACGCCACCTTCAATGGCGAAAACGCCCTTCTGGTCGAAGTGGTCAAACGCTCCGGCGCGAACATTCTCGACACGGCCAATTTCGTGCGCGAGACCATCGCCAAGGAACAGGAAAACTGGCCCTCCACGGTGAAGGCGGTGGTCACGTCCGACGTTTCCGAACAGATCGGCGACAATCTCGGCCAGCTGCAAAGCTCCATCGTCACCGCCGTGATCCTGGTGATGATCATCTGCGTCGCCGCGCTCGGCTGGCGCTCGGCCCTGCTGGTCGGCATCTCGATCCCGTCATCCTTCGTGATGGCCTTCCTGCTGCTCGGCGCCTTCGGCTACACGATCAACATGATGGTCATGTTCGGCATGGTCATCGCGGTGGGTATCCTCGTCGATGGCGCCATCGTCGTCACCGAATATGCCGACCGCAAAATGGCCGAAGGACTGGAGCGCAAAGAGGCCTATGCCATGGCCGGCAAGCGCATGTTCTGGCCGGTCGTCTCCTCGACGCTCACCACGCTCGCCGCTTTCGTGCCGTTCCTGTTCTGGAACTCCATGCCCGGCAAGTTCATGGCCTATCTGCCGATCACCCTGATCTTCGTGCTCGCGGCCTCGCTCGCCATGGCGCTGATCTTCCTGCCGGTTCTGGGCTCGGTCATCGGCGCGCGCCCGGAAGGCACGAATGAAGACCTTGCCGCGCTCGCCGCAGACGCAGACCCGGAACAGGCCCAGGGCTGGCTCGGTTCCTATGTGCGGGTGGTGAAATCGCTGATCGCCCGGCCGTGGATGGTCACCGGCGTTGCGATCTCCGCCGTGATCGCCATCTTCATGTGGTTCGCCTCGACCCCGCACCGCTCCGAATTCTTCCTCGACCTTGAGCCCGAACAGGCCTTCGTCTTCGTGCAGGCGCAGGGCGCCATATCCGCCGCCGAGGAAATCGCGCTTGTCCGCCGCGCCGAGGCTGCGATTTCCGGCATGGACGGAATCGAAGCCATCTCCTCGCGCTCCGGCCGGGGCGGCGAAGGCTTCAGCATGGATGGCGCAAGCGACAAGCCGGTGGACGCGATCGGCCAGATGCTGCTCGACATCACCACCGCCGACGGCGTGCATGATGGCCGCGTGACGCTGGAGAAAGTCCGTGAACGGCTGTCCCATGTGCCGGGCCTGCGCTTCGAGATTGCCGCCCGCGAACAGGGCCCGCCCGCCGGCAAGGACCTGCAGGTTGTTCTTCTGTCGGAAGACCAGCCGGCGCTGACCGATGTCGCCACGCGCCTGCGCGCCTATCTCGAATCCCGCTCCGACGTGCACGAAATTGACGACACGCGCCCCCTGCCCGGCATCGAATACCGCCTGACCGTGGACCGCGCCGAAGCCGGCAAGTATGGCGTCGACATCGCCCAGGTGGGCGCCGCCGTGCAGCTCATCACCAATGGCATTCTCGTCGGCCGCTACCGGCCGGACGATGCGCCGGATGAAGTGGACATCCGCGTCCGCTTCCCCAAGGACGCCCGTAATGCCAGCGCCATCGACACGCTGCGCATCGCCACGCCGCAGGGCAATGTGCCGCTGTCGCTGTTCGTTCAGCGCACGCCCGCCCCGCGCGTCAGCCAGATCGAACGCCGCGACGGCAAGCGTGTCATCAACGTGCGTGCCAATGCCGTGGAACAAGGCGCCGGCGCTGCCCTCGTGGCTGATGTGAAAGCCTGGCTCGACACGCAGGGTATTCCGTCCTCGGTCGAAATCCTGTTCGAGGGCGCCGATGAAGACAATGCCGAGGCGATGAAATTCTTCGGCGCCGCCGCGATGGCCGCCCTCTTCATGATGGCGGTGATCCTTCTGTGGGAGTTCAACAATTTCTGGCAGGTGGCGCTCACCCTGTCGGCCGTGATCATCTCCACCGCCGGCGTTCTGGTCGGCGTTCAGCTGGCGCTGCCCTATGTCTCCATCCTGATGCTCGGCACGGGCGTAGTCGCGCTGGCGGGCATCGTGGTGAACAACAATATCGTGCTGATCGACACGTTTAACCGCCTCCTGAAGGACGGCCGCACGCCGGAGGAGGCCGCCGTGGCCACCGCCGCGCAGCGGATCCGCCCGATCCTGCTGACCACCGGCACAACCATCTGCGGCCTGTTGCCGATGATCTACATGATCAGCGTGAACTTCGCGCAGGGATCGATCAGCGTCGGCGGCGCCTCGGCCGAATGGTGGGTGCAGCTAGCGACGGCCGTCGTGTTCGGCCTTGCCTTCTCCACCATCATGATCCTGCTGGTGACGCCGGTCTGGCTGCTGGTGCCGACGCGCACGGGGCGCGCCTTCCGCAGGTTCGCGGCCTGGTTCGTTCCGCGCTTCATGGCCGTGCTTCGCTGGGTCATCGCCCGCCTGCGCCGCGCCCGCGGCTGGGTGCTGAACCGCTGGAACGCCATACTTGGCCGCCGGCCCGTGAGCGGCCGTGTCGAATTGCTGACACACGATGGCGGCTTCCGCTCGCCGAGCAGTGCGAATGATGACGAGGCCGTGCCGCCCGCCGCCGAGTGAGCCCTTCAGCCTGAAGGCAAAATGAACGCCGCATTCGGAATGCGCTCAGCGGGCCCATGCCAGAAAGGACCTGCAGCGCCGGGAGAGCAGCGTTTCCTCCCCTCCCATGACGCCCCGCCTGGTTTCCTCCCCTGACAGGCCTTGCCCCGGCGCTGCACTTTTTCCGGAAACTCAGAAACTATCGGATGGTCATACAAGGCGGGGTCGTCGCTTTTGGCAGGGTATCTCCCGACCTTTTGGGGTATCGTGGAAAGTAGTGGATAATTGGAGGGTGACTTGAGACACTTTGCGTTGGCGCTTTTGCTGGTGGGCTGCACTTCTATCGAAAAGACAGAACTGACGCTCGACAGTTGGATTGGGTCTACTGAATCCTCGATAGTCTCATCTTGGGGCGCACCAGACCGCGTTATCGAGCTAACGGATGGGTCTCGCGCTCTCGTTTGGTCGGATGAGTGGGGAACCGACAAACATCTAAACTGCGAAGTGACATTTGTAGTGGATTCCCAAGGTGTAATTTCATCCTACGCACACGATGGAAATGCATGTGGGAGCCGATAACAAACTGGGTTCGTAACGCCCGAATAGAAATTCGAATTCAGGCCAGTGTCACGAAGGTGGCGATCACTTTCTTGCGGCCGGTCTTTTCGAAGTCCACGGTCAGCTTGTTGCCCTCGGTGAAGGCGACGCGGCCATAGCCGAACTTGTCGTGGAACACGCGCTGGCCCTTGCTGAAGGCTTCCGGCCCGCCGCTTGTGGCGGTGAGGTTTGAAGCATCGCGCGGCGCGCCCGTGTTCTGATACTTTCCGGCATTCTCCTTCAGGCGCCGCCAGCCGGGGCTTTGATAGTTGCTGCGCTCGCCAAGGTCCTCGACACTGCCGGCAAAGCCGGAGTCGCCGCCCGGCATGCCGGAATAGCCGGTCTCGGAAATCACTTCGACATTCTCGTGCGGCAGTTCGTCGATGAACCGGCTCGGAATGACGCTCTGCCAGCGGCCATATATCTGCCGGTTGGCGACGAAGGAGATATAGGCCTGCTCGCGCGCCCGCGTGATGCCGACATAGGCGAGCCGGCGTTCCTCTTCGAGGCCTTTCAGGCCACTCTCATCCAGGCTGCGGCGGGAGGGAAACACTTCCTCCTCCCAGCCCGGCAGGAAGACGCACGGCCATTCGAGGCCCTTGGCGGCGTGCAGCGTCAGGATCTGCACCTGGTCCTCATCCGCGCCGCCGCTGGAGGCGTCCATCACCAGTTCCACATGCTCTAGGAAACCGGCGAGCGAGTCGAACTCGCCCATCGCGCGGACAAGTTCCTTCAGGTTATCGAGCCGCGTCTGCGCCTGCGGGCTGCGGTCCTTCTGCAGCATGTCGGTATAGCCGGACTCTTCGAGGATCACTTCGGCAAGCTCCGTATGCGGCATGCCGTTGGCCAGCCGGTCGCGCCAGAGATTGATCTGGTCGATAAAGCGCGTGAGGCCCGTCTTCGCCGCGCCCTTGATCTCGTCCGTCTGCAGCACCATCGGCGTCAACACGAACAGGCTGCGCCCGTCCTGCCGCGCATAGGCCTGCAGCTTCGCCAGCGACGTATTGCCCACACCGCGCTTCGGCTCGTTCACGACGCGCTCGAAGGCAAGGTCGTCGTCCGGCGAGCGGATGAGGCGGAGATAAGCCAGTGCATCGCGGATTTCCGCCCGCTCGAAGAAACGTGGCCCGCCGATGACGCGATAGGGAATGCCCAGCAGGATGAACCGTTCCTCGAACGCCCGCATCTGCCATGAGGCGCGCACCAGCACGGCGCAATCGTCATGCCGCCCGCCGCCGCGCACCCAGCTTTCGATATCGTCCGCGATGAGACGGCTTTCCGCCTCCCCATCCCACAGGCCGCGCACCTTCACCTTGCCGGCGTCGATATTCTCGACCTTGTTGTCGTCGCCGACATAGAGCGTCTTGCCGAGGCGGCCGCGATTGTGCGCAATCACAGACGACGCCGCCGCGAGGATATGCTTCGTCGAGCGGTAATTTCGTTCCAGCCGGATCACTTTCGCGCCGGGGAAATCCTTCTCGAAGCGGAGGATATTGTCCACTTCCGCGCCGC
>JAGQRO010000098.1 GCA_020425315.1 Hyphomonas sp. | reverse complement strand
AGAGGGCGACTTCCGGCTGGCCGGTATGCGCCGTGGTGCCGCCGTCTGCCACCATGATCGTGCCGGTGACATAGGAGGCATCATCGGAGGCGAGGAAGGCGACGACAGCGGCCATTTCTTCCGGCTGCGCCGGCCGCCCCATCGGGATGCGGCGCGTCCATTCCTCGCGCAGGCCGGCCATCTGGTTCAGCCCTGCCGTGATCGGCGTGTCGACGAGGCCCGGGCAGAGCGCATTGACGCGTATGCCGTCGCGCGCATGGTCTATGGCCAACGCCCGTGTGTAATTGATCACCGCGCCCTTCGCCGCGTTGTAGGCGGCAAACCTGAAGTCCCCACCCAGGCCTGAAATCGATGCCGTGTTCACGATGGCGCTGCCGGGCTTCATGTGCGGGATGGCGTGGTGGCAGGCATAGTAGACGCTGTGCAGGTCCACCGCGATCACCTGTTCCCACTGGTCCGGCGGCAGTTCGACCGTGGAGCCGAAACTGCCGATGCCGGCATTGTTGAAGAGGATGTCGATGCGGCCATACGTGTCCACCACTGTGCGGATGAGGGCGGCAATGTCGGCCTCTTTCGACACGTCCGTCTTCACGGCGAGGCCGCCGATATCCTTTGCCAGTGTCGCCCCGCCTTCATCCCCGATATCGGCGAGGACGACTTTTGCGCCTTCACGGGCGAACAGGCGGGCCGTGGCCGCGCCGATGCCGGAAGCGGCGCCGGTGACGATGGCGACCTTGTCTTCGAAACGTTGGCCCATGGTTTGCCGCTCCGCTCAGGACAGGATGGAGCTGGGAGGCTGCTCATCCGCCCAGGCGGAGCGGCGATCCGCGATGACGTTGGAAATCTTCTGCCAGGCGGGCAGGGTTTTCGCGAGGAATTTGATGTCGAAATTCTCCTGCGTGCGGAATTCCAGCACTTCAACGCCGTCCGGCCCCGGCGTGTAGCGATAGGCCTTGCCCGCGCCGAGGAAGAAGCCGTCGCCGGGGCCCAGCGTTTCCGTGCCGAGCTGCAGGCTGCCGGCCACGACATAGTAGAGGCAATCGGAATTGTGCGTATGCAGAGGAAGCGGGAAGCCGGACTTGAACCAGGCATAGGTGAGGCTGAAGCCCGGCTGGGAGAACAGAGTCTTCACCACATTGCCCTCGGCAAAGCCCGCCTCGAGGGCGACCGTGATGCCGGCTTCGAGGTCTGCGGTCATGTCCGCCACTTCCATATGCGCCGTCTCGTCGAGCGACGGCGACGTGGATGTGCGGAAAATCTGGTAGCCGGCCGTGGCGGCGGGCTCTGTGGGCGGGGCAGTGTCGGGCATTCGGGATCCTCCGGGCGGGGCCGTTTGCCGGCCTCTCATGGGGGAACGCTAGCGCAAACACAAAATTAGTCAATATTGACTAGTTTGGAATTTTCCGGGAAGGATCAGGCCCATGAACCGGAGAACGCTCACCCCCCACGCCCGTGCCCGGCGCCGTAGCAGCCGGGGCGAGGAAACCCGCCGCCAGCTGATCGCGGCGTGCATCGCCTGCCTCAATGAGCGCGGCTATGCGGCCACCAGTATCGAGGCCGTGATGGCGAAGGCGGGGATCTCCCGCGGCTCCGTGCTGCATCAGTTCCCGACGCGCCTTGCCCTGATGGCGGCAACCATCGAAGCGGCGATGCAGGGCATGATGGCGGACACCCGCGCACGCTATGATGAGGTGGCAAAGCCGGTGGAGCGGCTGCGCCGGATGTCCCGCTTTGTGTGGGAGACACAGCAGATCCCGGAAGGCGTCGCGGTGACGGAAGTGCTGATGGCGGCGCGCTGGGACCCGGAGCTGGCGGGCGAACTGAAGACGATTGCCGAGACCATCGAAATCGAGATCGACGAGGATGTGCGCCGCATCGCGGCGGAGGCCGGCGCGGGCGATATCGAGGCCTGTGTGGTGCATTCCCGCCTGCTGATCCTGTCGCTGCGCGGCATCACGCTGGAACTGATGTTCGATCCTGGCCGGAAGATGATCCTGAAGGCGCTGGACGCGATCCATGCGCGCCATGCCGCGTTTTGCGACGAGGTTCTGGGCTAAGCCCTCACCTCCCACCAGCTTCGCTGGCGGGCCCCTCCTCTCCCAGAGGGAGAGGGGTTTGTCCGTGCTCCGCGTCGTTACCCCTCTCCCTTCAGGGAGAGGAGGGGCCCGCGCCCGAAGGGCGTGGGAGGTGAGGGCCTAGCCCGGCAGTTTGTCGGGATTGCGCATGACGTAGACCCAGGCGATGCGTCCGTCCGCCCCCGGAGCCAGCGTGACGACCATGTCGATCGCTCCGTTGAAGCGGCGGACGAGGGCCGGCGCGCCATTGGCGCGGCCGGGTTCCAGCGTCCACTCGGCGGCGTGGCGCGATTCCTTCGCGGTGACGGCCATCAGCACCTGCACGATATCGGCCGGGCCGGTCAGCGGTCGCAGGGCCGCGCGGGCCTTCTTGCCGCCATCGGTGTAGGCGACGGCCCCATCGGTGAAGAGGGCGAGGGCGGCGGCATGGTCCTGCGCGGTGGCGGCGGCCATGAATCGCTGAAGCAGGTCGGTCACTTCCGCAGGCGGAGCATCGAAGCGCGGGCCGCTTTCCTGCAGGCGCCGGTGCGCGCGGCTGACCAGTTGCCGGCACGCGGCTTCGGACTTGCCGGTCACTTCGGCGATCTCGTCATAGCCGGCATCGAAGGCTTCGCGCAGGATGAAGGCGGCCCGTTCCGGCGGGGAGAGGCGCTCCATCGCCCAGAGCAGGGCGAGTTCGCATTCCTGCGCGAGGGAGAAGCTGTCTTCCACGCTGAGGCTGTCGCTTTCCACCAGCGGTTCGGGCAGCCACGGGCCGGGATAGGTCTCCCGCCGCGCGCGGGCTGAGCGCAGGGCATCGATGGCGATGCGCGTGGCCGTGGTGCGCAGCCAGGCGCGCGGGTTCTCGATGGCGGCATGGTCTGCCCGTTCCCAGCGCAGCCAGGTGTCCTGCACCGCATCCTCGGCGCCCGCCCGCTCGCCCAGCATGCGGTAACAAAGGGCCGTCAGGCCCGGCCGTTCAGCTTCGAAGATCGCAGTGTCGGGGCTCATGCGGCGAGCTTCACCGTCTTTCCGGCAAAGTCCAGACGCTGGCAGGCCTTGCCATGGCCGAGGCCGCGCTTGATGACCGGATAGATCCGGCCGGAGGCGGCGGCATAGGCGCAGGAGATGAGCGCCTTGCGGCCGAACTCGCCTTCGATCTCGCGGGCGAGCGCGTCAACATCGAGGTCGCCGGAAATGGCGGCGCGGGCGTAGCGGAAGCCGAGCCCCATGGCGCCGGCATCCTCCGGGCGGCCTTCGGCGCAGGCCTGCAGCACGCCGGCATCGGCGCCTTTCTCAAGTGCCATGTCGACGACAAGCTGGGCGCAGGGGCCGCAATCGCCTTCCAGCGTCGAGGCGAGCAGCGCGCCGATCCAGACGGTAATGCCGGCCTTCGGGCCGCGATATTTGTAGAAGCCGGGCAGGCGGCCGAGCGCGATGGCCGCGCCGGGCGAGGCCTCGATGATTTCGTGCATATAGGTCGTGTCGTAATTGTAGCGGCGCGACATCTTGCGGGCGAATGAATGGAGGAAGGCGCGGATCATGGTCAGATCTCCCGTGTACGGAATTTGAAGGCGGCGGTAAGGGCGGCCCAGGCGGGCAGCTGGATGCCGGCGAGGTTGACGAAGGCAATCTGGTCAAACGGTGCGCCGCGATGGGTGGCCCAGATCCAGATATGGAACAGCGCGTGCAGGCAGGGCCAGGTGGCGCCGATCACGGCGGCGGTGCGGTCCAGCTTCACGGCGCCCCAGGCGAGGGCGCCGGCACTCATCCCGAAGACCAGCGCGATATCGCGCACGAAGTGGAAGTTGAGCGGCCCCATCATGGCAACGCCCGGCACGGTATCGTACCAGTATTGCGGCGCGAACCACATGATGAGCGCGTTGAGGCCGTTCAGCGCAGCGATGAGGAAGAGGACGGGTTTCCACATGGGGTTTCTCCTGTTTCAGGGACAGGACGAGACAGCGGCGCATTTTGTGACAGGCAGAAACCGCTTGCGGAAAAAAATGCGACCGACTCTGATGCCGTCAAGACAGATGGAGACAATCGATGGACCTGCACATCCGGCGCATCATCCTGTTCACTTCCAATATGGAGGCGATGGCGGCCTTCTACCGGGACGTCATTGGCCTGAAAGCAGCCGGGCGGGAGGCCGGCTGGATCGATTTCGATGCTGGGGCGTGCCATCTCGCCCTGCATGAGGACGGTGGCAAGCCCGGCAGGCGCCCGCCGAAGATCGTGTTCCATGCAAAGGATGTTGCCGCCGCCCGCGCCATGCTCATCCGGCGGGGCGTGAAGATGGGGCCGGTTGTCTCGGCCACCTCGTTCGACATGTGCAATGGCAAGGATCCGGACGGGAATCCGTTCCAGATCTCCAGCCGGCCCTAGGGCCTAGGCCCCGGTTTCCAGCGCTTCGGCGGCTTCGAGCCAGAGGACTTCGGCTTCGCCGGCCGCAGTGGCATGGGCGGCGCGGTCTTTCAGGAGTTTCTCCAGCTCGTCCGCAGGCGGATTTCCGTTGGCGAGCTTCGCGTCGATCCGGGCGATGGCGGCGTTGGCCTTCTCCATCCGCTCCTCGGCTTCGCGGGCCTGTTTCTTCAGGGCAGAGAGACGTTTCTTCGCTTCGGGATCGTCTGCCTTCGGCGCGGCGGCCTGTTTTGGCTTGGCGTCTTTCGCCTCGGCGCGGTCAGCCTTCATGACGAGGGCGCGATAGTCTTCAAGGTCGCCATCATAGGTGACCGCGCGGCCATCCTTGACCAGCCAGAGCCGGTCGGCCGTCGCTTCGGCGAGATAGACATCGTGCGTGATCAGCAGGACGGCGCCCGGAAAGTCATTGAGCGCGTAGATCAGCGCTTCGCGGCTGTCGATGTCGAGGTGCGAGGTCGGCTCGTCGAGAATCAGGATGTGCGGCGCGGCGTGGGACATCAGGCCGAGAAGAAGGCGCACTTTCTCACCGCCCGAGAGCTTCTCGACCTTCGTCTCCACTTTCTCGTGCGAAAAGCCCATGGCGGCGGCGATGGCGCGGACCTTCACCGGCAGCGTCTCCGGCGGCAGCAGGCGACGCACATGGTCCATCACCGTGTCGCCTTCGGAGAGTTCGTCGAGCTGGTCCTGCGAGAAATAGCCGATGCGCACAGCTTTCGGCGTCACGCGCTGGCCGGCCATCAGGGGCAGGCGTTCGGCGATGGATTTCACCAGCGTCGTCTTGCCTTGCCCATTGGCGCCGACAATCGCGATCCGGTCGTCCGGGTCGAGGCGGAGGTTCACCTTCTTCAGGATCAGTGCGCCTTCGCCATAGCCGAGATCGGCATCGCGCAGTTCCAGCATGGGCGGTGCGAGCTTGTCGGCCGGCGGCGGGAAGTGGAAGGGCAGCGTGCGTTCCTCGACCGGGATCGCGATCTCCTTCATCTTCTCGATCATCTTGATGCGGGACTGGGCCTGTCGGGCCTTGGATTCCTTGTAGCGAAACCGGTCGACAAAGCTCTGCAGGTGGGCGCGGTTCTTTTCCTGCTTGACGCGCAGGCTTTCCAGCTGGGCGAGCTTCGCCGCGCGCAGCTTCAGCCAGTCGTCATAGCCACCCGGCGTGATCGAGAGCTTCAGGTGCTCCAGTGCCATTGTGTGCGTGACACAGCGGTTCAGCATCTCCCGGTCATGGCTGACGATCAGGACCGTGTACGGATATTTCCGGATATAGCCCTCCAGCCAGGCGGCGCCTTCGAGGTCCAGATAATTGGTCGGCTCGTCCAGCAGAAGGAAGTCCGGCTGCGAGAACAGCACGCCGGCCATCGCCGCGCGCATCCGCCAGCCGCCGGAAAATTCCTTGGTGGCGCGCGAGAGGTCCGCATCGGAAAAGCCGAGCCCGTGCAACACTTCGGCGGCGCGCGCCTCGGCTGACCAGGCATCGATATCGGTCAGGCGCTCATGGATTTCGCCGATGCGGTGCGGGTCGGTCGCGGTTTCGGCTTCCTGCATCAGGACATGGCGCTCGGCATCGGCGGCGAGCACGACGTCGAGGATGGTCGCATCCGTCGGGGCGACTTCCTGCGCCACCCAGCCGAGCCGGGCGCCGGTGTTGAGGCGGATGGCGGCATCATTGGTCGGGTGCTCCACATCTTCGCGGATGAGGCGCAGGAGGGTCGACTTGCCGGTGCCATTGCGCCCGACCAGGCCCACTTTCCAGCCGGCCGCGATCTGCACCGAGGCAGATTCGAACAGCGGCCGGGCTTCGACCTGATAATCGAGGTTCGAAATGGTGAGCATGGGCGCCGGTGTAGCGGGGCGCGGGCTTAAATCAAGGCAGGTTCAGCCGCCGGGCGGCCCGCCCAGCATGTCGAGGTCATCCTGCAGGCGGGTGCGCAACACGCGGGTCACGGCCGGTATGGCAAGCTGCCAGCGTTCCCAGGTGTAGAAGGACTTGATCAGCATATTGTCCGTGCAGGCCTCGCTGACCGGAACGGCGAGTTCGAGATTGCGCTGCGGGCGGGAATAGTCCTGGCCCATATAGTCACCGGACTCGGAGTGCGTCGCCCCGATGCGGACGATCGGATTGTTCTGCATGCGCTCTTCAAGGGGGATGGTTTCGATATAGGCGGCCTCGCGCAGGAACGCCGTCATGTAGTACCGCGTGTCCGCAAGGCGCAGGCGCAGGGCTTCCGGCTGGCGGCTGAGCAGGGTTTGCGTGCCGGTCAGCTCATCGAGGGCGCTGCTCCTGAGTGTCAGGCCGGACGTGCCTATGATGCCGAGCAGGCCTGTCTCGACCAGTTGTCGCGCCTCGGCGCTGTCGTCACAGGAAAGAAGGGCATCGAAGGCGCGCCCGACTATTTCCAGCCGCGTTGCGCTTTCCGCATCGACCGTGTCGAGCGTATCGAGATTGGTGACGATCTCGGCGCGGTAGCGGTCGAGGGCGTCGCGATAGGCGGCCTGTTCCTGGCGCGCGGTATTCCAGTTGCCGAGCTGGACGCCGAGGAACACACCGGCCACCACGATCAGGAAGTCGAGACCGACGGCGAACCAGTTCTGGTCTTTGACGTGCTGGGTGAAGCGTCGGAGGATTATGGCGCGTCCTCCGGGGGCGGTATGGCCACGGGCGACATGCTTATATTGTCGAGATTGCGGACCAGGTAACTTTCATCGACATCCGCGATGATCGGCCCGGCAACTTCAAACATCGGGGTGCCCTGCCAGCCATCTTGCTCGAACTGCCACCAGTTCTTCGCAAAGCGGCTGCCGAAATAATATGGCACAACGTTTCGAATGTGCCGTTCGATCCGTTCGCGGGAGACGAGCCCTGTGGCTTCCATCTCGAACAAATGATTCCATTGCAAAAGGAGGGCGACGAGATGGCTTTCCACCATCCGCGCTTGGGCCGCTGTCAGGTCCTCCGGGGTGCGGATCGATTTGACCCAGATTTCGGCCATGTCGGGCCTCGACAGGCTCAGCTCTATGTCGACAAGAACGCGGCTGCCATCCTGCTCCATCGCCGTTCGCGTGAGCGCCGCGTTTTGCCGAACCTCGACGATCAGGACGACCAGGCCGAGCAGCACGCCGATATTCGCGCCGAGAGTGAGCCAGCGGTTCAGCCTGTCGAGGCGCGCCGGGGCGGGCGTCTCGGGATCGGGCAGCGGCGGGGCCTGACCTTCCCCTGCGACAGGTGGGGGCGCCTTCGTCCGCCGCAGGAACCGCCCAAGGGCCTCCGGAAATTTCATTGTGAGCGCTCCCCTCACCGTGAGGGGGTTACCTTAGGCGGAAACGTCCGGCTGACAACAAATTGTCGGGGGCGCCCTATCTCCCGACAAAGACCAACGTGCCTTCGGGCACGTCCTGCAGGAAGGTGCCGAGATCGGCTTCGGAGAAGACGATGCAGCCATTCGACCGGCCGAGCTTGCCATAGCGGATCAGCCATTCGGGCTCGGCATAGGCGGCGGCGTGGATGACGATGGCGCGGTCGCGGGCATTGGCATTGGTGTCGCTGATGCCGTCGAGGCGGAGCGAGCGGCCGTGCTTGCCCCAGTATTCCTCGGCCGTGAGATAGGCGCCTTCGGGGCTGGCCGAGGAGCCCGGCACATCGGAGAAATTGTCGAGATAGCCGTCATGATCGGGGTCGGAGCCGCGTCCGTGGGCGGCGAGGAAGGCGTCGACGCCGCCGGTTTCGAGATTGACCAGATAGGCCCGCGCCTCGCTGGAGCGGCGGGCATAATCGACCACGACGAGGCGGGTCGGGTCGGCCTCGTCCTTGTGGCTTTTCAGGGCGTCGAGGGCGCGGCCCAGCAGGTCCGGCCGGATCAAATGGTCCGGATCGAGCGGGATCGCAGCTGCGGGCAGGGCGGCGAGGGCCAGGATGGCGAGTGTCGTGGCTGGACGGATCATGGGAGGCTCCGGTGAGTTTCGACAGGGAGAAGGGCGGCCGGGGCCCTGCGGGCCGGGCCAAGGCGGAAGCGCTGGATACGCCGGTCCGCCTCGCGCCAGAGCATGTAGGTGACGAGGCCTGCAACCGTAGCGGAGGCGATGCAGATCAGCATCAGGGTGGCAGCAAAGGATTCGATCGGTCTCATATCCGGGCCTCATGCAATGGCTGCCGGCGGCGCGGACGTTGCGGCAGGCCTTGGCGCCGCGTGGCCGGTGAGTATGGTGTAATCCAGAAACTGGCAGAAATGAGGGCAGGAACATGGCCGAAGCGCCAAACGCACAGGAAATGTTCACCGGAACCAAGACGGTGGCCGATTCACACAAATTCGACGAAGGCGCCCTCGCCCGCTGGATGGAGGCGAATGTCGAGGGCTATGAGGGCCCGCTGGAAGTGCGCCAGTTCAAGGGCGGCCAGTCGAACCCGACCTACCAGCTGGTGACGCCGAAGAAGAAATACGTGATGCGCCGCAAACCGCCCGGCAAGCTGCTGCCGAGCGCCCATGCCGTGGACCGGGAGTTCCGGGCGATCTCGGCGCTCTATCCACTCGGCTATCCCGTTGCACGGCCCTATGGCCTGTGCACCGACGATTCGGTGATCGGGACCATGTTCTATGTCATGGACATGGTGGAAGGCCGCATCCTGTGGGACGGCACCCTGCCGGAATACGAACCGGCCATGCGCCGCAAGATCTATGAGGCGAAGGTGAAGACCTTTGCCGACCTGCACAATGTCGACTGGCGCGCCGCCGGCCTCGAAGGCTTCGGCAAGGAAGGCGACTATGTTGCCCGCCAGATCCATCGCTGGACGAAACAGTACAAGATGTCGGAAACGATCCACATTCCGGAAATGGAACAGCTGATCGAGTGGCTGCCGAAGAACATCCCGCCCGGCGACAGGACCACGATCGTGCATGGCGACTACCGGCTCGACAATATGGTGCTGCACCCGACCGAGCCGAAAGTGATCGCGGTGCTGGACTGGGAGCTCTGCACGCTGGGTGATCCGCTGGCGGACTTTTCCTATCACCTGATGAACTGGGTGATGCCGCCGGGCGACTCGTCGCGCGGATCGATCATGGGGATCGAGGACCTCAAGGCCTGGGGCATCCCGACCATGCAAGAATATGTCGACCTCTATTGCCAGCATACCGGCCGCGATGGCCTGCCGGAGCTCGACTACTACTTTGCCTATAATGGCTTCCGTCTTGCCGGCATCCTGCAGGGCATCATCGGCCGCGTGCGCGATGGCACCGCCAACAGCGCGAATGCGGAGAGCAATGCGGCGCGGGTCGTGCCGCTGGCGAAGTTCGCCGCCGGCTATGCCCGCCGGGCCGGGATGCCGGGCTAGACATCGCGTCGCATCCCAATTTGAAAATGTAATATTATAACTCTGGGGCAAAAGCAGGAGTTGGTTGAGAATGAGACACATTTGCTTGAGCGCGGGGCTCGTCGGACTCCTGGCGATGCCCGCCCTGGCGGAGCCGGCCGGCGACACCGAAGAGCGCCTTGAAGCGGTCATCGTGCATGGCCGGGGCCTGGAACTGATCGGCGAGGCGGGCGCGGCGAGCGAGGGCGTGGTCGGCTATGCCGATTTTGAGGACCGGCCCCTCTCGCGCGTCGGCGAACTGGTCGAAGTGATCCCCGGCGCGGTGGCGACCCAGCATTCCGGCGAGGGCAAGGCCAACCAGTATTTCCTGCGTGGTTTCAATCTCGATCACGGTACGGACTTTTCCGCCAGCGTCGATGGTGTGCCGGTGAATTTGCGCACGCACGGGCACGGGCAGGGCTATCTGGACCTCAACTTCCTCATTCCGGAAATTGTCGAGCGGGTGGATTACTGGAAGGGGCCGTACCGGGCCTTCAATGGAGATTTTTCCGCGGCAGGGTCCGCCCGCTTCAGGACCTATGACACGCTGGAACAGGCCTTTGCCCAGCTTTCGGTCGGGGAGAATGGATATGTCCGCGGCGTCGCCGCCGGCAGCTTCGCGACGGGGCCGCAGACCCATATCCTGCTGGCCGGCGAAGCGCAGGCCTATGACGGGCCATGGGATCTCGATCAGGATCTGGAAAAGCTGAACGGCTTTGCCAAGCTGGTGCACGAGGCCGGCGCCTGGCGGTTCGAAGTGTCGGGATCGGTGTATGATTCCTCCTGGACCGCGACCGACCAGATACCGCTCCGCGCCGTGCAATCGGGCCAGATCGGCCGCTTCGGGGCCATTGATACCGATCTTGGCGGAGAGACGCACCGCTACGGCCTTGCCGGTCACGCACTCTATACGCATGCGGACGGGTCCGAGACGGAACTGACCGGCTATGCCGCCGACTATGAATTGTCGCTGTTCTCGGACTTCACCTATTTCCTGGAAGATCCGGTCAATGGCGACGAATTCGAGCAGCATGATGCGCGGACCTATTATGGCGCTGCTGTCCGACATGAGCGGGCCGTTGGCGAGCGGACAAAATTGCGTCTGGGTGCAGACGTCCGGGTGGATGATATCTCCGACGTCGGACTGTTCCGCACGGCCGGGCGGCAGCGGATTTCGACCGTGCGCAATGACAGTGTTGAAGAACGTAGCCTGGCGGCCTGGGGCGAGGCCGAATTCGCGATCACCGATACGCTGCGCACGACGCTGGGCCTGCGCGGGGACTATTACGAAGCGGATGTGGATGCCCATAGCCTTCCGGTGAATGGCGGCAGTGCCGACGACTCGCTGCTTTCACCCAGCCTTGCACTTGCCTGGCAGCCGGCGGACGGGATCGAACTCTATGCCAGCTACGGACAGGGCTTTCACTCCAATGATGTGCGCGGCGCGACCATCACAATCGATCCGGCGAGCGGCGATCCGGCCGATCGCGTGCCGATCCTTGTGCGGGCCGAGGGAGCCGAGATCGGTGCGCGGGCCGAGCTTGGGGCCCTGAAGGCATCGGTTGCCCTGTTCCAGCTGGACCTCGACTCCGAGCTGGTCTTTGTCGGCGATGCCGGCACGACGGAGGCGAATGACGCCAGCAGCCGCACCGGTGTCGAGGCGAACCTGTTCTGGCAACCTGTTGACTGGCTGGTGACAGACCTCAGCGCGGCCTGGACGGATGCCGAGTTCGACATTCCGGGCAATGCGACGGAGATCCCCGGCGCGGTGAAGCGTGTCCTGGGCGGCGGGTTCGTGGCCAAATTCGATCCATGGACCTTCAGCGGCCGGCTGCGCCATTTCGGTGGCGCGCCCCTGATCGAGGACGGCTCGCTCGAAGCCGGGGACACGACGGTCGTGAACTTCGCGGCGAATGTGGACTGGCGGAATGTGACCTTCGGATTGGAACTCCTGAACGCCTTCGACTCCGAGGATGCCGATATCACCTATTTCTACGAGTCCCAGCTTGCCGGAGAAGCCGGACCGGTGGAGGATATACACTTCCACCCGGTCGAACCACGCCAGGTGCGGTTCAGCATGCGCTACGCTTTCTAGGAGTACGGCGCGGCGCAGGAGGAATGTATCACCCCCGCACCAGACGCCTCCGACCCATCCGGTGAAGAGCCGCCGGCACGCCAGCTGACCCGTCGGGATATCATCCTGCTGGCGCTGGCGAGCGCGGTGGTGACAGCGAATGCCTATTACATCCACCCGATCATCGCGCTGGTGGCGAAGGATTTCGATGTCTCGCCCTCCGGCATCGGGCTGGTGCCGGCGCTGAACCAGATCGCGCTGGCGCTCGGCATTTTCCTCCTGCTGCCGCTGGGCGACCGGATCTCCAACCGCAAGCTGGCGACCATTTTCGCGGCGGGCCAGTTCATCGGCCTGATCGTGATGATGCTGGCGAATGATTTCCGCGTCTTCCTGGCGGGCTCCACTTTTCTCGGTTTCTCGACGATCACGCCCTACCTGCTGCCGGCCTATGCGTCCAAGCGCGTGGCGCCGGAGCGTCTTGGCCGGGTGACGGCGACGCTGACCACCGGCGTGATCGCCGGCATCCTGGTGGCGCGTGTCGGGGCGGGCTGGATCGGGGAGCATCTCGGCTGGCGCACCGTCTACATCATCGCGGCGGTCGTGATGGGCGCGATCACGCTGATGCTGCCGCGTATCATGGACGAGCGAGAGCGGACCGGGGCGGACCGTCCGGTGGGCAATCACTTCGCGCTGGTCATGTCCGTCTTCCCGCTCATCCGGCAGCATCCGGAAATCCTGCTGTCGGGAACCATTCAGGGGATCAGCTTCGGCATCTTTATCGCCGTCTGGCTCAGCCTTGGCCTTTACCTGCCAGGGCCGGAGATGGGCTATGGCACCGATACGGTGGGCTACCTCGCCGGCGTGTCGCTGATCAACCTGGTCACCACGCCGCTGCTCGGCGGCTGGGCAGACCGGACAGGGCCGCGCAAGGCGCGCCTGATCATCGCGGCGACGCATTTCTGCGGCGTCTGCCTGCTGGGGCCGCTGGGGCACAGCCTGTGGCTATTGCTGATCCCGATCCTCCTGATGAATGTGGTCGGGCCGCTGATCGACATCTCCAGCCGGATGACGTTTCTCGGCCTGTCGCCGGGCGTGCGCACGCGCCTGATGACCGTCTATATCGTGCTGATGTTTGTCGGCGGCGGGCTTGCCAGCTGGGCGGCGACGACGGTTTACGAGCATGCGGGCTGGCACGGCACCGTCCTGCTGGCACTGGCCATGTCGGGCACGCTGCTGACACTCAGCGCGCTCGCTTTCTGGTTCGGGCCGGAACGCCGCAGGGCGGGTGACGCGGGGAATTAATGGTGGCAGTGTCCGCCAAAAGGGAGATGAGATGAGCGACATACTTTCAGGGCCGCTGCGCGCGCCTGCACAGATGCTGCAGGAACAGACCTATGACGGCCATTCCAGCCTGCACGATGACAGCCAGGCCGAGAAGCTGGGCATCAAGGCCGGGCCGATCGAGGGGCCGACGCATTTCCAGCAATTCGTGCCACTGCTGGCCGAAGTCTGGGGCAATGCCTGGTTCGAGCGGGGCTGTTTCAGCTGCCACTTCCTGAACATGGTGTTCGAGGGCGAGAAAGTGCGCGCCGAGATCGACCGGCCCGCGCCCGGCGCGACGCGCACCACCGCGCGCGCCTTCAAGGAAGACGGCACGCCGGTTCTGGAGGCGAGCGCCACGCTCGGCCCGGACCATGGCGAGACATTGCTCGAAGCGCGCATGGCCAGGCTGCGCCCGCCGGAAGGGCTGGTCATCCTGGAAGACATGAAGGTCGGCATGATCGGCGCGGCCGAAGAACGCGTCACCATGGGCGCCGACCAGCATATGGGCGGCCTCTATCCCTTCACGCTGAACGACAAGCTGAAAGTGATCACCGAGCCGCATGCGATGTATGCCGACGCCGCCGCCTCGCCCTGGGGCAAGCCGGTGATCCCGCTGGAAATGGTCAGCGTGATCGGGAACTATTCCAGCCGCACGGCGAAATTCCCGGTGAAAGGCCCGGCCATCGGCCTGTTCGCGGATCTCGAAATCCGCATGATCGACGGGCCGCTTCTGGTGGGCGAGACCTATGTGCTGCGCCGCGAAGTTGTGGCGCTGTCGGAAAGCCGGCGCGTCGAGAATTACTGGATGCGGACGAAATTCTTCGATGAGAGCGGAACCCGCCAGGTGGCGGAAATGCTGCTCAATCACGGTGTGATGAAGGCGAGCTATGCCGGATATCCCGCCGACCGGCTGCCGGCCTAGGGAGACCGCTGATGGCGCTGGACCCGGTATTGCAGCCGGTCGCCGACAGGGTGGCCCGCGATGGCTGGACGAAAGTCATGGTGGGCAAGCCGACTTCCGATCCGGAGGCCCGGCTGATCTTCACCACGACGGTCGGGCTGCAGGAGATGGGCATTCCGGAACTGGTCGTGTTCGGGCTGAGCCGGGCGCTGATCGACGGTTTCATCGAAGGCACGCTTGAAGTGCTTGCGCAGGCCGGTGGCTGGAAAGGCGAGCCGCTGGAGCTTGACGGCGTGGTCGAAGACCAGCCCATCGCCCTGCGCCAGGTGCATGGCGACCACATCAATTTTGTCGGATCCACGAACATCCTTGTACGGCAGGAAACCGGCCGGGCGCCGCTGGCCGGCATGGTGCAGGTGTTCTGGGCCGGGGAAGACGGGCGCCTGCCCTGGGACCCGCAATCGACAGACAAATTTCCAGACCAGCCGCGGCTGGACCTTCCGGCGCCGCGGCCGGCGAACGGGCAGTAGGGACAGACACAAACAGGGGGAAGCCCGACATGAAATTGCGTGCATGGATACTGGCGGCTGGTGCGGCCCTTCTGGCGGCGGGCACCGCGTCGGCACAGGATGCGGTTGTGCAGGCCGGATACCTGCTGGCCAAGCCCGGCGAGGGATATCTCCGCAAGCAGACGATCACAGTGAAGGACGGGCGCATCGTCTCCGTCCAGCCTGGATATCATGGCGGGGAGAAGGGTGTTCCGGTCATCAATCTGCGCAATGCCTGGGTCCTGCCCGGCCTGATCGACAGCCATGTGCACATCACCGGCGAGAGCGGGCCGAACGACCGGATCAAGACCTTCGAGGACACCGCAGTCGATGCGGCCTTCGACGGCGCGGCCTTCGGCATGAAGACGCTGCAGGCGGGCTTCACCACGGTACAGGATGTCGGCGGCAGCAATGACGCAGTCTTCGGCCTGCGCGATGCCATCGCAAAGGGCAGGATCGCCGGGCCGCGTATCCGTGCGGCTGGGCAGGCAATTGCGGTGACGGGCGGGCATGGCGACATCAATGGCTATTCGCCGGAAGTGATGGCACTGTTCACCGGCACGAATATCTGCAATGGCGCCGACGATTGCCGCCGTGCCGTGCGCCAGCAGGTGAAGGAAGGCGCGGACGTGATCAAGATCACCGCCACCGGCGGCGTTCTCTCGAACACGCGGGCGGGCCTGGAGCAGCAATTCACCGATGAGGAACTCACCGCCATTGTCGAGGCGGCGCACGCCATGGGGCGCAAGGTGACCGCCCATGCCCACGGCAAGGGCGGCATCGACGCGGCCCTGCGGGCCGGCATCGATTCCATCGAGCATGGATCGTATACGGATGATGAAACCATCGCCCTGTTCCTGGAGCATGATGCGGTCCTGGTGCCGACCGTGCTGGCGGGCGCAACGGTGACCGGATGGGCGAACGAGCCCTGGCTGCCCGCGGCCAGCAAGGAGAAGGCCGCGATTGTCGGCCCGCTGATGCAGGACATGCTGCGCCGGGCCCATGAAGGCGGGGTCACGATTGCCTTCGGCACCGATACAGGCGTGTCGAAGCATGGCGACAATGCGCAGGAATTCGCCCTGATGGTCGGCGCCGGTTTCACCCCGGAAGAAGCCATCCGGGCGGCGACCGTGGTGGCGTCCGAACATGTCGAAATGTGGGCTGACATCGGCACCATCGAGGCCGGCAAGTTCGCCGACATCATCGCCGTGAACGGCGACCCGCTGAAGGATGTGACGGAGCTGGAATCGGTGGATTTCGTCATGAAGGGCGGCGTCGTCTACAAGGGCGGCAAATAGGCCCTCGCCTTTCCCGCGAAGGGTTTTGACAAGCCAATCCAAAGGTTGGATGGTCCCTGCGGCAATTCCGGCCGACAGGGCGCCGGGCAGAATTCAGGGGTTTTGGTCATGGCTCGACTTCGCGGCATCCTTGCAGGCACGGTGGCGACAATGTCCCTGCTGGGCATGGCGGCATGCTCGGCAGAGAAGACGCCCGCCCCATCTGAGCAGGCCGCCGGCGGGCCGGAATGCGTGCCCCTGCAGGAAGGCTATTACCTGTTCCAGGACGGCAAATTCTTCGCCACCACGCCGCCCCCGGCAACGCCCGTTCCGGAAGCGTCCGCGCCGCCGGCGCCGGTTCCCGGCGGATGGGCCGGCGGGCTGGTGAACCAGTTCTCCGGCCTCGGCTTTCCCTGGATGGGCCTGAAAGTGCGTGACCGTGTGGCCACGGTGACCGGCACGGCGCCCGACACGGTCTCCAAGGAGCGCGCCCTGGCGGCGGCGGAGTCCGCGATCCGGTCAGATCCCGACGGCGCCCGCGAAGTCAGCCTGATCGTCGATGCCATCGCCGTGGAGGGCGGTGACCTCGGCGTCGGCCAGAGCCTTGCGACGCTCGCCGACAGCGACATGACGCTGGCCGATTGCCAGAATGCCTTTGTCGAGACCATGCAGGGCCGCAATATCGAGTTCCAGCTGAACCAGGCCGGCATCTCCCCGGCCAGCGCGCGGCTGCTGGACGCGGTGACGGGCGTCGCCATCTTCTGCAGCGCCTACTCGGTCGAAATCGGCGGGCACACGGATTCGCGCGGGTCGGATTCCTACAATCGTCAACTGTCTCAGGAACGCGCCGAGGCGGTGAAGCAATACCTTGTCGATCGCGGCGTGGATGGCGAGAACATTGCCGCCATCGGCTATGGCGAGACCCGTCCCGTCGACACAGCAGACACGCCCGAAGCCTGGGCGCGCAACCGGCGCACCGAATTCAAGGTGTCAGCGCGCTAGGCACGGGCGAACAAGTCCCTCCCCAGGCCGGGACGGGAAGCAAGAAGGACAATAAGGACCCCGGGCGGCAGAAGCCGTCCGGGGTTTGTCTTTGTACGGAGGAGATCGCGTCAGAGCGCCGCGCGCAGACGGGCCCAGTCATCGGCGAGCTGGTCGCGGAATTCGGGCGCGGCGATGGCGATCAGGCGTTCGGCGCGTGTGTCGATATCGGCGCCGGCAAGGTCTGCGATGCCATGTTCGGTCACCACGAAGCCGGCTTCGGAGCGCGGCAGGGTGACGGCCGGCACGTCGAGGCGCGGCACGATGCGCGAGATGGTGCCGCCGCGCGCTGTTGCCGGCAGGGCGATGATGCTGCGCCCGCCGGCGGACAGGCCCGCGCCGCGCACGAAATTGCCGAGCCCGCCGGTCGAGGCGACCTGGCGCCCCTTCACCCATTCGGAATTCAGCTGGCCGAACAGGTCCACCTCGATGCCGCCATTGATGGCCATGAAACGGGGAATGGCGGCGATCACCGGCACGGAATGGGTGACGCTGACCGGCTGGAAACTGAAGCGCGGATCGGACCCGGCCGCATCATAGAGTGGCTGCGTGCCGATGGCCGTGCCGGTCACGATGGCGCCGGGCGAGGCGCTGAGCGCGCCCGAAGCGAGCGGCTCCAGCACCGCGTCGGTGACGAGGCCGGTATGGATGCGGATGTTCCGGTGCTGCGCCGCGGCGGCCATGGCGATCTGCTGAACGCTGCC
>JAGQRO010000097.1 GCA_020425315.1 Hyphomonas sp. | reverse complement strand
CATGCGAAAGTGGCCTTCCAGCCCGCCCGCAAGCGCGAAGCCAAACGGGGTGAATACGACTACGTCCGCCGCATCGCCGGCTGATCAGCCCCCGCCGTGCGCGGTGGACGTGAAAGCCCCCGGATGTTTTCCGGGGGCTTTTTTTACGCAGGGCTGCACTCTTGCCGCGCTCGCGGCCGCCACATATCCTGACGCCCATGTCAGATTTCGATGCCGCCTCCTTCCTGGACCGCCTCGGCCTGCGCGCGACGCGGCCGCGGCTGAGGATTGCGCGCATCCTGTTCGCCGACCGGCAGGACCGCCATGTCACCGCCGAATGGCTGGCCGACGAACTGGCGCGCCAGCAGCATCCGGTGGCGCTGGCCACGGTCTACAACACGCTGCACGCCCTGACCGAAGCCGGGGCCCTGCGCGAAGTGCGCGGCGCCAGCCCCGGCACCATCGTGTTCGACACTCATACCGGCCCGCACCACCATTTCTATGACGAAACCACGGGCGAGCTGACCGACATTCCGGCCGACGCCATCACGCTGCAGGACCTGCCTCAAGCCCCGGACGGCAAGACAATTTCAGGTTGTGATATCGTCATCCGCCTGCGCTGACGCGCAGCCGGGTTAAGCAGTCATTTACTTCCGGTCTGCATCCTGATCCCAAGCATCCGCTACAGTTTCGGGGCCCATCCGGCCGCTGTCGCATTTCGACTGGAAAGCGAAAGACGGCGCCCTAGATTCCCCCTCTCAGGATGTGTGGAGGATGATAGATTGCTGGCCGACCTGATCTCCGGTGACCTGCCCTATCTGCGCCGCTATGCGCGGGCGCTGCTGGGCACGCGCGCGGCCGGGGACGACGCCGTCGAGGCCATGCTGGAAACCAAGATCCTGTTCCTGATTGAGGAAGGCCGCTCGCCGACCTCGCGCACGGCCCTGTTCCGCGCCCTGGACGAGACGATCATGGAAGAGCTGACCGAGGGCCGGCTCAACCAGGAAATGTCGAAGATCCTGAAAGTCATGACCGCCGATGAGCACCGCGCCCTGCTGCTGACAGCAGTGGAAGGCTTCTCCGTGCATGAGACGGCCGAAATCCTCGGCTCGACGACGGAATTCGTGGAAGTCACGCTGAAACAGGCCGAAGGCTCCCTGAAATCGGCACTGGCGACGTCCGTCCTCATCATCGAGGACGAGGCCCTGATCGCCACCATGCTGTCCCGCCTGGTCCGCGAGGCCGGCCATACGGTTGTCGGCGTTGCCACCACGCGCGAGGATGCCGTGCGCCTCGCCCGCGGGCGCGAATTCGGCCTGATCCTGTCCGACGAGGTTCTCGCCGACGGCTCGTCCGGCTCGGCCGCGGTGACGGACATCCTTTCCGAGACGCAGGCCGATGTGCCGGTCGTGTTCATCACCGCCTTTCCCAAACGGCTGCTGCAGGGCCTTGCCGACGAACCGGCCTATCTGATCTCCAAACCGTTCCAGCCCCAGCAGGTGCGCGCGGTGGCCGAACAGGCCGTGATCTCCTCCATGATGATGGCCTCCTGAGCGCCACAGCCGGCGGCCCTCGCCAGCCCGTCCAAAGTCCGCTAGGCCGGGACCCCATGGACCGCCCCGTTGCAGACACGCCCGACGATATCTATGCCGCCCCGGCCAATTGGGTGGCGAGCGGCGCCGGGGCACAGGGCAATCTCTTCCTCACCGGCCGGGCCGGCACCGGCAAGACGACCCTGTTGCGCAAATTCCTCGCCGGCGCGGGCGACAGCGCGGTCGTGCTGGCCCCGACGGGCGTGGCGGCGATGAATGCCGGCGGGCAGACGATCCATTCCTTTTTCAAATTCCCGCCGCGCCTGATCGAGCCGACGGATATCAAGCGCCTGCGTTCGACGCGCCTGATGAAGGCGATCGAGACGATGGTGATCGACGAGATTTCCATGGTCCGGTCCGACATGCTGGACGCGATCGACAAGTCGCTGAAGCTGAACCGGGCGTCGAAGCGGCCGTTCGGCGGTGTACGGATGATCCTGTCGGGAGACCTGCACCAGCTGCCACCGGTTGTCTCGGGCGAGGAAGCGCCGATCCTGCAGGTGCGCCATGGCGGGCAGTATTTCTTCAACGCGTCCGCCTTCCGGGAGGCGGAGTTCGCGCTGCTGGCGCTGAAACATGTGTTCCGCCAGGAAGACCCGCGTTTCCTCGCCCTGCTCGGCGCCGTGCGCACCGGCCGGGTGACGCCGACGGATGAAGCGCTGCTGCGCGATCTCGTCTCGCCGCGCACGGCGGTACAGGCCTCCGAAACGCATGTCGTGCTGACGCCGAACAATGCGAACGCTTTCCGCATAAACCAGGCCCGGCTTGACGGCCTGCCGGGCGCGCCCCGCCCCTTCCATGCCGATATCCAGGGCCAGTTCGAGGAGAAAGCCTATCCCACCGAAGCCGACCTTGAACTGAAGGAAGGCGCCCGCGTGATGCTGATCAAGAACGATCCGGACGGGCGCTGGGTGAATGGCTCGCTCGCCACGGTGGCTGGCTATTCCAGCAAGGGCGTGATCGTGGAGATCGACGGCCATGCCTATGAGATCGAACCGGCGGCGTGGGAGAAATATCGCTACGAACTCGATCCGGAGACCAAGAAAGTCTCACGCGAAGTGATCGGCACGTTCAAACAGGTGCCGCTGCGGCTCGCCTATGCGGTGACCATCCACAAGGCGCAGGGCCTGACGCTGGACAAGGTCTATATCGATTTCGACCATGGAATGTTCGCCCACGGACAGGCCTATGTCGCCTTTTCCCGCGCGCGCACACTGGAAGGGCTGGAACTGTCGCGGCCCCTGCGCCCGCGCGACCTGGTGCTGGACCGGGAGGCTTTCGCCTTCGGCAAGCTCGACAAGATCGAGGATACGGACGCCTATCTGCTGGCGAAATTCGCCAAGGATGACGACGCGCTGCTCTAGGCGTGCCTCAGGCGAACGCCTCGGCATAGCCGGCAGTGGAGGACTCTTTCGTGCAGACAATCGTGCCGGCGACCATGTCGTGCACGCACTTCTTGTCCTTGTTGAACATGCCCATCGCATAGCCGGAATAGAAGGGCATGAGATTGGCGAGCGAACGGCCGAGCGTCTCGCGGAACAGGATCTTGCCCATGCCCGGACGGTCGCCATGCTTGTCGGTGACGATGATGCCCATGGCCATCTTGCCGAGCGTCGCCTGAAGCGAGGAGGCCTGCATGCCGACACTGTAGGCGAGGGAGACAACCATGAAGACCAGGACATAGATCATCATGTCGGCGCCGGCGGCGGCCTCTTCCGGGCTGCCGGTATCGGCTTCGAGATAGGTGCCGGCAAGGGCGGCCAGCGCGCCGCCGCTGATCAGCACGACGAGGCCCCAGACGAGCACTTCGTCGATGATCTTCGCTATGATGCGGCGCCAGAAGACCGGCTTGCCGCCCGGCAGCGAACTGCCGTTGGACGGGACGGCATAGGATTGTGCGGGGGCGGACGGTGTGGCGGCGGCGCCGCTGCGCTGGCGCTCGGCGGCGAGGAAGGCCTGCGCTTCCGGAGAAAGGCTGGCACTCGCGGCGGCGGGGCGGCTGCCCATCAGGCCAGCTGCGGGGGTGCTGCGCTTGCCGAACGAGGCCGGCGCGCCAGAATTCTTCTTCCCGAAAGTCGCGGTCATGCCCTGCCCTCCTCAGTGCTGATGGAGGCCTGTCTACCAGAGGTGGCTGAACATGATGTGGGCCGGGCCGGGGCAATTTTCCCCGCCCGATTAACCCTGATACCTGTAATGGCGCCTCAGAGCTTGTCGAACTTGCCGCGCAAATGGCGGTCTTCATCGGTGACCAGCCGTTCGAGCGCCTCGACCCGTTCGCGCAGCTGCGCAATCTCGAAATCCTGGCGCGGATCGGCGGCCGAGGCCTCCGACTTGCGCACGATGGCGGCGAAGATCAGGAACAGGGCGAGAAGGGTGAAGGGGTAAAGCACGGGCATGGTCTCATCTCCTGTTCTGGTGGCTGGTATCCGGGGGTTGGGGCTCAGGCGAGCCGGGAAATCTCCTCGTGCAGGCGGTGGTCGCCATCGGTGACGATCTTCTCGAGCACACGCACGCGCTCCTTCAGCCGGGTGACTTCGGCGCTCATCCGCTCGAATTCGACATCCGAGGCGCGGTCATTGGCGCGCATTTCCTTGAACCGCATGTGGTCGCGCCACGCTTTTGTCCCGAAAACTATCGCCACGATGATGACGACCATCTGAAACGGATCCATAAACCCCGTCCTCCTTGCATATCGACAAACGATATATGGTGATGCCTGAACAGGCATTCAAGAAAAATCGCACGGAATTGCGAAAATCGGAAGGTTCAGCGTCCGGTGGAGCCGAAACCGCCGGCGCCGCGGGCGGTTTCGTCGAGGGTCTCGACCTCTTCCCAGGCAAGCTGGGTGACCGGGGCGAGCACCAGCTGGGCGATACGCTCGCCGCGCGCGATGGTGAAAGCCTCGGCGCCGAGATTGATCAGGATCACCTTGATCTCGCCGCGATAATCGCTGTCGATCGTGCCGGGCGTGTTGAGGCAGGTCAGGCCATGCTTGGCCGCAAGGCCGGAACGCGGGCGCACCTGGATCTCATAGCCGAGCGGGATAGCGACGCTCAGCCCCGTCGGCACCATGGCCCGTTCGCCGGGCGCCAGCACCATGGGCTCGCCTTCCGGCACAGCCGCGCGCACATCCATGCCGGCCGAGCCCTCGGTCTCATAGGCGGGCAGCTGCAGCCCCTCGAAATGCGGGAGCGGGCGGACGGCGACAGTGACGTTCTTCATGGCCAAAGCCGTTGCGGGAGTCGCGCGGCTTAGTCAACGCCCGCCATCATTCCCCGTTGAAGCCGGCCAGGAGCTGCCCGCGGGCCACAAGGTCCGCAGTCACCGCCGCATCATGCCCCGGCACGAGGATCAGGTCCGGCGCCTCTTCCGACATTCGCTGCAGCGCCGCCGTCTGGAGGAACACGGCCTGACGATCGTCATTGCCGATCCGGTCCGTCACATAATGCGACCGGATGCGCCCGAGGCGCACATTGTCGAGAAGCGAGGCGGTGTCGCCCAGGAACAGGAATTCGCGCCCGTCGGCGAGTTCGACATAGACCATCTGGGAACCCGGCGTGTGCCCCGGCGCCGGGATCAGCACGACGCCCGGCGCCAGCGCGAACAGGCCCTGATAGTCGAGCGACGGCGCGAAGGCCTGCGTCTCCAGCCCGCCGGCCTGCATTGTGGCAACCTGCGCCGCCGAGAGGCGCGCGGCGTCTGCAATGCCCGGCACATCGGCGCTTGCCTCAAGGCCGCCGGCATGATCGCCATGGCCATGCGTGACAATGACCGTATCGGCCTGTGCAATCGCGGCCAGCATCCGCGTCCAGGCGGCGTCATCATATTCGTGCGCATTGTAGCGCAGCGCGTCCTCGCGGCTCTGCCCGGTGTCGATGATCAGGGCGCGTTCGGGAAACACGACACGGTAGCTGTTGCGCACCATGTCGACCTTGTCCCACGAGGTGGCGGCCACCATGGCGATCTTCGGCACCAGCGTGTGCGACAGGGTCTCGACTTCGATGCCGGTGGCTTTCGGGCCGGGAATGGTCCCGGCCGCCTGCCGGATCGCGGCAATGTCGAGCGGCGAAGCGCTCGCCTGCGCGGGCATCCGGTTGTCATAGAAGAACCAGTAGACCATTGCGAGGAAAGAGAGGCCTGCGACGATTGCCAGCGCGATGACGCCTTGCAGGACCCGAAGAATGAACTTTCTCATGGAATTGGGGCTTTCAGTGACGAGGTTAGGGAGTCTGCGGCGGTAAGTCCGCTTCAGGCATCTTCCAGAATTTTGCCAGCGACGCATCCAGGACAGTCCATGGAGCGGCTTCGCTTACATAGACATTCGCGGCAAGCACGAAATTGGAAGGATCATCGAGAGTCGCCGCCAGGATGCTTGTCATCTCCGGGCGTCCGGCCCGGCGGGCATAGACCCACACGCCGCATTCCGCACACCTGATCGTTGTCACGAGGCTGCCGCCTTCCGCTTCGCGCTCGAACTCAAGCGCTGTACCCTGCAGGACTTCAAAACTCTCTGTCGCCACCGTGAAAGCCGTGGAGAACGAGCCGCCCGTGAGCTTCTGGCAGGCATGGCAATGCCAGTTGCCGCTCCAGACAGGTGCCTTGGTGCAGCGGTACCTGAACTGGCCACACATGCAGCCGCCTTCGAATGGAACCGGCATTTCCCTCAGGCGGCGAAGCGCCTTTTTCAGGGACTCGAAATCAATCTGCGTTTGCCCGCTCATGCCGCATGGGACCAGAGGAGCGCCAGTGGCGCAATCCCCTACTCTGCGGCGAGGCTGAGGTCGGCGCCGAAATCCGGCAGGGCTTCGGCGATTTTCACGGCGAGGCGGCGGGCGACTTCGTCCTTGCCCATACGGGGCCAGCGCTCGATGCCGTCGCGGGTGACGAGCGCGACCTCGTTCTCGGTCCCACCCATCACGTCGCCGGAGACATCATTGGCGACGATCCAGTCACAGCCCTTGCGCTTCAGCTTGGCTTCGGCGTGTTCTTCCACATCGTTCGTCTCGGCGGCAAAGCCGATGACGAGGGCCGGGCGGTGCTTGCGCTTGGCCGAGACGGTGCGGAGGATGTCCGGGTTTTCGGACAGTTCCATGGCGGGCGCAGTGGCGCCGCCGCCCTTGATTTTCAGCTTCTTGGTGGCCGCGCGCGCCGGGCGCCAGTCGGCGACGGCAGCGACGGAAACGAAAACGTCCGCCGGCAGAGCATCTTCGACGGCCTTCAGCATCTGGCGGGCGGTTTCCACCTTCACCAGATCCACGCCGCGCGGCGGGGCGAGCGCCACCGGGCCAGACACCAGCGTCACGCGCGCGCCGAGGCGGACCAGCGCGCCGGCAATGGCATAGCCCTGCTTGCCGGAGGAATGGTTCGACAGGAAGCGGACCGGGTCGAGCGGCTCACGCGTCGGGCCGGCGGTGATGAGGCAATGGGCGCCGGAAAGGATGCCGGCCTGATCCCCGGCGAGCGCCTGTTCGATCTCTGCCACGATGGCCGCAACCTCCGGCAGGCGGCCGGGGCCGAACTCGCCGCAGGCCATGGCGCCTTCATCGGGTTCCATCACCATGACGCCGTCGGCGCGCAGCTGGGCGACGTTTCGCTCGGTCGCCGGGTGCTGCCACATGCGCACATTCATGGCCGGCACCATCAGCACCGGCTTGTCGGTTGCGAGCAGCGTGGTGGAGGCAAGATCGTTCGCATGGCCGCGCACGGCTTTGGCCATCAAGTCGGCCGTGGCCGGGCAGACGACAACGAGATCCGCTGAGCGCGAGAGCTGGATATGGCCCA
>JAGQRO010000096.1:2326-7288 GCA_020425315.1 Hyphomonas sp. | reverse complement strand
CTTCGATCATGCCGCGGAAGCGGTCCCGGCGAGGATCGCCTTCGGGAAGATTATTGTAGATATACCGCATGGCCTGTTCGGCCTTGTCCTGCTCGCCTGCCTGCGCGGCGCCCATTGCGGCCCACATACCGGCGCGCACCTGCGTCTCGTCCAGTTCGTAAGCACGGCCATACAGCCTCGTTGCCTGCGAGCTAACGCCACCACCTGACAGCGCCACCAGCGTATCGGCCAGCGCCACAAGCGCCGGAACGAAATTCTCGTCACGCCGCAAGGCCGACTGGTAAGCGCGCGCTGCATCCTCCGGACGGCCCTCTGCGCGCAGCATCTCGCCAATGAAGAAATGCGGCTGCGGGTCGTTCGGGCGCTGCTGCGTCGCAAGCTCGAGGCGCGACAGGGTTTCCGCAGGCGTCAATGTTTCCGGCGCCGTGGCGATCTTCTGGGCGAGGCCTTCCTGACGCTTGGCCATCGGTTCGTCGGGCATACCCGGCTTGCCCACCACCAGATAGCCTGCCACGGCCACAGCGAGGCAGAGACCGGCGACAGCAATATTCAGGCGGTTCATCGTTTCGGAAACCTCAGGCGTGCGCGCAGGCCCCCGGCCGGGGCCTCATCCAGTTCAAGCACGCCCTTATGCAGCTCTGCCAGCTCTGTGACAATCGACAGACCCAGTCCGGTGCCGGGGGTTGTTTCATCAAGTCGCACCCCCCGCTTGAGCGCGCCTTCGCGTTCTTCCGCGGTCAGGCCCGGGCCGTCATCATCGACTTCGATCCGCAATTCGGTGGCATCATCGAGCACGCTGACCCGCACATCAGCCTTCGCCCATTTGCAGGCATTTTCCATGAGATTGCCGACCATCTCCTCAAGGTCCTGCTGTTCTCCGCGGAAGACGGCTGCCTCGCCGCCAAAGACACTCACATCAATGCCCTTCGCGTCATAGAGCCGGTTCATCAGCCGGGCAATGCCATCCAGAACGGGCCGCACTTCGGCCCGTGCGCCCAGCGCTTCAGCCCGCGCGGCCATGCGGGCGCGCTTGAGATAGTGCTCCACATTGGTCTGCATGGAATCGACCTGGCGGCGCACGACATCGTCCAGCTGCGTCTTGCCTGTCGCCTCGTTACGCAGGACCGCAATCGGTGTCTTCAGGGCGTGGGCAAGATTGCCGACATGGGTGCGGGCACGTTCGACAACCTGCCGGTTGTGGTCGACCAGCTTGTTCAGTTCCTCTGTCAGTGGCTGCACTTCAGAGGGATAATCGTCCGGCAGTTTCAGCCGCGTACCTTCCCGGATCTCCGCAATGTCATGGCCGAGCTTCACCAGCGGCCGCAATGAATAGCGGATGCCGGCAACCATCGCGGCGAACACACTGCCGAACAGGACCACCATTGTGCCGATCAGCAAATTGCGGAACCGGGTCGCCGCGGCGTCGTTCTGTGCCCTGTCTGCGGCAGCGACGAGCACGAGCGGCGTCGCGCGGTTCTCTACAATTATGGCCTTGGCAGCGGCGAAGATGCGCTGGCCTGCCGGCCCCGGCCCGATGCCGAATTGCGTCGTGCCTGGCGTGGCGAGCGCCCGCTTCAACAGGCGCGGCGACATCGGCACGGGTTCGTCCCAAAGGCTGCGAGAGCGCAGGTCGCCAACCGCGTCGCCGTCTTCATTCACGGCGACAATCGCCCAGTAACGTCCGGAATACTGGGTCTGGTAACGGGAATCTGTCGACAGGAAGACGTGATTGTCATCCGTCACCCGGCCGTCCGGCAGGAAAGCTCCCTCGCGTGTCATGTCGCGCGTCAGGGTAACCAGGGTCTGATCCAGATCGTCAGACAGAAGGGACAGCGTCTGTGCCCTGTAAAGCGCCGACAGAGCCAGCGCCCCGCCGATCAGCACGATCAGGCCCCAGACGGCGGCCGCCAGAATGATCCGCCGGGCCAGCGACAGGCGCGTCCAGCGGTCGAGGAATGTGACAGGTTTGGTGTCGGCGTCGCTCATACCCGGCAATCAGCACGGGCCGGCATCAGCCGGCCACGCGTGCTTCGTTCTCCGGCACGACCAGCCGGTAGCCAAGACCACGTTCGGTCTGGATCCGGTCCTGCCCGATCTTGCGGCGAAGACGGCCGATAAACACCTCGATTGTGTTCGAGTCGCGGTCGAAATCCTGATCATAGATGTGCTCGACCAATTCCGTACGCGGAACAACCCGGCCCTGATGGTGCATCAGGTAGGACAGGACGCGATATTCATGCGCGGTCAGCTTCACCGGCTCGCCATTGATCATGGCGCGCGCGGCGCGGGTGTCGACCATCAGCTTGCCAGCTTCCAGGGTGGCGGCGGAATGCCCAGCCGCCCGGCGCAGCAGCGCCCGCAGGCGGGCCAGCAGCTCTTCGGTGATAAAGGGCTTGGTCAGGTAGTCGTCGGCCCCGGCATCGAAGCCGGCCACCTTCTCGCTCCACGAATCGCGGGCGGTCAGGATCAGGACCGGGAAGGACTTGCCATCCGCGCGCCATTTCTTCAGCACGCTCACCCCGTCCATCTTGGGCAGGCCAAGGTCCAGTATCACCGCGTCATAGGGTTCGGTGTCACCCAGGAAGTGGCCATCCTCACCGTCTGCGGCGAGGTCGACCGCATAGCCTGACTGACCCAACACGTCGGCCAATTGGCGGCGCAGGTCAGCATCGTCTTCAACAACCAGGATACGCATGGTTCAGCTACTCCCTGAAATGGCTAGGGGCTAATGTTGGCTCAGGCACCGCGGCGGTCAAGGATCGCGCCCGTTTGCGCATCGACCACGAAATGCATCTTGCGGCCGTCCTTGGTCATCCAGTCGATTTCGTATACCGCTTTGCCATTGCCCCGTTCATATAGGTCGGCGCTCAGCTGGTAGCCGCCATATTGCCGCTTCAAATTGCTGAAAATCTGGCTCAGCGGCACGGTGCGCCCCTGATTGCGTGAATCGCGCGCCTGTCCGGGTGAGAACTGGTTCATCCAGTCCTGCGCCGACGCGGCAGGCGCGACGACGAGGCCAAGAGCCAGTAAAAGGGCGGCAATCCGTTTCATACGCAGCGGTATAGGGGCAAAGCGCTGAATGTGAAGTGAACGACGCCGTTCACTTTTGTTCAGTGCCCTCAGCCTCCCATGAACGGCACATTTCAGGATTTCTCCGCCCATTTGCGCAGGCTCTCGTCCTTCGGGTTCTCCAGGACGATCTCCAACCGGACATACAGATCGCCGGGCGGCGTGGTTTTCACGCCCTTCCCCTTCAGCCGCAACTGAGCGCCTGTGTTGGAGCCGGCCGGGACTTTCAGCGTCACATGGCCCGAAGGCGTCTTCACTTCCACGCTGCCGCCGAGAACGGCCTCCTTGAGGCCGATGGGCAGCTTCATGCGAAGGTCTTTGCCTTCCCGCTCCCAGATCTTCGACGGGCGAACCTCGATCTCAAGCAGTGCGTCGCCGGGCGGGCCGCCATAAGGCGATTGCTGGCCCTGGCTTTTCAGGCGCAGTGTCTGCCCGGTGTCGATCCCGGCAGGAATGTTGACGTCCAGCGCCCGGCCATCGGCCATGGTCATGCGGCGGCGCGCGCCGAGCACGGCATCCTCGAAGTCCACCTGCACACGGTAGCGGACATCCCGGCCCTTCTGCGGGCCTGGGCCGCCACGACGCGACCGGCCACCGCCGAACATGCCGGAGAGGATGTCTTCGAACGGGTCGCCCTGCGCGCCTTCGAAGGGGCTCTGGCCGGACGTGCTTTGCCAACGGAACCCGCCAGCACCACCCGGATGGCCACCGCCAGCAAAGCCGGTGGGATTGCCGTCGCCGTCAATCTCGCCGCGGTCGAATTTCGCTTTCTTTTCCTTGTCGCCCAGAATCTCATAGGCCGACGAGACGCGTTTGAACTCCTCGGCCTTTTTCGGGTCGTCCTTGTGCTGGTCCGGATGCAAGGCTTTCGCCTTTGCCCGGTAAGCCTTCTTGATCTCGGCCTCCGTCGCCGAGCGCGGAACGCCGAGCACGATGTAGGGATCGATGGCCAAGTGAGTCGGATCCTTCTGGTATTTCATTTGCTGACATACAGTTAGGGTGTCCCGAGGGGGATTGGAACCCACTTGCCACTGTGGCCATCTGCGCCGTTTTGACCACGCGCGCTGCGATCGCGCGCCCGTCCCGGCTGCCCCGGTTCGGGCCGCCCGGATCGGTCAGTGCCACCATGGGTGGAGCCGATTTCGACTCATGCCTGTTTTTCCCGGGATCCCGTTCCACGCCATGACGCCGCATCCGCCTCCGTCGTTTGATGGCGTGAAGTTAAGATGCGGCCAGACCCCGGGGATTGGGATTCGAATTATCCAATAATTACAAAGGAGAAAATGCTTATAGCGGCGGGACAGGCGCTGCTATTTCCCACAGCTCTGCGACGTTCTGGCGTAGCCATCAGGAGCCAAATCTGCTTTGTCTTTAGCTTCCGTTTTGAGGGGTCGAGGAGCTGAAGAATGTCGGCGCGTGTGATTTCTATTGCCAATTCCAAGGGTGGCGTCGGCAAGACCACAACCACTGTCAGCCTAGCTGAAGCCTTTGCGGCTGAAGGCCGCCGCGTCCTGGTCGTCGACCTCGATACGCAGGCTAACGCCTCCCTGCTGGTCTTCGGGAATGAGGGCGACGAACACCTGTTCCAGGCCATCAATGACTACGCCACAATCTCCGACTGGCTGCTGGAGAATTTCGAGGCGAACGAGCAGAAGCGGCTGGAAGAGTACATCGTCACCGATGCCTCCGACGTGACCGCGGGCGGCAAGCCGCTGCCGCTGGACCTGATCCCGTCGAGCCCGCGCCTGCGCAAAACCGAGAAAGAGCTGATCTATCACCTCACCGAGCAGGGCTATTCCATGGAAGCCCTGGAGAACCAGGTCGGCAGGCGCCTGCGCGACGATTTCAACCTGCTCAAGGCGAAGTATGACGTCATCCTGTGCGACTGCCCGC
>JAGQRO010000096.1:0-2266 GCA_020425315.1 Hyphomonas sp. | reverse complement strand
CCATTCCGGACTTCATGTCCACGCTTGGCCTCGACCTCTTCACCGGCGACGTGATGACCAATCTGCGCGAACGCGACGTGAAAAAGCTCCCCATGGTGCTGGCGACCCGGTATGACAATTCTCAACACCAGCAGGTCGTGCTGAACGCGATGCGCGAAGCGGCAGCTGCCCAGGAAGCCGAGTTCACCATGTTCAAGACGGTCATCCCGATGAAGTCCGGCTTTGCCACCAACCCGATCGAGCTTGGCCCCGAGCCGACGATCGAGGCGAAATGGTCTGGCGGTGCGCTGCCGGTGATCAAGGACCTGCTGGCCGAAGTGAAGGCGGCGCTGGCATGAGCGGCGACGCACACAAGGCCGGCGCCGAAGCGCTGACAGCCCTGCTGAACCAGGCCTTCAGCGCGCTGGGCGAAAAGGAATACGCCGCCGCCGCAGGCCTGCTGACCAAGAAGCTGATGATCTCCGCCGGGCAGACCATTGAGGTCATGCGCGCCTTGCGCGATGCCGTCGGCAAGGACATCTTCGAAGCCCAGCTTAAATCGCTGACGGCGCACCAGGCCCGCCTGCTCGCCCGCCGCCTCGACAAGACCGTCCCGGACATCGAAGTCTCCACCGCCGGCGCCGCCTGCGCCTGGATCCGCGACCTGATGGACGGCAAGACGCCGGTCACCGAGGCCCCCGCCGAAGAACCGGCTGTCGCAACACCCGCAGAAGCAGAAACCGAAGCCGAAACCCCGGCTGAACCGGAAGCGCCAAAGCCCGCTTCCTCCGGTTCCTACTTCGGCCGCAAGAGCTTCCGCACCGGGAACTAGGCGGCTCACAACTGGCGCACGCCCAGCGCGGCCTCGTCGAGCATCAGTGCCCAGACGGCCCAGACCAGCGCATCCACACGGTCCGGTAATTCCCTAAAGCCTTCCGCCCCGAAGGCAAACATCTCGTCTTCCAGCTCCCCGAATTCTCTGGCCCTGAATTGCTTGGTATTGTCCACGCAGAATCGCCCGTACAGCGCCGAAACCGAAAGCGTCTGCACGCTTCTGCTATTGCGCATTCACCAGCCAGCCCTCACCCGGCAGCCTCCAGCATCTGATGCACCAATTCGTTGCACGCCTGGTTCAAGCCAGCCGGCCCAGTTCAGTGCGGAAGCCTGGTGCTGAGCTGTGCCTGAAGGATCAATGGCACGAATTCAGCTCATCTCCTGCACGCCCGCAATACACTGCGAGGGGCAAGGGTCAGAGGTCGGGTCCGTCACCTCGCCGGTCTTCTCTATGGCCGATTTCGCACAATCATAGTCGAGATCCACGATGGCATCGAACTGATTGAGATAGACCTTGCCGGTCAGATCATCCAGGAAATGCGTGCGTTTCAGCCGGTCCATCACCGGTCCCTTCACTTCGCTGAGGTGCAGGGTGACGCCGGCATCCTTCAGGCGCCGGTTGATGGCCTCGAGGCTTTCCAGGCCGCTAACATCGATATGGTTCACCGCCGGACACATCAGGACAATGTGCTCGACGTCCGGCCGGTTCCCGAGGACACAGTAGACCGTATCCTCCAGGAAGCGGGCATTGGCAAAGTAGAGGCTTTCGTCAATCCGTATCGTGACGATGTGCTTCGGGATCACAACGGCATGCCGGTTCACATTGCGGAAATGGTGTGTGCCCGGCACCTGCCCCACAATCGCAAAGTGCGGCTTGGAGGTGACATAGAGGTGCAGGCCGATCGACACGATGATGCCGGTCGTCACGCCCAGCTCCACGCCGGCCAGCAGCGTCACGAGGATCGTGCCCAGCATGGCAGCAAAGTCCCGCTTCGAATAGCTGAGCGTGTGGACGAGTTTCTTGAGGTCAACGAGGCCCAGCACGGCGACGATCACCGTCGCGGCCAGAACGGCTTGCGGAAGGTTGTAGAGCAGCGGCGTCAGGAACAGTGCGGCAAGCGCGATGCCGACAGCGGTGAAGGCCCCGGCCGCCGGCGTCTCGGCGCCCGCGTCGAAGTTCACGGCGGAGCGGGCAAAGCCCCCGGTCACCGGATAGCCGCCGGAGAAACCTGCCCCGAGGCTGGCGGCGCCGAGCGCGATCAGTTCCTGGTCCGGGTCGATCCGCTGGCGGCGCTTGGCGGCCAGCGTCTGCGCCATGGAGACCGATTCAATAAAGCTGATCATCGCGATCAGCGCGGAGGAGCCAAGCAGTGAGCGCCAGAGGCCGGGGTCGAAATCCGGCACAGTCAGGCCCGGCAGGCCCTTCGGAATGTCGCCGACAATCTGCACGCCC
>JAGQRO010000095.1 GCA_020425315.1 Hyphomonas sp. | reverse complement strand
GGGGCTTCCCAGGGCATGCCGGACCCGGCCGCATGGGCGGGGAAGGCAATTGCCGCGACTAGCAAACTCAGGCTGATGCCCTTGATTATGTCTCTGTTCATTGGGTGGGTGTCCTTTCAGGTGCGGTTGAGAGAAGCGGTTCAGAAAAAGGAAGGCTCGGCAGGACGAGCTGCAGGTCCGGCTGGACGGGCTGAAGGTTGTAGCCGCCGCGTCCGAGGCCGTTCATGCGCGCGACCGTCTCAACGCGATGAACTCCAGCCCGCCGCGAGATGTAGACGACGCAATCGATCGTTTCGGCGATGAGGTCGTGCGGCACCTGGGCGGAGGCCTCGCCGATCAGCTGTTCGAGCCGGGAGAGACCGCCAAGGGCAGAGTTTGCATGCAGGGTGGCGATGCCGCCCGGATGGCCGGTGTTCCAGGCCTTCAGCATGTCGAGCGCCTCGGCGCCGCGAACTTCGCCGATGATGATCCGGTCGGGCCGGAGGCGGAGCGTTGAACGGACAAGGTCCGCCAGCGACACCGAGCCCGGCTGAGTGCGCAGCTGCACGGAATCCGCTGCCGCCGAGACAAGCTCGCGCGTGTCTTCGAGAATGACGAGCCGGTCGCCGGTCCGGGCAATCTCGGCAAGGAGCGCATTGGCGAGCGTTGTCTTGCCGGACCCTGTGCCGCCGACCACGAGAATGTTCTCGCGCTCCAGCACCGCGCGCCGCAGGGCTTCGGCGTGATGAGCCGCCATGACGCCGGACGTGACGTAATCGTCCAATTCGATCACCCGGCCCGCGGGTTTGCGGATCGAGAAACATGGTCCCGGGGATACCGGCGGCAACACACCTTCGAACCGCTCCCCGCCGATCGGCAGTTCGGCCGAAACAATCGGCGAGGCCGCGTCCGCGCGCCGTCCCATATGGCTCGCAACCAGGCGGATGACACGCTCGGTGTCGGCGGGAGAAACCAAACCAAATTCAATGCGCCCACTCCCGTGCCGCTCGACCCAGAGCTTGCCATCGGGATTGATCATGATCTCGACCACGGCGGGATCGTCCAACGCCGCGACGACCTCGTCTCCAAGCGCTGTCACCAGCATGGCGCGGGTGCGTGCAAGACTTGCAGCGTCACGCATCGGCCCGCTCCCCGTTCAAATGCTCTGGATCCCTTTCGAGGCTGGCCGCTTCCGCTGTCACATCCTCGACCGCATTCTGGAGAATGCGCTGACCGGAGCGGAGCGCCTCGGCGACCTGGCGCACGAAGAGATCGAACCGGAGATCGCCTTTGGCCCGTGCTGCCTCCACCTGGTTCGCCGGCACTGGCGGCGTCACCGTCAGGAAATAATGCACGAAGGTCGCGAGCGTTTCGGCAAGGACGAGATTGTCCCGCTCGATCCGCCCGAACTGCCGCGTCAGCCGGTCCAGCCGGCGGTTGATGGCGGCCTCGCGCTGATTGTCCGCCTCGCCGGAGAAGTAAGCGACGAGCGCCCGGTCGACGATCGCGCTTTCAGAGAGGCCGGGGCGTTTCGCCATGGCCTGCAGCCGGTGATGCGTCTCGGGTGAGATATAGGGCTGGATACGGGGTTTCATTGGCCATTCCCCGTGAGATCGATGCCGGTTGCCTGTTCGAGGCTGTCAGCCTGCACCAGCGCATCGAAGAGGCTGGGCTGTGGGGCGCCGCGCGACTTTGTCTGCGATCTGCCGGCCCTGGCAGGCGCAGAGACCTGCGCACGATCCCTGGCGGCATCCCGCGCTTTCTGGGGACCAAGACCCTCGCCATCGGGTTCAAGCTCTGAGGCCTGCATCAGGCCTTCATGGATCGACCGGACTTGCCGGCCCCAATCATCCTCCCGGGCGCCTGGAATGCAGGCCGCAAAGCCCGGCGCGTCCTTCAGCCGTTCGGTGAAGTTCTGGTCTTCATAGTAGCGAAGCTTCATCGCCCGCACGGGAGGTGAGCCTGCGACAAGGACCAACTCCTGATCGGCGGGCAGCTGCATCACTTCGCCGGGTGTCAGCAGCTGCCGGGCGGTTTCCTGACGGGAGACCATCTTGTGCGAGAGCCAGGGTGCCAGCCGATGGCCGGCATAATTCTTCATCGCCCGCTGTTCGGTCTTGGTGCCGAGCGCATCGGAGATCCGTTTGGCCGTCCGCTCGTCATTGGTCGCAAACGCCACCCGCACATGGCAATTGTCGAGGATCGCATTCGACGGGCCATAGGCCTTTTCGATCTGGTTGAGGGACTGCGCGATCAGAAAGGCCTTGAGGCCATAGCCGGCCA
>JAGQRO010000094.1:2059-2257 GCA_020425315.1 Hyphomonas sp. | reverse complement strand
CGATCGACAGGCCGAACACGATCTGCAGGAGCTTCCGCATGCCGCCGCCGCTCTCGCCGAAGGCAAGGCCGAGGCCGGTCAGGATGATGACGATCGTCGCAAGGATCTTGGCGACCGGGCCCTCGATGGATTCGAGGATCGATTGCAATGGGGCTTCCCAGGGCATGCCGGACCCGGCCGCATGGGCGGGAAATGCAA
>JAGQRO010000094.1:0-1968 GCA_020425315.1 Hyphomonas sp. | reverse complement strand
CGGTTGAGAGAAGCGGTTCAGAAAATGGCAGGCTCGGCAGGACGAGCTGCAGGTCCGGCTGGACAGGGCTGAGGTCGTATCCGCCGCGTCCGAGACCGTTCATGCGCGCGACCGTCTCAACGCGATGAACTCCAGCCCGCCGCGAGATGTAGACGACGCAGTCGATCGTCTCGGCGATGAGGTCGTGCGGAACCTGGGCGGAGGCCTCGCCGATCAGCTGTTCGAGCCGGGAGAGGCCGCCTAGGGCTGAGTTTGCGTGCAAGGTCGCGATGCCACCCGGATGGCCGGTATTCCAGGCCTTCAGCATGTCGAGCGCCTCGGCGCCACGGACTTCGCCAATGATGATCCGGTCAGGCCGGAGGCGCAGAGTAGAGCGGACAAGGTCGGCGAGCGACACGGATCCCTGCTGCGTGCGCAGTTGCACGGTATCCTCTGCCGCCGAGACAAGCTCGCGCGTATCTTCGAGAATGACGAGCCGGTCGCCGGTCCGGGCAATCTCGGCGAGGAGCGCATTGGCAAGCGTTGTCTTGCCGGAGCCAGTGCCGCCGACGACGAGGATGTTCTCGCGGTCCAACACCGCGCGCCGCAGGGCTTCGGCATGATGAGGGGCCATCACGCCAGAGGCGACATAGGTTTCCAAAGCAATCACCCGGCCTGCAGGCTTGCGGATCGAGAAGCACGGTCCCGGCGATACCGGTGGCAGCACGCCCTCGAACCGTTCCCCACCCATCGGCAGTTCAGCTGACACGATAGGCGAAGCCGCATCCGCGCGCCGTCCCATATGGCTCGCGACCAGACGGATGACACGCTCGGTGTCGGCCGGAGGCATCAAGCCCGTCTCGGCTCGCCCGCTCCCGTGCCGTTCGACCCATAGCTTGCCATCGGGATTGATCATGATCTCGACCACCGTGGAATCGTCCAGCGCCGCAACGATCTCGTCTCCGAGCGCCGTCACCAGCATGGCGCGGGTCCGCGCAAGGCTCGGCGTGTCACGCATCGGCCCGCTCCTCAGTCAAAGATCCAGTATCGCTTTCGAAGCTGGCCGCTTCCGCCGTCACGTCCTCGACGGCGTTCTGGAGAATGCGCTGACCGGAGCGGAGCGCCTCGGCGACCTGCCGCACGAAGAGATCGAACCGGAGATCGCCCTTGGCCCGCGCTGCCTCCACCTGGTTGGCAGGCACCGGCGGTGTCACCGTAAGGAAGTAGTGCACGAAGGTCGCGAGCGTCTCAGCAAGGACGAGATTGTCCCGCTCGATCCGCCCGAACTGCCGCGTCAGCCGGTCGAGGCGGCGGTTGATGGCGGCTTCGCGTTGATTGTCCGCCTCGCCGGAGAAGTAGGCGACAAGCGCCCGGTCGACGATTGCGCTTTCAGAGAGGCCCGGGCGTTTCGCCATGGCCTGCAGCCGGTGATGGGTCTCGGGCGAGATGTAGGGCTGTATACGGGGCTTCATTGGCCATTCCCCGTCAGATCAATGCCGGTTGCCTGTTCGAGACTATCGGCCTGCACGAGGGCATCGAAGAGGCTCGGCTGTGGCGCGCCGCGTGACCTTGATTGCGACTTGCCGGTCCTGGTGGGCGCAGAGACCTGCGCGCGATCCCTCGCGGCATCGCGTGCCTTCTGAGGCCCAAGGCCGTCACCATCGGGCTCAATTTCCGAGGCCTGCATCAGGCCTTCATGGATCGACCGGATTTCGGTTCCCCAATCATCCTCCCGGGCGCTTGGAACACTGACCGCAAAGTCCGGCGCGTCTTTCAGCCGTTCGGTGAAGTTCCGGTCTTCATAGTAGCGCAGCTTCATTGCCCGCACGGGAGGTGAGCCCGCGACAAGGACCAGTTCCTGATCGGCGGGCAGTTGCATTACTTCGCCGGGCGTCAGCAGTTGGCGCGCGGTTTCCTGACGGGACACCATCTTGTGGGAGAGCCATGGCGCGAGCCGGTGGCCAGCATAATTCTTCATCGCCCGCTGCT
>JAGQRO010000093.1 GCA_020425315.1 Hyphomonas sp. | reverse complement strand
ACCACTTTTCAGGGAGCAGACCACTACAAAAGCGGTGGTGTCCAGTTTGCGGCAAGAAGCGCCGATGCAGCCCTTGCGTCGTTCGACGAAGAAAAGCTCGAAACTTATGAGGTCGGAATAAAGTCCCGCTTGCTGAATGACCGGCTCCAGCTGAACGGTGCAATTTTTCAGTACACCTATGAAGACCAGCAGGTTCAATCAATCGTGCTTGTGAGTGCGAACACCGTCGTCCTCACCGAGAACGCAGGCGACAGCACCGTGAAGGGGCTGGAGGTGGAAGCTGTTGCCAGGCTCAGTGAAAACCTGGATGTGGGATTCAACTATACCTACCTGGACGCTGTTTTCGACGAGTTCATGTCAGCGACAGGCTCGCAAGCTGGAAACAGGCTGGCATTTGCTCCCGAGCATGCCTTCAATATCGACGCGACGTATCGGCATAGCCTCGGCACGGTCGGCGACATTGCCCTGAGCGGCAACTACTCCTGGAAGGACGATCATTTCTTCGACTTCGAAAACAATCCAGGTGCATTCCAGGAATCCTATGGTCTCGTGAATCTCGCGGCATGGTGGGATTTGCCTGACGGGCATACGAGGCTCAGGGTCTTCTGCGATAATTGTGGTGACCAGACTTACCTCACCAATGTTGTCATCTTTCCGGAGGGGCCTCCCGGGGGCGGCGGCCGCAAAAGCTTCGGCCTGCTGCAGCGTTACGGCATTGAGCTGTCTTATCAGTTCTGAGCCGTGACGAATCCGAGCGCCGGCGTCTCGCCGTCGGCGCTCGCTCCCCTCAGAAGATCCGGAATTTGGAAGAGGCCACTGGCATGCGCAATGAGACTGTAAGGCAGGCCCCCAGTTTGACGTATGCATGGCTGGTCGTGGCGCTGCTCATGACGGCGCTGACCTTGTCTTTCCTTGACCGGCAAATGATTGCCATTCTGGTCGAGCCGATCAAGGCGGATCTGAATATCTCCGACACGCAGATCGGTCTCCTGCAGGGACTGGCCTTTTCAATGTTCTACGCGCTGATGGGCCTGCCGATTGCCAAACTGGCAGATGCCAAGAGCCGTAAGAACCTCGTTGCCGGGGGAATTTTTCTCTGGAGCCTGATGACGTGCCTGTCTTCGACGGCCCGCAACTATACGATGCTGTTCCTGGCGCGCATCGGCGTAGGTGTTGGCGAGGCTACGCTGTCCCCGTCCACATACTCAATGCTGGCTGACTATTTTCCGAAGGAAAAGCTGAGCGGGGCCATGTCCGTGTTCCAGCTTGGCATATTTTTCGGGGCAGGGGTCGCGTTTGTATTCGGGGGCTTCCTGATTGGCTATCTGGAGGGCCTGGACCCTGCAACGGCGCCATTCTTCCTGCGTGGAGAACCATGGCGCATCGCCTTTGTCATTGCCGGATTGCCGGGGATAGTTCTCGCCCTCCTGATCTATTTCTGTGTCCGGGAGCCGGAGCGCAGGGCAAGCCCCGGTGAAAGTGCTGGCGACACATCCATCATTGGGACACTGAAGATGCTCGCTGCAATGAGGCGGAGCTATTGGGGACTGTTCGGCGGGTTCGCGCTGCATGCGATCGCGCTCAATGCGCTGCTGGCCTGGCTGCCCACAGTATTCATCCGCACATTTGACTATGCGCCGCACGAAGCGGCGACGATTGTTGGCTTGAGCATGTTCGTATTCGGAGCGGCGGGTGCGCTGTCGGGCGGGCGGCTGAGTGACATGTTGTTTCGGCGGGGCAGTGACAGCGCGCCACTGGTGGTCGGCGTCATCGCGGCGCTCGGCACGGCGTTGCCGCTGGTGCTGCTCATGTTTGGACTGCTCAGCAAGCAGGCTGCGCCCTGGGTCCTCGGCGTATGCCTCTACTTCACGGCATTTCCCGCCGGGCCCGGTCCCGCAGCCGTTCAGTTGATCACACCAGTCCGTATGCGCGCAAAGGCATCGGCGCTGTACCTGATTACCCTCGGGCTGGTCGGGCTGACCCTCGGCCCGCTGCTCCCCCCGCTGGTGAGCGACCACATATTGCACGACGACCAGCAGCTGGCCATGGGGCTCGCCGTGGTTTGCATTCTTGTGTGTGCCGTTTCGGCGACGCTCTTTCAGCTTGGCCGCAATGGCTTCAAGGCCCGCTATCGCGAACTCTACATCACAGAGCAGCCGGAGCCAGCCTGATGTCGGCGCGGCTGCCAGCTTCCTGGATATTGGTCTTCGGTCTTCTGGTTTCCGCGTGTGCTGCACCGCCGCGTGCGGAGCAGGAGGCGCCTCGGCCGAACATCCTGATTATCGTAGCCGATGACCTTGGTTTCTCGGACCTCGGATCCTATGGCGGCGAAATCTCGACACCGAACCTGGATGCGCTGGCGGATCGGGGAGTCCGGTTCATGGACTTCCACACGGCACCTACCTGTTCGCCCACGCGGGCGATGCTGTTCACCGGTGTGGACAATCACCTGGCGGGTGTCGGCGCCATGGCGGACTTGCTGAGCGAGAACCAGCGCGGCCAGATGGGGTATGAAGGGGAATTGACGGAGCGTGTCGCATCGATTGCCGAGCGCGTAGGCGACCTGGGATATCGCACCTTCTATTCCGGAAAGTGGCATCTGGGCCAAAGCCCCGGCAGCGATCCCAGCCGTCGTGGGTTTGAGGAGTCATTCATACTCGTCGGGGGCGGCGCCAGTCATTTTTCTGATAGGCGGGGAATCTTTGCGTGGGCAGATCCCGCCGAGTATCGCCGCAACGGTGTCCCGGTCGATCAGTTGCCGGAGGACTTCTATTCCTCCGTGTCCTACGCAGACGAGCTGATTGCGTACATTGACGGTGGTGACGATCTGGACCGCCCCTTCCTCGGCGTGCTGGCATTGACGGCGCCGCATTGGCCTTTGCAGGTGCTGGACGAAGACCTGGCGCTGTACAATTCTGCTTATGACGAGGGTTATGACGTCTGGCGGGAAAGGCGGCTGGCCAATGCCGCGAAGCTGGGGGTTGTACCTGAAGGGGTCACACCCGCTCCCCGTATTGCAGAGGTCGTCGCCTGGGAAAGCCTGTCGCCAGGCGAGCGGGCGGAGTCTGCCCGCCGCATGGAGATCTTTGCGGCCATGGTGGACCGGATGGATCGTGAGATCGGCCGGGTCCTGGCGCATCTCGAGGCGATTGGAGAGCGCGAGAACACCATCATCCTGTTTATGTCGGACAATGGCCCCGAAGGTAACAACCGCCGGAGGCTCGCCGCCTCTCCCGGCTGGACGCCAGACAGTCTTGATCTGCGCATTGAGAATTTCGGCAAGCGAAATTCGTACGTCGATATGGGGGCGGGCTGGGGGCAGGTCAGCGCAGCGCCGTTCAGCTGGTTCAAGTCATACCCATCAGAAGGCGGCACACGTGCGCCGCTCATCATTGCGGGGCCGGGAATTGCTCCATCCGGACGAATAGTCAGTGAGCTTACAAGCGTCATGGATATTGCCCCAACGGTTCTTGATGCCGCTGGTGGTGGGCCGGGTGGGAGCCAGATGCACGGCCGCTCGCTGTGGCCCCTCCTGCAGGAAGGGGTCGCCGAGGGCGACGCGGAAGACCGTGTGCTGGCCTGGGAGCTGTTTGGCCACCGGGCTGTGCGGCGCGGTCCCTGGAAGATGGTCTGGCTGACCACCCGTACCGGCGGAGGGGAATGGAAACTATTCAACATGGACAGAGATCCGGCCGAGCAGGACGACCTGTCAGCAGAGTATCCGGAAATCGTGGAGCAGTTGCTGGCTGAGTGGGACACCTACGCCGAAACTCAAAACATCGTCCTGCCGGAAGACCTGCCGCACCGGGGATTCAGCTACGACCCACAAACCGTTTCGGGAGAATGAGATATGACGAGAACCAACAAATTCGTTCGCATGGTGAAGCGTCCGGAAGGCGCACCAACCCCGGACATATTCGAGCTGGACGAGGAAGCCGTCCGTCCGCTTGAGGACGGTGAGTTCCTGATCCGCGCGCTCTACCTCGCGATCGATCCGGCGCTCGTCAGCCGGATGCGGGACGAGAACAATTACACGCCGGGTGTGCAGCCAGGCGAGGTGATGCAGGGCAATCTGGTAGGAGAGGTGATTGAGAGCCGGAATCCGGACGTTCAGGTTGGCGAGTTGCGGCGCGGCAATATGGGTATGCAGGAATATGCGATCCAGACTGATCCCTCGGCGACACTGGTGGTCGATCCGGACATCTGCGAGCCCAGGCTGCATCTGAGCGTTGTCGGGACAACCGGGCTTACAGCGCTTCTGAGTCTCGAGAAGATTGGCCAGCCAAAGGCCGGGGAAACCGTCCTGATATCCTCAGGAGGAAGTTCCGTCGGGACCATTGCTGCGCAGATTGCGAAGGCCAAAGGCTGCCGCACGGTTGCAATTGTGAGTACGCCCGAAAAGGCGAAGAAGATGATCGCGGATTTTGGATATGACGCAGCCACGCACTACAGGGGGCGCACAGTCGAAGACCTGACGGAGGCGCTTCGGGAAGCCTGCCCTGACGGGGTGGATGTCTATTTCGACAACACCTCCGGTGACATCTCATCGGCCGTCATCGACGTTTTCAACATGTACGCTCGCCATATCGTCATTGGCCGGATGGCAATTTCGCACCTGGCCGACACGAGCAAGGATATTGGCCGGCGCGACAACAACGCCTTGCTCGTCAAAAGAATCCGGAAGCAGGGCTTCGTGGTATTTGATGAGGCAAGTAATTTCCCCGCTGCAACGAAGCAGCTCGCGGCGTGGGTCGCCGATGGCTCGTTGATCGTCAAGGAGGACATCCTGGACGGCATCGAGCGTGCGCCCGAGGCGTTCTTCAGGATGATGGATGGCAAGAGCGACGGGAAACAATTGGTCCGTATCGCCAGGACGGAATCGTGATGCTTCAGAAGGATTTTGCGGGAGCTGTCGTTGTTGTTAGCGGGGGATCGAGTGGTCTGGGACGGGCAATATGCGTGCAATCTGCTTCGCGGGGCGCGCGGGCGGTTGTCATCAACTATGCCTCGAACAGTGGCGACGCTGAGGAAACGGCAGCCCTGGTGCGTGAGCAAGGGGCAGAGGCGCTCGTGGTGCAGGGCGATGTCGGTGAATATGATGACTGTCAGAAGATTGTTCTTGAGGCGGAGAAGTTTGGACACATCGATGTGTTGTTCAACAATGCAGGCGTAACCAAGTTTGCTCCCGATCACGGCGATCTCGAGGCTGTGTCTGGCGATGACTTCATGCGGGTCTTCAGGGTCAATGTTGCCGGCGCGTACCAGATGATCCGTGCCGCCCGGCCCTTGCTGGATCGCGCGCCCACGCCTGCGGCCATCGTCAATACGGGATCCATGGTCGGCGCCACGGGAACCGGCTCATCTGTGCCTTATGCGGCGTCAAAGGGAGCCCTGACCACTCTGACACTGTCCATGGCGCGGGCTCTTGCGCCGCAAATACGCGTCAACTGCATCTGTCCCGGATTTATGGACACACCTTGGTTTTCGAGAGGGAATGATCCGGATGCTGTCGACAAGATACGCAACAGGGTAATACAGGCAGCGCCCCTGAAGGTAGCATCCAAGGCTGACGATGTGGCAGAGGCTGCGCTGTTCCTCGCCTCTTCAGCGGCGCGGCATATTACAGGTGAAACACTGTTTGTAGATGCAGGGGCGCACCTGAACGCGACGCCACTTTCAATGCGCTAAAACGGGGGCAGGGCGAAATGTACACGATCTATGGGTCTGAGCAGAGCTTCTTTACGCGCAAACTCGAAGCGGCGTTCCTGTTCTACGGAATGCCTCACAGGCTTGTCCGCAAAAGAGGCGCGGAGAATGAGGAAGAGATAAAGCTTCGGTCGGGTACGCACCAGGTGCCGGTGCTGCACACTCCCGAGAACTGGATGATTGCGGATACAACGCCGATTCTTTCGTTGCTGGATGGTCGCCAGGGGAGGACGAACCTGTTTCCTCAGGGATTGGCCGGCTTGCTGGTGCATGTCGTCGAAGAATGCCTTGATGAGTGGATCTCCCGCGTCATGGTTCACTATCGCTGGACTTACCCGGAGAATGCGGAGTTTGCGTCCCTCCAGATTTCCGGGGGCAGGGAAGACATTGCAGAGGCGGTTCGCAAATGGGGCCCAAAAGCCTGCCGCGCCACGGGGACGGGGTCACCGGAACTGGGGAGGGAGGCCGAAGTTGAGTATGAGCAGCTGCTTGACGCGGCAGATACTCAACTCGCGCAGTCCGAGTTTCTTATGGGGGGCCAACCCACAGCGGTAGATTGCGCGATACTCGGCGGCTTGCGCGCTCACATTCTGAACGACCCTGCGCAACAGGAAATGGCGCGAAAGTATGAACGCCTCATGGCCTGGGAAGCTGCTACGCGCTCCGGCTGGAGCGGAAAAGGCGCCGGGATTTCATTTGCGCAACCGACCAGGTTTGCACAGGAAGTTCTGTCGGCGCCATGGGCGGAGTATGCCCGCGTGGTCATGGGCAATCGTCAGGCATTGCTCGCCGGTGAGAAAGCGTTTGGCCTGAAGACCTATGGTCATGCTGCAAGCTACCTGACGCGGCCATACCCGGAAAAATCCCGGCAGATGATTGTGGACCGGATACAAAGCCTGTTACCCGATGAACATGTCCCGGCGGCGCGTTCCTGGTTATCAGAGGTGGGGCTGGATCAAGTTTTTGAGGAGTGACCTGAACGGGCCATCAATATTTGTAGGGCTCAGGCAGTTTGGCCAATACCTCTACTGCGTCCTCATCCGTCAGTCCAAGAATACGAAGATACATCAGCGAGACATCATCTACGACTTGCTTGTAGTCGCCGCCCGATTTCCACGCTTTGTCCCACAGGCCTACGAATCCCCAGAGCAGGAGCGAGCGCATGTTTTCTCTCGACCCGACAAGCTTGAACCGGCCCTCCTCGACGCCCCGTTGAACCGTCGCGGTGGAATGGTCTGTCAGAACGGCTTCCAGGGCGCTGACCATGGAATGGGGGCGCCCGGCCAGCCATTTGAGGGTCGCGTCCGGCAGGATTCGAATAAACAGTGCCCTGACGTTGATGGCGGCGATGGAAGCGACGTCGTCGAATGATTGAGCGATTTCCGCAACACTTCTGCCGTGCGCGCTGAGCATTTCCAGTGCAACATCAGGCACGATGTCCTCAACGGAATCGAAGTAATTGTAGAATGTGCCATAGGCGACATCTGCTGTTTCGGTGATGTCTCTCACGGTCGTGTCTTCCACCGACTTCTCCGAGAAAACTTTCATCGCGGCATCAATCAGGCTGCGCCGTGTGAGGCGTTTGCGTCGGTCCTGGCGGCTCTCAGTTTCTGGCGAGTTTTCAGGCATTGCGGACATCTCCAGGTGATCGTGCGTCAGTATTGATAGGCGAGCGCCGCTCCAGCGCTGCCGACACGAGGACTGCGACGTCTACTAGGGGTGCGGAGCCCTACTGTACAGGAAAACTAAGGGAAATTAAAATTGACAATACGTCAATAATGGATTAGTCGTCAATTATGAGCGAGGGAAGAAACTCGATGGGCCGGACGCTTATCCATTCCGGAGAGCCGCTTTCGGAAGGCAACCTGCACGGATTGATATTGTACGACGCCGCGTCATCCCCATGCGCGCGCCGGGTCCGGATAGCTCTGCTGGAGAAAGAGCTCGATTGGGATACGGTATCTGTCAACCTCGGTGGACTGGAGCAGCGCTCAGCCGACTTCCTCGCGTTAAATCCAAATGGTGTCGTTCCGGTGCTGGCTCATGGTGAGCGGGTGATCTTCGAATCTGGCGTCATCAACGAGTATCTGGATGTCGCCTTTCCAAGCCACCCGCTGTTCCCGTCTGACGCAAGGCTTCGCGCCAGGGTGCGTATGTGGCAGGCAATGGAATTGGAGATGGCCAAGACGTTTCGCCCGTTGATGTATCAACGGGTTCTGGGTCCGCTCACGCATATCTCGCGAACCCTGGATGAGGCGCTTGCGATCGCGCGGAAATCCAGCGTTGACCCATTCGATATCGAATGGGCCTCCAGAGTGTGGAGCATGACGGTTCTCTCTCCTGAGGAAGAGCGACACGTTGAAATGGTTTTGCTTGACTGGCTGGGCCACGTCGAGCGCGCGTTGACGGACTCGCGGTTCCTGGTCGGGGACAGTTTCACTTATGCCGACCTGGCAGTGTTCCCGCGGGTCGAGATGTATGCGAATGGGGGCCTATCCATTGAGCCGTCGCAGTTTCCTGAAACTGTGCGGTGGATGCTCGAAGTATCGCAGAGGCCGTCGGTCATCTCCTCGCTGCCTGAGGAGGCGGCGAAGTCTGCAGAACTGGCCCGCTCACCATTTCTCGCCAAGATACGTAAACATCTCGCGACCCCGGTTGCATACAGGGATGACGCGTTTTCCGAGGAACTGCAGCAGTTCGCTGCAGGCATGAGAGAGAAGCAGAAGATCGACGCGCAGCTCGCCGGCGAGATTTCGCCCCGGAAGCTGCCGCAACCCACACTCGGACCGATCGCCCCGGAGAGCAAGCTGGAAAGCCCCGCGGTCGGGCTCCCGGCAAAAACACTGGTCCTGTTTGGCGCAGACGGGTCGCCGCATACGAAGCGCATTGTCGACCTGATGACGCTGCTGGGACTGGAGTTTGAATACCAGTCAGTGGATCTGGCGCGGAACGAAAACATGACGCCTCGGATCCGCGCGATCTCCCCACTGGGAAAGCTGCCGGTTCTTGTCGCCGATGGCATGGCAATCTTTGATTCCGGTACCATAGCGGACTTCCTGCTGAGCCAGGCTCCCAACAGCATCCGGCCGGCGCCGAGGAGCGATGTCCGCATCGCCGAAGAAAGAATGTGGCTGGCGCACGAAGCAGGCATCCACAAGGAAGTGGCGATCGTGCTTGGCGATCACAAAGACCCGGATGGAAACGTTCACAAGCCTCCACTCGCGGTACGCCAGGTGGAGTTTGCCTCTGCTCGCTTGCGGACGGCATTTGAAAAAGTCTCGGCGGCTCTGAACGATCGGTCCTTCCTGATGGGTGCCGCCATTTCATTCGTTGACCTTGCCTGGTCCAGCCGTCTGGAAAACCTCCGGTCGACTGCGATTGGTGAGCAGCTGCTGACCCTGAAGAACATTCCGGAATGGCAGGAGAGGGTCGCCCGGGAAGTTGATTCAAGAACGTCAGTCCCGGGATAAAATGAGGAAGTTATGAAGCCTGTCGAGTGTGACATTCTTATTGTTGGCGCAGGGCCGGTGGGGCTGGCGCTGGCGCATCAATTAGCGGCCAACGGAGTCGATACGCTGGTTCTGGAACGGCGTTCCGAGATTGTCGTCGAACCCCGGGCGGTCGGCTATGATGGCGAATGTCTCCGAATGTGGCAGTCGCTTGGCATGGCTGAGGAGGTAGAACAGTTTGTCCATCTCAAAATCGCCAGCTCATACTACAATGCCGACGGAAAGAGGCTTTTTGGATTCAACTATGAGGGCTATGAGCCGTGCGGCTATCCGCTCAAGCGCTCGTTCGAGCAGGGCGAGATGGATATCTACCTTGCCGGCAAACTTTCCGCGACGGAAAACGCCAGGCTCTGGTTTGACCATGAATTGGTGTCATATGAGCAATCCGGGAGCGGCATCGTTGCGGAAGCGTATGATCCTCGGGGGCAACCAATCAGTATCAAGGCCAGCTTCCTGATCGGCTGCGACGGTGGGAATTCTAAAGTCCGTGAGCTGATGGGATCCTCGTTATCGGGGGAGGCTAACGAACACCCATGGCTAGTGGTCGATACATTCGATTCCGGGGATTGCTCCGGTCACGTAACATCGTTCTTCTGCGATCCGGCCAGGCCCGGCATGACCCTCAAGGTGTCAGAGAATCACCGGCGGTGGGAATGGATGCTGATGCCGGGGGAGCACCCCGAAGACCTGCTGCAACAAGACAAAATATTTGAACTCATCGGCCCTTACACCGATGTGGACAAGGTTGAGATCTACCGAAAGCGTGTCTACAACTTCAGTGCTGTAATCGCGGAGAAGTGGCAGGATCGCCGTGTCATTCTGGCGGGTGACGCCGCGCACATGACCCCGCCATTCGCCGGACAGGGCCTGAACGCCGGGATAAGGGATGCCTACAATCTCGCCTGGAAACTCTCACTTGTCATCAAGGGCCATGCGGGGGCTCAGCTGGTCGACAGTTACGAAGCGGAGCGGCGGGAACACACACGGAAACTTATTCAGTTTGCTGTAAATCTTGGGCAGCGTATTCAACCCATTGACCCGCAAGCGGCCGCCGAACGGGATGCGTTCTATTTCGCTCTTCAAAAAGACCCGGACGCGCTGCAGGAACATATTACAACATTGGGGCAGGCTCAGCGTGTCAGGTCACTGGATGGCGGAGCTATTGTCAGTTGCGACCGGAACGCCGTGAATGGGGGCTACCTCCAACAACCGCGGGTGCGAGCTGCAAACGGCGATACTGCTTTGCTGGATGGGTTTCTGGGACCTGGGTTCAGCCTTGTCGGCATGAATTGCGATCCCGCAGAGGAGCTGACTGAGGAACTCCTCGCGCCGTGGAAGCGTCTCGGCGCGCAGACGCTGGCGGTCTGGGATGACGCCTCGCCTCGTGAAGGTGTTTACGATCCGACCGGTATGGTGAGGCAATTATTTGGTACACAGAACAATGTGATGGCGCTGGTGCGACCGGATCGATTTGTCGTGGCCGCTTTTGACTCCGAATCTGCCGAAGAGGCGTTGGCTGAGGCGGCTAATGCGCTTCATCTGGTGGGTGTCGGCAATTCCAGATGCATGAAGGAAATCAAAGATGAAAATGGCCAGTTTCAGTACTGAGGGCCGGGATTCCTACGGGGTGTTGCTCTCCGATGGGCGCATAGTTGACCTCGGCGCCAGAATGAATTCATCAGCATCAACACTAAAGGAGTTCCTTTCTCTGGATGATGGTGAAGCGCAGGCGAGGGCGATCATTGATTCCGGTGTGTCAGACGGCTCCCTCGAAGATGTCACCCTGGCGCCACCGATACCGGACCCCGGAGCCATCTGGTGCGCAGGCATCAATACTCACAGCCATTTCAAGGAAGTGGCGCACAGGGTCAATATGGCTGAGGAGCCTCCGTATCCGCTCCTGTTCATGCGCGGGGCGGCGACGCTGGTGGCATCGGGTGACACGCTCGAAAAGCCAAAGCTCGAAAAACTCTTCGATTACGAAGGAGAGATCGCGATTGTAATCGGAAAGCGTGCCCGGAACGTCAGCCCGGAAGAAGCAATGGCGCATATCGGCGGCTACAGTGCTTTCAATGATGCAACCGCGCGGGGATATCAGAGAACATCGTCGCAGATGACTGCGGGAAAGAACGCGTACCGATCGGGTGGTTTCGGGCCGTACATCACGCTCGCAAGCGCCATCGATCCGAAGTCCCTCACGATGCAGTGCCGGGTGAATGGCGAAGTCCGGCAGAATATGGATACGGGTGACCTGATCTTCGGGTTTGGCGAACTCGTTTCGTTCATTTCCGAATTCACGTGGCTTGAGCCCGGCGACGTCATTGTTACGGGCTCGCCGATCGGGATCGGTGCTGTACAGAAACCGCCACGCACATTGCAAGCCGGTGATGTCGTTGAGGTGGAAGTTTCGGGTGTCGGAACGCTGGTGAACACCGTCGCCGACCAACCCGCCCTTTGAAGGAGCAAGCATCATGACCTTTTACTATCCCGGTATTGAAGCGCATGATTCAGCCGACAGGAGTGTGCTTGGGACCAAGCCGGTTGTTCGGCCTGAAGCGCTGATAAAGGTCGACCGGATTGCGCATCTCGTATTTGAAGTGGAAGACCTTGGTCCACAGGAAGCCTTCATGCAGGATTTCGGGCTCCGGACGGTCGAAAAATCCGATACCCATTTGTTCATGGCTGGCAGCGGTGTTGATCCGTTCATCTACTGCGCGCAGAAGGGGAAGGTATCTCGCTATGTCGGCGCAGCATATGTCGCGAACAGCGCTTCGGATCTGGAAGTGCTTGCGAGAACTGTTGAGGGAGCCAGTGCTGTCGAAGACTTTGAAGGGCCGGGAGGGGGAAGCCGCGTAATTCTCACAGACCCGTTCGGGTTCAAAGTTTACGTGATGCACGGACAAAAGGAGAAGCCGGTTGATGAGTTCGAGCGGGAGAAGCCGCTTCCTGTAAACACGCCGTTCAACAAACAGAGGGTCAATCGTGGCCAGCGCCCGGAGTTCAGGCCGACCAATGTTTTCAAACTCGGCCATATCGTATTGCGGGGGCAGGATTTTCAGTCGGCCGCGCATTGGTACATGCGCACCTTGGGGGTTATCCCTTCGGATGTGAACTGCGATCACGACGGTAATCCGCGCATGATGTTCGGACGGCTGGACCGGGGCGATCAGCCAGCGGATCACCATACAGTGGCTATTGCGGGCGGCGCGCCGGAGTCCGTATTCGTGCATGCGGCGTTCGAGACGCTGGACATAGATGAGATCGGGCAGGGCCAGCAGTATCTGGCGTCAAAGGGCTGGGACCACAATTGGGGTATTGGGCGGCATATCCTGGGCAGCCAATTGTTCGACTACTGGTTTGATCCGCATGGGTTCGAATTCGAGCACTATGCGGACGGCGATGTCTACACTGCAGACCACCCCACCGGATACGGGTTCACCGATAGGAGTGGTATCTGGATGTGGGGGCCGGACCTGCCAATGACAGCCAACAAGCTGAGCCCTGAAGAGAGAGAAACCAAGCGGGGTGGGATTGATCCTCGTTCAGGCAAGCCACGTCCTTGGATGTAGAGCAGCGACCGGCAGGGCAGGCCTCATGATTTCTTCCGAAAACACGCCAACCGTGAGTGAGTTGATCGCTTCCGGTCACGCAAACATGGCCGATTTCATTGCGGCTAACGCGTGGGAGATTCCCACTCATACGGCCATAGTCATGGCGGACCGGGAAGTCAGCTACGCCGAGTTTCACGATCTGGTTGATCGCGTTGCGGTGGGTTTGCAAGACGACGGTTTCACTGTTGGCGATATCGCGGCAATCGCGGCCGAAAGCTCCATCGAATACCTGGCTGCCTACATGGGTGTGCTGCGATGTGGAGGGGCAGTCGCTCCGCTGCCCGTGTCTGTGACCCCTGAAGCGTTCGCGCTGATGGTGGCAGACTGCGGCGCCAGCCATGTATTCACAGACGGGAAGTTTCCCGATTTGATCAACGCATTGGCCGGAGAGAACCAGCCGAGGATTGTGTTTTTTGGAAAGCCTGCAGGTGGTGCGGACTTCGGGGAGTGGGCCGGAGAACAAGGGTGTGCGCCAACACCGGTCTCTGTGGGCCGGGACAACTGGTTCAACATCATCTACTCGTCAGGTACGACAGGAACGCCGAAAGGGATCGTTCAGTCTCATGGAATGAGATGGCGGCACGTCAGCAGAGGGGCGGCCTATCTGATGGACCGCTCGTCTGTCGCTCTGGCATCGACCCCCTTATACTCGAACACGACCCTGGTCACGGTATTGCCGATGCTGGCCACTGGCGGAACAGTCATTCTGATGCCGAAGTTTGACGCATTGCAGTTCCTTCAGCTTTGCGAAAAGCACCAAGTGACACATGCGATGCTGGTGCCGGTCCAATATCGCCGAATATTGAACCTTCCCGAATTTGACACCTTCGATCTGAGTGCCTTCAAACTGAAACTGTGCACGAGTGCAGCGTTCTCAGCTGAGCTGAAAGCAGAGGTTCTGGAAAGATGGCCCGGGGGGGTGATCGAGCTATACGGCATGACCGAGGGCGGCGGCAGCTGCATGCTTGCGGCGCACACCTATCCAGACAAGTTGCACACGGTCGGAAAACCCGCAGATGGCCATGACATCCGGATCATAGATGAGAACGGTCAGCAGTTGCCGCCGGGAGCAACGGGAGAAATTGTCGGGCGCTCCAGCTCGATGATGGAAAAGTACCTGAATCAACCTGAAAAGACCCGGGAGACCGAGTGGATTGACCCGGAAGGCCACCGTTTCATTCGTACGGGAGACCTCGGCCGGTTCGACGATGATGGGTTCCTGATCCTGTCGGGCCGGAAAAAAGACATGATCAATTCCGGGGGGTTCAATATCTACCCGTCAGACCTCGAAGCAGTCCTGGACGAACACGAAAGTGTTCTTGAAGTTGCAGTAGTTGGAAAAACTTCAGAGCAATGGGGCGAGACGCCGGTGGCATATGTCGTTCTCAAAGGCGGGGCAGCCCTGACGCCGGAAGACCTAAGGTCCTGGGCGAATAACAGGCTGGGCAAGAATCAACGGATATCCGAAGTGCATTTTGTTCAGGCGCTGCCCAGAAGTGCCATTGGCAAGGTCCAGAAGCGCGAGCTTGGCGGGAGGGATCGTCAGATCAGCCAAGCTTGAGGTCAGGCGATGTCGAGGAGTTACATCATGAGTGCGGAAGCGACATTTGTCAGGAAACGGTCTGGCATTGAGTGGACTGTTTCGGTACCTGCTTCGCACACAAGACCCGGAAACACCGCCCGTCTCGAATGGCGCGAACTGGTTTCCATCTGAAACCTATACATCCGCGAAAAACAGAGACGTGTTCGAATTGGTCTCGTAGAGCCCAAGTCGGACGATTACGGGTCGGGTGATGTCAGGAACAGGGACAGCACTATTTCAATATGCTTCTCGACAAATTCCTTTTCAAAGGGATTCTGCTTCGAGATCAGTTCGTATTCCTCGGCGAGCGTGAACACGGATGTTGCGGCACCGATGAACAGGTAGCGCAGATGCATCGCGTCGCCGCTCCTCAGCATACCAACCTCCTGTGCCCGTTTGAGCAACATCAATTCCAGCGCCATGCCGGGTTCGACATGATTCTTGATGAGCCATTTCAAACGTTCCCTGCCACGTTCGTTGGCCTGAACCATGAACCGGTGCAGTTGCGGCACCCTCGCGCTGAACAGGATGAATTCCCGCAGCATGAGGCGGAGCAGAATTGGCTGGTCGACGCCGCTCAATCCCTGGTACCGTTCGCGCTGCTGGTGCACATAATCTCCGAACACAGACGTTGCCGTGGCTTTCCAGAGAAGTTCCTTATTGCCGAAATGGTGTCCCACAAGGCGATGGTTGACCTCGGCTCGTTCGGCGATCTCCCGCGTGCTCGCGCCGTCAAATCCCTTGTCAGCGAATTCCCGCAATGCGGCCTCAAGGATCGCCTGTTTTGTTTCGATCGCCCGTTGCTGCTCACGGCGCTTCTTCCGCTTCGGCCGTTTGGCATCGGCCGTGGCGGGCTTTCCCTTCGTGGCGTCAGGTGCTTCAGGTTTGCTCGACAAAATATGTGTCCCCAAGTGTTTCCGCATCTAAGCCGGGTTCGGCCTATTCGCCATTATCGTCTAATCCGATGATTGGTTGAGTTGAACCCAATTCTGCGATTTTCGAAACCAGCCCCGGCGCTTCTTTGGTCCGGGCATCCGCCATGAAGTTCGATCTGGCTGCGGTGGCAGGCGCCCCTGCCGGAATCAGGAATAAGCATATATTGCTGGTCATTCGAAGAAGTTAGCCTCATTGTATTGGGCAATACATGATATATAACAATTCGAAAAGGTGTGTGATGTGCGACGGGAGAGCGTGCATCGACACCGGTCATCATTTGCATTGCAAGGAAACTCGAATTGATCTCTCGCCGGGAATTCGTCGCATTGGGAAGCGTGGCGGCCCTGTCCGCGTGTTCCCCTGGGCAGCAGCAAGTCAGCCGGTCGTCGAAGCGTCCAAACATCGTTTTCATTCTTGCCGATGATCTCGGTTATGCGGACCTCTCCTGCTATGGGCGGCGGGACTATTCGACACCCGTCATTGACCGGCTGGCTGCGCAAGGAGCCCGGTTCCTCAGCGCCTATGCCAACTCGCCCGTATGTTCGCCGACGCGCACGGCGTTGATGACCGGCCGCTATCAGTACCGTCTGCCAGTTGGCCTGGAGGAGCCGCTCAGCTTGCGGGACACCGGCCTGCCGCCCGAACATCCGACTTTGCCATCGCGTCTCAGGGATTCTGGATACCAAACGGCGCTCGTCGGAAAATGGCACCTGGGCAGCTTGCCAAAGTATGGGCCGCTGAAGAGTGGGTACGAGCATTTCTGGGGCTTCCGGCACGGTGCCATCGACTATTTTTCACATGACGGTCCGTGGGGAGACGATCTCTGGGACCAAGACACGCCAATCGAGAAAACCGGCTATCTCACCAATCTGCTCGGAGACCGGGCCGTCGAGGTGATCAATGAGTTCTCGGGATCCGACCGGCCATTCTTTATGAGCCTGCACTTCAGTGCGCCGCACTGGCCCTGGGAGGGACCGGATGGAAAGCCGGAGTCAGACCGCCTGAAGGCCGCCGGACCGAGAGCGATCCTGCATTGGGATGGTGGCACGCTCGAAACGTTCAAATGGATGGTCCAGACCATGGATGCCCAGGTGGGCCGGGTGCTGGATGCATTGGAGGCCAATGGCCTCAGCGACAATACGATTGTCGTCTTCACCAGCGACAATGGCGGCGAACGGTTCTCTGATACCTGGCCGTTTACAGGGCGAAAGACGGAGCTTCTGGAAGGGGGAATCCGGATCCCGTGCATCCTGCGCTGGCCGGGGCGGCTCCCGGAAGGGAGCATCATTGCCGACCCGACGATCACGATGGACTGGGTGCCGACCCTGCTCGCGGCCGGCGGCGCGACGCCCGACCTGGCCTACCCGCTGGACGGTGTGGACCTGATGGCCCGCACTGGCGGCGAGCCCGACCGCACTTTCTTCTGGCGATACAAGCACCTTGGGCAGGAGGCCTGCCGGCAAGGGAAGTGGAAATACCTGCAGATCGCGGGCAACACGTTTCTCTTCGATGTGGAGAAGGACCCGCTGGAGCGGGCCAATCTCAAGACCCGGTTCCCACGAGAATTTGAGCGGCTTGTTTCCGCATATCGCGAATGGGACGCCGGCATGCTGCCGCTGGACCCGGAAGCGAACTCCCACGGATTCACAGGACGCGACCTGGCAGATCGGTTCGGCGTGAAGCCCGACTGAAGGGCAGGGTGACCGCTCAGAAAAAAGCGCCGTAGACATTCCGTCTACGGCGCAGGCCAAGGCGAGGAAACGCCCTTTCAGATTGGGTCAAGTGTCGTCCGGCAACCCATCGAGCATGCCCGTTTTAAGGAGCCACGATATCGACAGGTCGAGGGCGGTCTGGAGTTGTTCGCGCTGACCGATATAGTAATGGTTCGCCCCGCTGATCGTGTGCAGCTCTTTCGGGCCGGCGAGGCTCGTGAAGATGGTCTCCGTGTGCGATGGCGGGCAGCAATCGTCGGCGGCGTTGGCGATCACGATTGCAGGAACCGTTACCTGGGGCCCCTGAAGCTCCGTGTTCGCCCGGGACTCGTCGATACTCCATTGCGAAAGCCAGCTGCGCAGCGTTGCAAACCGGGCTAGGCCGATCGGGCCGTTGTTCACGACTGCGGGTACGCCCAGATAACACTGGCCGGGAGGGCGCTCATTGGCATCGACGGAGGGGTCGAGCCATCTTGGGTCTGCCATCGTGCCATGCGTGACGAAGCACCGCTCCTGATCCGGACCGCCTGTCCGCGCCAGCCGGTCCAGGGTCTCCCTGACCCAGGCCGTAATTTTCCTGTTGCGTGCCATCTGCGCGGCTCTGTAGGCGGAGACAAAGTCCGCCGAGTAGGGCGGTTTCGGGCCGTTCTGTTCATTATACAGATCAAGTGCCGGATCCCGCTCGTCAGGATTGAGTTCATTGAGGATGGAGGCATCCATTGATTCGGTCATGATGCGCGCCCGGGCGGAATGCGCAGCCATCTGCATGATGGCGTCGGCCGGCGGAAGACCGGAAAGATCGACGGGATCGCCGGAGGGCGTGGCCGTGATGTTGGGTGACTCGGCCTGGGCCTGATAGAAAACCGACAGCGATGCGCCGCCGCTCCAGCCGGCAAGCACCACGCGCTTGTAGCCCAGCTTTTCCCGCGCATATTTGATGTATTGGCCGAGGTCGACCAGCACTTTTTCCATGATCAGGGCGCTGTCATTGTGCGGATAGCGGCTGCCGCAGGTCAGGACGGGTACGCCGCGCCGGGCGAGTTCACGCGGCAACGGCAGCGTGTCCAGTGTGGCCGTGGGGTGCATGAAGACGAGAACCGTGTCCTTTGTCGCATCCGGGCGCCGCATGTGCATGCCCTGCAGAATGACGTTGGAAACGCCGCCGCCATAGGTATCCCGGGACTGGCTCGCTTCGGAAAATGCGATCAGAACGGGCGTGGTCGAGAACCGAATTGCCTCTTTTGACATGGCTTGAAATTCCTTTGTCCTAGCCGGTGATGTCCTTGCCGAAGATGCTGCGAGCGATCACCAGTTTCTGGATTTCGTTGGCGCCTTCGTAGATTTCCGCGATCTTGCAGTCGCGGTAGATTTCCTCGACCCGGTAGTGGGAGGAATCGGCCGCAAGTTCGCGCATATATCCGTACCCGCCATAAATTTGCACGGCGTCGCGCGCGAACTCGCCGGCAAGGTTGGTGGCGTACCATTTGGCCATGGCGGCCTCGGGTTCGGGAAAGCCGGGGCCTTCGTCCAGCCGCCGCGCGGCCTTCATGTAGAGATTCCTGGCGTTCTCGATTTCAGTTGCGCGCTCAGCCATTCTGAACTGCCAGTGCTGGAACTGCGCGATGGGCTTTCCGAATGCCTTTCGGGTCTGCAGGCGCTGGACGCTATGGTCCAGCAGCGCCTGCGCCATGCCTACGCCGCTGGCGGCGATGCCAATACGGCCATAGGTCAGAGTTTCGAGCGCGATCTTCAGGCCGCGGCCCGGTTCGCCCAGGACATTGTCTTCAGGCACTTCGACATTGTCGAAATAGATGTCGGCGGTGAGCTGGCCGTGATTTCCGAGCTTCTTGTCGGGCGCACCAACGTGGACGCCCGGCGCATCGAGATCCACGACGAGCATCGTCATGCCTGTTCCTTCGATGCAGAGAAGGGTGACGAAGTCGGCGACGGGCGCATTGCTGATGAAGCGCTTGCGTCCGTTGACGACATATTTGCCGCCCACGTGCTTTGCTTCCGTGCGGAGAGCTTCGACACTTAGGTCGGTGCTGGCGTCTGGTTCCGTCGTCGCGAAGGAGCCGATTTTATGCCCTTCGAGCAGGGGCAGGAGGCAGGATTTCCGGATTTTCTCCGAACCGTGCCGCAAGGCATTGCCGGCCAGAATGCAGTTGACGTCCACAACAGCGGCGACGGAATTCGAATGATAGGCGAGTTCCTCGATCATCACGGCCGTCGCCATGGCTGGATAATTGAGACCCCGGCCACCCTCCGGATGCGTAAACGGTATTCGGAACAGGCCTTGCCGAGCCATGCGATCCATCAAGGCTCTGGGGAAGTTTTCGGCGGCCTCCTCGCGATGCCCGATCTCATACGCTAGGGGCGCAACATGCCCGTCCGCGAAGTCGCGGACTTCCTGTCGGATTGCGAGCGTTTCCGCCGGAATGCCCACGTCGTGACTGAGTCTTTCCTGCAGGCGGACAGGTTGCGTGGCGAGTGTGGATGTCATGATCTGTCTCGGACCGTAGCCGGAAGGGAAATCAGGTTTCTAGGACGTGGCGCCCGTTGCCGCAGAGTGAATCGCCGGAGCGGCGGTTCCAAGAAGGAAGCCCGCGTCCGGGGCGACCGGCTCAAGCTTGAGTGCCCGCAGCATGGACTTGGTCGTGCAGGCCGCTGCCGACGTCACGGGAAGGCCGAGCTTGTCTTCGACAATTTGAATGGCTTGAAGAGAGGGCATTTGTACACAGGCTGACAGCACGACAAGGTCCGCCCCCTTTGTGTTCAGCCGGTCGACATCCCTGACCAGCGCCAGCGGATCGCGGCGACCAACTTCCAGATTGTCCGGAATGGAGAGTGCAATGGCGTCGATGACATCGATTCCCTGGTCCTTGATGTAGTCGACCACAAGATCGGTCAGCGCCGGCATGTAGGGCGTGACCATGGACACCGAGCGGACGCCGGCCAGTTTAAGTTCGTCGACCAGTGCCCCCGCCGACGTCACGACCGGTGCAGGATGGCCTTCCTCGCTCATACGGGCATGCAATGCCTGCTGGCTGGTGCAGTGATAGCCCCGGCCCATGCTCATGATGGCGACGAGGCAAGCATAGCCGACGACATCCACTTCCGCGTCTGCCAGTTCCGCAGCGCACCGAAGGCTGTCGCGATCCATCGCCGCAAGTTCTTCCTTGGTGACCTTTTTCATCCGCATGCGGCTGGAGTGAAAGGTGAAACGGTCGCGGGGGTGAAGCTGTTCCCGACCTCTGAGGATTGCCGGGATTTCAGTTTCCATCGTGGTGTTGGAACTGGGGACGATCTGACCTATCCGCATGTGAGTTTCCGTTCTGATGTGAGGCCTGGCCGCTGTGGCCGGTTATGCCGGGTTGGAATTGCTGAGGATGTGGACGAGGCAGACCGACCCGATCCCCACCATGTGAGCGAGGCCAAGCTGTGCGCCATCGTGCTGTCGGGGGCCGGCTTCGCCGCGAAGCTGGCGCGTAATCTCGCAGATTTGTCCGACGCCTGTCGGGCCGATGGGGTGGCCCATCGCCAGCAGCCCGCCTGACGGGTTCACCGCGACGCGGCCTCCGATGTCGAAATCGCCGCGGGCCAGCTGCTCGGCGCCCTTGCCCTGCGGGCAGACGCCCAGAGCTTCCACATAAAGCAGCTCTTCGATGGAGAAACCGTCATGAAATTCGACAATGTCGAGATCCATTGCGGACACGCTGGCTTCCTCGCAGCTCATCGCCAGGGTTTCGCGCGTGAGTTCCGTGTCGGGATCGGCACCCGGCCCGTAAACCCTCTCGGAACGGGATGTCGACGAGAGGAACCGGATGCACCGGTTCGGATCGATGCCGAGTTGCCGGATGCCGTCTTCCGAGGCGACGATCACGGCGGCGGCGCCTTCCCCGATCGGACAGCATTGCAGCTTCGTCAGGGTGCCGGATATCTGCGGACCGGACATTACCTGCTCCAGCGAGAAAGCCGTCTGGCGATGCGCATAAGGGTTCTTTGAGGCATTCCGGTAGTTCTTGACCGCCACCTGGGCGACCTGTTCGGCCGTGACGCCATGGCGCGTCATGTATTCATGCGCGAGGAGGGCAAAGTGCGTGAACGGCGAAACATACTCATTCACGAGATCCGGAACGCCGGCCTGGTTGTGCGCCAGGTTTATGCGGCCGGGCTTGTCGACGCCGACCGCGAGGGACACCTCGCTGACACCGCTGGCGACTTCCAGAACGGCTTGCCGCACAGCGGTTGAGCCGGAAGCCGATGCGTTTTCAATCTGCGTGATCGGGAGTCCGGAAGCCCCGAGATGTCTCAGCATCACCCGGCTTGGGGCCATGCCGAGCAGGGCTGTTCCCGTATAGACCGATTCAATTTCGGAAAACGTGATTCCCGCGTCAGAGAGCGCTTCGCGAATCGCAGTAAGCCCAAGCTGCACATAAGTCGTGTCACTCGCCGACTGGTAGCGGTGAAGCCCGATGCCGACGACATAGACGGGACGGAAATCGCTGAGGGGTTTCGGCATCAGCTCGCCTCCGCCGGCAGGAAGCGGAGCTGATGTCCTTGCTCGGGAACTTCTACGGCGACGGCCTCGACGGAATCGCCAACATGAAGGCCCTCGTCCGTCGGCAAACTCATCAGCCCCCTGATGACTGGTCCATCCTCAAGGGCGATCGACGCGACTGTAAACGGCACGCTGATACGGCGCTGTGGTGCATGACGCGTTGTGACGAATGCCAGAAGGCGGCCTTTGCCCTTCAGCAACTGCTCATGAATCGCCGCCCCTGACGCGCCGCAGGACTCACATCCATACGGATTGGGCGGAAACGAGACCCGCCCGCAATTGCCGCATCGCTGGCCTTTCAGGCGTGGAGGATTTTCTCCCGCCACAAAAAGTTCCTCCACATTCGCCCCCTCGATTTAAAATGTGTTGACGTGAATAATATGATGCCATTAAATTACACAGTCAAGGAATACAAAGGGCGGAATTCGTGACTGAGGGCAATCCAATCCAGATGCTGCGCGATGGGGCGATCGCCACGATCGTGCTCAACCGGCCGCAGCGGGCCAACACGATCACGTTACGGCTCACAGTCGAGCTCAATGACGCGCTGGATGAACTGGAGTCGGACCCTGAAGTTTCCTGCATCCTGATTACAGGCGCGGGCGACAAGCATTTTTGCGGCGGGGCCGACCTTCGCGAAATCGAAGACATGATGACCGACGAGGGGGTCACCGGTGATCCCCGGCGCGACTTTGTCAGCCATATTGAAGATGTGTCGAAGCCCGTCATCGCCGTCATCAATGGCGCGGCGATGGGTGGGGGATGTGAGATCGCGATGGCTTGCGATTTCCGCATCATGGCGGACGACACGAAGATCGGTCTTCCGGAAATTCGCTTCGGCGCTCTGCCAGGTGCGGGTGGAACCCAGCGCTTGCCGCGTCTGGTCGGTCTCGCCAAGGCGAAAGAACTCATTCTGATGGGGAATCCCGTCTCGGCAGAAGAAGCGGCACGTATCGGACTTGTCACCGCGGCGGTGCCCCGCGGCGAGTTGCAGGACCACGTTTTGGAGCTGGCTGGCCAGCTTGCCGAGATGGCGCCGTATGCGCTGGCAGCAGGAAAACTGCTGCTCAACCAGTCGCTGGACCTTCCCCTGGTGGCGGGCCTGTCGTTGGAACGCCAGGTCGTTCGGGACATGGGATCGGAAGAGGAGCGCCAGCAATTCCAGGAGCGTTCGGCCGCAAAAAGTTCGGTCTATGCGGGAATCTTCTCGAAGAAGGCCAAGGCGAATTGAAAGAGGGAATTATGGACCGACAGATTTTGAGCTTGCAGGGGCGAGTGTGTCTCGTCACCGGTGCGGGTCAAGGCATCGGCCGTCAGGTTGCGCTGCATTTCGCCGAATCCGGCGCTGATGCCGTGGTCGTGAATGACTTCCATCCGGATCGTGCCGAGGCCGTCGCGGAAGAGGTCAGGATGGCGGGCTGCAAGGCGATGGCGATCGCCGCGGATGTGACGAACCGCGCGGGCGTGGAAGACATGATTGTGCGGTCGACCCAGGAATTCGGGACTGTCGGCGTTCTCGTCAACAATGCCGGCAACATGGGCGCAAAACCCGACGAAGTTGAAATGGCGCCGTTCTGGACCGCGTCGACGGAAACATGGGACGCCTTCCTCGCCGTGAACCTCTACGGTGTGCTGAACTGCACAAGCGCTGTCATTCCGGGAATGATCGAGGCGAAAGGCGGCCGGGTCGTCACCATCGTGTCCGATGCCGGCCGGGTCGGTGAGCCGGGCCTGGAGATCTATTCCGCCGCGAAGGCCGGCGCAGCGGGATTCATGCGGGCTGTCGCGAGGTCAATGGGGCGCTACGGCATAACAGCGAATAGTATCTCGATTGCGACGACGCGGACGCCGGGTGTCGCGGATGTCACGGAGGATGCCGAGCGCGCGAAACGGATGCTGAGCCAGTACACAATCCGGCGCTTCGGCGAGCCTGAGGACATTGCCAACATGGCGCTCTTCCTCGCCTCCGATGCCGCAAGCTGGATTACCGGACAGACGTATCCCGTGAATGGCGGCTTCTCATTCAATTTGTAACACGGAAGCTCCGCGAGAGAGCGATCAGGGAGAAACAGGATGAAAAAGGCGGACTTTTACCGGAACTCACGGGCCGACTGCGCCGGTCCCTGTGAAGGCCTGGTCGTCGTCGAACTGACCACATCCTGGGCGGGCCCGATGGCCGGCTGTGTGCTGGCCGATTTCGGTGCGGAGGTGATCAAGGTGGAGCACCCCGCTGGCGAAGTGATGCGGCGCCAGCCTTTCGGCATTCCGGGGTCGGGCCTGATGATCATGCACGAAACGGTGAACCGCAACAAAAGGAACGTTTCCCTCGATGTGAGAGAACCGGAAGGGCGCGCAGCCTTCCTGAAACTCTGCGAAGGGGCGGATGTCGTCATTGAGAATTTTCGTCCGGGAACGCTTGCATCCTGGGGGATCGGCTACGACGATGTCGCCAGGGTCAAACCTGATATTGTGTACGTTTCCATCAGCGGGTTTGGACAGTTCGGAACTCTGTCGGATCGCGCGTGCTACGATCCGGTCGCTCAGAACTATTGCGGTTGGACGTCCATTGCGGGGGAGCCCGAGCAGCCACCCATGAAGGCGCCGACGTTCCTCGGGGACGATTTGGCCGGCCTTCACGCTGCACTGGGAACTTTCGCTGCCTTGCGTCACAGGGACCGCACGGGCGAAGGCCAGCATGTCGATGTGGCGCTGATCGATTGCCTGCTCTATGCCAGCAACGGCCATCTGACCGCCGGAGCCTACGGGATCGATATTCCGAAGACCGGCAACCAGTTTCCGACCGCGATGCCGGCGAATGTCTTTCAGTGCAAGGATGGTTCTGCCTACATCGCGACGCTGCTCGATTCGCACTGGGATGCGATGGCGAAGCTGATCGGCCGGCCTGACATGACGGGTCTCCGGCTGCCGCAACGCCTGGAACGGCGCGAAGAGCTGAACAATCTGCTTGCCGAATGGTGCCTGACGCGACCGGCGCAGGAGGTCGTCGAGGCGTTTGCCGCGAAAGGACTGGCCGCGACACGCGTCAACACGTTCGGGGATGTTGCGGGCGAAGATCATACCGCGTCGCGGGACATGCTGCAGACAGTCCGGCTCGTCGATGGCGTCGAGGCGCCTCTTACGGGACCGTCTGTGAAGTTCTCGCGTACACCCACGCGAATCCGGAATCCGGCGCCCGCCGTCGGTCAGGATAATGAAGACATATTGGGGGCGCTCGGCTCCTCCAATGATGATTTCCACAAGCCGAGAAGCAAAAGAGCCGCGGAATAATAACGGAACAGGAGCGTCCGATGAAAGCCCGTATGTATTCTAAGGGAGGAATGCAATGTTCACCAAGACTGGACGGAAGGCGCGGGTCCGCGCGCTGACCTCGACCGCTACTGCTGTTGTCGCACTCACCGGTATCGGCGTTGCCAATGCGCAGGAAGCGAACGAAGAAACCACGACACGGACGCTCGACCAGGTCATCGTCACGGCGCGCAAGCGCGAGGAAAACTTGGTCACAGTTCCTTTGTCTGTCTCGGTCGTTACCGGTGCAGACCTCGACCGGCTTGGTGTGCAGCGCCTCGATGAGGCCCTGCAATCGGAGCCGGGCGTCAATGTGACGCCGACGCCTGTTGGCGACCTGCTGTTCATTCGCGGCATCGGCTCCGGTCAGAACCAGGGCTTTGAAATGTCGGTCGGCACTTTTGTCGACGGCGTGCACTATGGCCGGGGACGCTCGTCCCGTCACGCTTTCCTGGATGTCGAGAGCATCGAAGTCCTGAAGGGGCCCCAGCCTATTCTGTTTGGCAAGAACACGACCGCCGGCGCGTTCAACATCCAGACCCGCAAACCCGGAGACGAATTCGAAGCCTCGGTCGACCTGCATGTCGAACCTGAGTTCGGAACGTTCCAGACGACCGGCATAATCTCCGGTCCGATCACGGAAAATCTCCTCGGCCGGCTTGTCTTGAGATCGTTCCAGACAGACGGGTACGTAGAGAACACATTCGACCATGTGGACGAGCCTTCGCGTGACGATCTCGTCGGACGGGGAACGCTCGTGTGGACCCCGACCGACACGCTCGAAGTCACCTTGAAGGGTGAGTACGGCGATGGCGCAATGGAAGGCGGCCGTTCCCAGGTTACCCAGGCCTCACCTCTACTTCAGCAGCTGATCGCGACGGTCGACCCTGGCGCCGAGTTCAATCTGGACCACAAGAAATCCGGTTCCGGTGTCGCTGCGCCGTTCAATCGGGAGTATGAGGACGACACCACGTACAACGGTACGCTGACGGTTAACCTGGATATTGGCGAATACACGCTCACCAGCATTTCGAGCTATGTCGGGTTCGATGTCGGCTACTCTTTCGACGCCGACTTCACGCCGCTGGACTTCCTGCATCAGCAGTGGGGTCAGCACTGGCACTCCTGGGCGCAGGAGTTGCGTCTTGCTTCGCCGACCGGCCGGAAATTCGAGTACACTGGCGGGATCTACCTTGCGACCGAGAAGTTCAAGAACGCGAAGGACTTTGCGATCGACTTCGCCCAGACGCCACTCCCGTTCGGCAGTACCTACCGGATTCAGAATTTCAGTCAGACTACGGATAGCTGGTCCATGTTTGCCGAGGGCACCTGGAACTTGACGGACGATTTCTCGGCTATTCTCGGATATCGCCACACGGACGACCAGAAGAAGGCGAACAAGGAGCTCTATTGGTCGCAGTATGGTTCCGATGTGCCGGATCCATCGATCACGCTTTACACGGGTCTCGGCCTTGGAGTGGCGCACTTCTACAAGGGTATCGAACGCAGCACGGATGATGATTCCTTTGCGCTTACCCTTCGCTACAAGCCCAACGACGTGATGTACTATGCGTCGTATACGCAGGGATTCAAGGCCGGCGGATTTGACGAGTCGGACATTTCGGGCAATCTCGACAACATCAATTTCGATGACGAGACCGTCGACAGCTACGAGGTCGGCCTCAAGGCTGACAGCCTGAATGGACGCATGCGGACGCAGGCGGCGGTTTTCTACAACCAGTACGACAATCTGCAGGTCAGCCAGTTTGACGGGGTCGCGGCATTGATCGTCGGCAACGCGGCGCAGGCGATCAGTTCCGGGGCCGAATTCCAGACCCAGCTGGCCGCCACGAACCAGCTGACCCTGTCGTTCGCGGCGACGTATCTCGACGCCTACTACGACATGTATCAGGGTGGTCCCTGTGCATACGGTCAGGGCTCTTTCTGCGACTTGTCCGGAAAGGAACTGACCTTCTCTCCGGAATGGTCGGGGTCGATTACGGCACGCTGGGAAGACCAGCTTGCCAATGGCTGGACCTACGCCCTGGATGGCCGGCTCTTCGCGACGACCGAGTTCTACACGGAGGCGGATCTCGATCCGTTCGTCCGGCAGGATTCTTTTGCCAAGCTCGACGCGTCTATCGCCATGACCTCGCCAGACGACACCTGGCAGTTCTCGCTGATCGGCAAGAATCTCACGGATGAGACCACTTTCCACTTCGCCAACGACATTCCGTTGTCGAATATTCTCGGAAACAACTACCAAACGTACGTGGACCCGCCCCGTACGATCGCGCTTCAGGCACGCTACCGGTTCCACTAGCAGGGTCGGTCCTGCCTGAAACACACGAAGTACCGAATATGATGGAGCGCAGAATGACATCGAAGGCAGCCGAGTTGGCCCGGAAGGAGCAGTCAACGCTCACGACCGGTCCGGAACTCATCCAGAGAGCACGGGATTTGTCCGCGCTTCTCGCCGAGCAGGCCCATGAAGCCGAACAGCTTCGCCGGCCGACGGATCAAGTGATACAGGCGCTCAAGGATGCTGAGATCTTCAAACTGATGTCTCCACGCAAATTCGGCGGACTGGAGCTCGACCTCGATACGTTTTTCGAGGTCGGGCTTGCCCTCAGCGAGGGCGATGCCTCGATGGCGTGGGTCGCCAACTTCTATATCGAGCATGTCTGGATTTTTTGCCTGTTCCCGGAAGAATTCCAGAATGAACTCTTCGCCGACAAGAGCTACGCGCTCGCGCCGGCCATGCTGTCGCCCACGGGGCAGGTGACCAAGGAAAAGGGTGGTTACCGTCTCAACGGTCGCTGGTCGTGGAGCACGGGCATCATGCATGCCGACTGGGTGCTGCCGGCGGCCATCGTGACCGGCGAAGACGGCAAGCGGGCGCCGATGTTCTTCGCCCTGCCGAGATCGGAAGTGAAGGTCGAGGATGTCTGGTTTGTCGATGGCATGCAGGGAACCGGCAGCAATGACGTGATCATCGAGGACGCGTTCATCCCCGAAGGCCGGATGTTGTCTTTCCAGGACATGATCGAGGGCCGGTCTCCCGGCGCAAAAGTCCATTCGAACCCGCTTTACAGCACCCCCATGCTGCCGACGCTCGGCCTTGCTGCAGCCATGCCGGCGCTCGGCCAGGCCAGGGCCTGCGTGCGGATGTTCCGGGACCGGCTGCTTGACCGCAAGGCAAATGGCGGCACACGCCGTGTCGGCGCCGCGAGCCATATGCGCCTTGCCCACGCCGAAGTGCAGGTCGACCAGATTTACTTCCTGCTTCGCAATCTTGTAGAAGACGTGATGAAGCTGCGCAACTCCGCCACCCGGCTGGATCGCACACGCTGGGCGACGCAACTCGCCTTCGCTGTCGATCAATGCAAGAGCGTGATCGCCTATGTCTGTGAAGCGGCCGGTGCCTCCGGTCATTTCCAGTCGAGCCCGCTCGGTCGTGCGGCCCGGGACATCAATACGGTTGGCGCACATATTGTATTTGATCTGGACGCACGGCTTGAACTGCACGGCGCTGCCATGCTGGGCGACGAAATTCCAGGTATCCTGGTATGATCCCCCGGATGCCGAAACCGTCAGCTCCTGTTCAGGAGACCCGACCTTGCCCGTAGTGGATCTGGAACTGCGCGACGCGATCGCGGTCATCACGCTCAACCGTCCGAAGCAGCTGAACGCCATGGACGCCGAAATGGCGGTGCGCCTGATCGACATTTTCGAACAGGTGCGGGAGTCTTCTGACATCCGCGTTGCGGTGCTGACCGGCGCGGGCTCGAAGGCATTCTGTGCTGGCGGCGATCTCGATGCCGTGATTCCGCTTATGACCGGCGCACGGGCGCCTGAGACGGAGTGGGAGCATCGCTGGCTGGCAATCCGCAAATCAGGCGGGCCGTTCAAGACAGATGTCGGCAAGCCTGTCATCGCGGCGGTCAATGGACACGCGGTTGCCGGCGGTATGGAGCTTGTGATGAACACGGACATTCGCGTCTGTGTTCCGCATGCGACGTTCGGCATCCCGGAAGTGAAAGTCGGTCTGTTCCCGGGCGGTGGATCCACGGTACGGCTGCGCGATCAAATTCCCTTTGCGCACGCCATGCATGTGCTGCTGACAGGCGAGCCATTTTCTGCCGACGATGCGCTTCGGTATGGGTTCGTGAATGCAGTCGTGCCGCCGGAAGACCTGATGGGGGCGGCGCTGAAGATCGCGGGCCAGATCGCTGCCAACGGGCCGCTGGCCGTTCAGGCAGTACGGGATTCCGTGCGGGCGACCACAGGCATTCCGGAACAGGAAGCGCTCGCCATCGAGGCTGAATATTCCGCGCGGGTACACAATACCGAGGATGCGGTCGAAGGCCCGAAGGCCTTTCTTGAAAAGCGTCCACCGAAGTTCCAGGGCAAGTAGTGACCGGTCCGCGGGGGCGCGGACCAACCGAGAGGAGATGAACATGGACAACAGGGTGCAGGGACTACACCATCTCGCCATCAGCACGGCCGACATCAAATCGCAGATTGATTTCTTCACGGACAAGCTCGGCATGGAACTCGTCGCACTGTACTGGATGCATGGCGCCAAGGAGACCTGGCACGGTTTCCTGCGGATGAACGACGAAAGCTCGGTAGCCTTCGTGCAGAGCCCGGCCGTCGGAAAAGTCACGCCGAAGTTCGGCGAAACGCATGCCGGCAACCCGACAGCGCCGAGCGCCGCTGGCACGACCCAGCACATCGCCCTCAAGGTCACCGACGTGGACGATCTTCATCGGATGCAGAACCGTCTCCGGTCAAAGGGTGTGCCGGTCTTGGGGCCTGTCGATCATGGATTCTGCAAGTCTATCTATTTCGCCGGGCCCGAGGGACTCGCCCTGGAATTGTCCTGCTCGGATGCTGCAATCAATCCAGAGAACTGGATCGACCCGGACGTGGTCGCGCGCGCCGGAATCAGCCCTGAAGATCTCGAGCGTTTCCGCAATCCGCCCGCCTTCGAGGCACCGGACCAACCCGTGCCTCAGGCGGATACGAAGGGCCCTGGCCCTCACATGACGAACTATCCGCCCGGCATCTACGAGAAGCTGATGGCCGTGCCGGACAAGGACATCTGGGACGCGAGCGAGAACCAGCCGCCCGTAGGCGGCAAGCAATGAGTTCCGGCAAGGGGCCCTTGTCGGGCGTTCGTATCATCGAGCTTGCCGGATTGGGCCCTGCACCCTTTGGCGCCATGCTGCTCGCCGACATGGGTGCGGAGGTGATCCGCATAGACCGTATGGGAGGCGGGTCCGGCATTGGCGTGGACCCGAAGTTCGACGTCCTGGCTCGCAACCGGAAGAATGTCCGCCTGGACCTGAAGCATCCGGATGGAAAGCAGGCGCTGATGCGGATGATTGAGCAGGCCGACGGCCTGATCGAAGGTTTCCGGCCGGGTGTTCTCGAACGCCTCGGCTTCGCGCCGGACGATCTGCTGGCCCGCAATCCTCGCCTTGTGATTGGCCGCATGACGGGCTGGGGTCAGGACGGCCCGTTGGCGCTGACGGCCGGCCACGACATCAATTATATTGCGCTCACGGGCGCCCTGTTCAGCATCGGCAGCAAGAATGGCCCGCCGGTGCCGCCCCTCAACCTTGTTGGCGACTTCGGTGGTGGCGGATTGATCCTGGCGTTCGGCATGGTGTGTGCCCTGCTCGAGGCGCGCGGGTCCGGAAGGGGGCAGGTCGTCGATGCGGCCATGGTCGATGGGGCCGCGCTGCTGATGGCTGGCGTGCATGGCATGCTGGCGCAGGGAATGTTCCAGGAGAAACGCGGCGAAACCATCCTGAACGGCGGCGCGCCTTTCTATGCCGTCTATGAATGTGCCGATGGAGAGTATGTGACCATTGGCTCCCTGGAGCCGCAATTTTTCGCCGAACTCATGGCGCGGCTGGAAATAGATGCCGAGGTCTTTGGCAATCGCAATGATCCACGGCTATGGCCGGAGCAGCGTGTCATCATGGAAAACGTCTTCAAATCCCGCACCCGGGATGAATGGACCACGCTGTTGCAGGATACCGATGTTTGCTTCGCGCCGGTCCTGCGCATGACTGAGGCGCCGTCGCATCCCCACAACAAGGACCGTGGCGTATATGTCGATATTGGCGGGGTCTCCCAGCCTGCGCCCGCACCCCGTTTCAGCCGCACGCAGGCTGGCACTTGTGAAGCGCCCGCGATGCCCGGTGCGCATACGGATGAAGTTCTGGCGAACTACGGATTTGCGGCGGAGGAAATCGAACACCTGCATGCAGGGAACGCCATTGCGGGGCCTGAGGAGGGTAAATGACTCGAACCGTGGACCCGATGGGGAATTGACCCATGGACGCGCGTGACCTCCGGCAGGTCTTCGGCCTTTTCGCGACAGGTGTCACCGTGGTGACGGCCTATGGCAAGGATGGCGGGCCTATCGGCATCACGGCGAATTCGTTTTCCTCGGTCTCACTGGACCCGCCCATGGTCCTCTGGTGTCTCGACAACCGCAGCCGGCATCTTCCGGCGTTTGAGCATGGCGCGCCCTTCGCGATTCACATCCTTTCTGAAAGCCAGGCCGACATTGCGCTCGACTTTGCCCGTTCCGGCGCTTCCGGTCTTGCGCGCCTGCCTGAGGACCGCCATGCGCCACCTCCGCACATTGATGGAGCGGTGGCCCGTATCGAATGCCATGTCGCGAATCTCTGCATGGCAGGGGACCACACGATCATCATTGGCGAGGTCGTCTCTACCGGGACGATGGATGCCCCGCCGCTGGTTTTCCAAAAGAGCCGCTTTGGCCGATTTGTTCCCTCCCAGAAGCTTAGCGGCGAAGAAAGCTGGCACATCCTGATGGATATGTGGTCGTGAGCCACAAGTCCGTAGACCGACAAGGAGGAGCGTAGGCGAAGTGATCGGACAAAGTCACCAAAACAAGATCCTTGTGGTCATCATCCTCAGCGCGATCTACAGCGTGAACTACATCGACCGGCAAATCGTCGCGATCCTGCTGGATCCGATCAAGTCGGAGTTTCACGTATCGGATACGGTGCTCGGGCTGCTCGCTGGCCCGGCCTTCGCGCTGTTCTATGCCACCGTGGGAGTTCCGCTGGCCATGCTGGCAGACCGAACGAACCGCAAGGCCCTTATAGGCTGGTCACTCGGCTTTTTCAGCCTGATGACTCTTGTCTGCGGGCTTGCCACACAGTTCTGGCAATTGCTTGTGGCGCGCGTGCTCACGGGCGTGGGCGAAGCCGGCACGGGCCCCGCGTCCCAATCCATCATCTCGGATCTCTTCAAGCCACACGAGCGTGCGTCGGCGCAGGCAGGCTATGCCGTCGGGGTGAATGTGGGCCTGATGATCGCCTTTTTCTGTGGTGGATGGATTGCTGAGGCATTTGGATGGCGTTTCGCCTTCATCGCTGCTGGCTTGCCCGGCTTTGTCCTCTTGCTGATCTTCCTAGCGGGTGTCAGGGAACCGGTGAGGTTGGCGGTCAATCCGGATGCGGAGCAGCCGGGCCTTTCTGAGACGGTACGTGTCCTATGGCAGCGAAAGTCATACCTTTGGCTGATCATAGGGGGCGGGCTCAGCGCTTTTGCGAGCTATGGCGTGACGATGTTCGTGCCCTCGTTCCTGATGCGCTCGCACGGATTGAGCCCAGCGGACATCGGCCTGATCCTTGCCCTGCTGGTCGGCCTTGGCGGCGGCACGGTAACATTCCTGTCCGGCCTGATGGCTGACCGGCTCAGCCGGAAGGATATTCGCTGGAACATGTATGTACCGGCGTTCGCAGCGCTGTTACCGCTGCCGTTCTGGCCGGTCGTCATTCTTGTCGACCACAGCCTGGTTGCTATTGCCGCGCTCGCGGTGCCGCTCGCTCTGGGGATGGCGTTTATCGGCCCTCTGATCGCGACCGTGCAGACGCTCGCACCGGTTCGCATGCGGGCAAGAGCTGCAGCTATCCAGATGCTGATTGGCAATCTGATCGGTCTCGGACTCGGTCCGCTTGCAATCGGGATCGTCAGTGATTTGTTGAGGCCGCACTTCGGCGACAATTCATTGCGTTTCGCATTACTGGCCGGGGTCGCCGCCAGCATTCTCTCAGTGGCCGCATATGTCGCCGCCACGCGCTCACTTCGCAAGGACATCGAACTGACGGGGGAAGTGAGTTTCGCGCCTGCCGGATAGTGGCAGGAAAGTCCGTTTTCTGCAGACTGCCTGTCATGCTGGCGGTGGAGAGTCCACCGATTCACGGGCAGGGGCTTTCGGATGCGCGTAATAGTGCGACATGTCGAACTCCGGAAATTGCAGGCTTTCAATTGCCGTCCGGGCGCGATCCAGCTCGGAGAGAATCTTGTCCTCGAGTTCGTAGCTGAACGTGTCCCGCAGCTGCGGTTCCACGGCCGAGCCGCGGCCTTCCGGATCTTCCAGATACCACTCCACCGTTTGGCGTAGTGCCTGGTTCATCGGCACAGGCAGATAGTCCAGCCGTTGCAGATTGCCGGTATCGAGGATGTGGTGGCCAACGGTCAGCGGCCAGCGCGCATAAGGCCAGGCAGGCCGCGCCAGAGCTGCCGGTACGGACACCGTCTCTACTTCCTTGCCCATGATTTCGGAAATCAGCCGGATCCATTTGCGATGGGTTACCGGCTCAGGATCGGCGCAATTGAAGATCTGACCACCTGAGGCGTCGCGGTCGCGAAAGGCCGCCAGCACGATGCGTGCAGCGTTACCGGCATAGAGGGCGCTGTTGAGCAGGAATCCGCCTTCGGGAACGATGATGCGTTCACGCCCATCCAGCAGGCGCCGGATGATGCTCCATTCGGCGGCGCCCGGCTGGCGAGGGCCATAGATGCGGGGATAACGAAGAATCGTTCCGATATAGTCGCCGTGCTGGTGGCCCCATTGCAGGGCCGTATCGGTCTCAACCACGCGCGCGCCGAACTTTCCGACCGGATCGAGCGGCGTTTCGACCCGCATGGGCACGCCCTCGTCCAGGTAGGTCACGTCCCAATCACGTGCTTGCCCGGATTCAGACGTGGGCCGGACCGTTGCGGGCGGATCGATCCAGTTGGGATAAAAGGTCGATGTGACGCCGATCAGGTGTTCGACGTGACCGGTCAGCGCCTGGGCAACATAGCGCAGCCGGCCGTATGAGGCGATAGCAGTGTTGAAAAAGCGTCCCTTGATTGCCTCGGACACCGGTTCAAGAAAATTCGGGTCGGCAATGATCCGCTCGACGGGGCCGTCATACTCGACCGGGTGCCGGCCTGTATTCATGACCGAGACCTCATGTCCTTCGGAGAGGAGGGCATTGACGATCAGGGGGCCAGTTGGCCCTCCTCCGCCAATGAGGAGAACGCGCTTGGAATTGGGCATGGCTTTTCCGTATCAGAATCTCTCTCAGTACGAGCCACTATATATCCAAGACTGAATAATTTAAATGCCTTAAATTCTCATATTGAGCAATTGTGTGACGGGTGTAACGCTTGCCTGGTCGCCACCGTATTCTGATCGCCACTCACTTTGCACCGCAGCTGCATCAGGCCGAGCGCTCGATTTGCGATGTTGGTGCGGCGTGGAGTTGCCAAGATACAAGCTTTGACAATGTCCCGACTTTCTTTTTTTCAGCGCCGGAATATGCACCAAGTGTGGTCACGGTAGATCTGCAATTTCCGCCACCGTATTCATCTCTTCGAAGCGAGGGAGTCTGCTCACTTCTGCAAATTCGATTCATCTGCATACAGCGCTTTCCTGATATTGTTGCCGAGCGCGACCGAGCCGATGTCGTCGGGAATAACTTGCGTAAATACAAGCGCAGCAAGATCGTTCTGCGGGTCAATCCAGAAATTGGTGCTCGCCCAGCCACTCCAGCCGTATTCGCCTGCGGCACCCGGCGCGCCATCACCCTGGGATTCGACATTGACGAGACCGCAAAATCCGAACCCGACACCTGGTCCGCGGCCTGACGCGGCAAGGGGGGCCGCGCCATAGGAGTCGTCGAGCTGATTTGTCGTCATCAGGCGGACGGCTTCCGCGCTGAGAATCCTCCGGTTCCCGGCTTGTCCTTTCTGAAGCAGCATCTGCGCGAACTTCATATAATCATCTGCCGTGCCGACGAGGCCAGCACCACCATATTCGAGCCTGGGCTTCTCCAGATAGCTGCCGCCATAGAGGTCGTCATCGTTCGCATTCGTCAGGGTTCGTTCGTGGTCCATATGGTAGAGGGCGGCCAGGCGGTTGCGCTTGGTGGAGGGCACGAAAAAGTCTGTATCATCCATTGAGAGGGGGGTGAGAACGCGCTCTTTCATGTAGTCGCGAAACGAGCTTCCGGACACGACTTCGACCAGCCGTCCGAGCACGCCCATGGATTCTCCATAATTCCAGATCGTGCCGGGCTCAGCGACCAGCGGCAGGCCGGCAAGGCGTTTGACGTGATCCTCCAGGGATTCCGACAAGCGATTCTGAATCGCGAAGACGTCGGCATCGATATAGTCCTGTTGCACCGCCCCGGGCAGTACCGCGTAGCTGAAGCCGGACGTATGCGTCATCAGATTGCGGATCGTGATATCCTTTGTGGCCGGCACAACGCCGTCAGCAGTTCTCACTTTCATACTGGAAAGTTCCGGCAGGTAGTCCTTGATCGGATCATCGAGCCCGATCAGGCCGTCGTCATAGAGGGTCATGACGGTTGCGCAGGTGATGGGTTTGGTCATGGAATAGAAGCGGAAAATTGTGTCCCGGGCGATCGGAACATTGTTTTCGATATCCGCGAAGCCGTTGGCCCTGTAATAAGCCGTGTCTCCGCCCCTGGCGATCATGACAAGGGCTCCGGGGATTTCGCCGTCCCGGATCTGGTCGTCTACCGCCCGGTCTATGGCTGAGGAGACTGCGCCGGAAAGCCCGTCCTGCTCACTTCGGGACGAGGAGGCGGTTTCGGCCGTGATGCAAGATGACAAGGCGGCCGCGCCCGCAGCGGCGACGGCCCTGTGCCAATAGGAAAGAAGGCGATTGAAGACCATGATATGCTCCGGTTCCCCCGGGGATAAGAATGGCGCCGGCGCGTGGGGAGGAACCAGAAATGCGCGGGCGCCCGGAGACAGGTGATTTCCTAGCGGACCGGCCGGTAGGTCAGTTTCAGGAATACTTCCCGTCCCTTAGACACAACGGCACTACGGTCACCCTGGACGGCCGTATCGATTCCGCTACCGCCACCGGTGAGCGTGATAGGAGCCGATGCGTTGAACGTGTACTCGTCCGTCAGGTTCCTGCCGACCAAGGAGAATTCCCAGCGGTCGTCCCGGCTGAACAAGCGAAGCGACGCATTGAGCTTCGTGTAATCGTCCTGGATATCCAGCGGTGACTGGCGCAGGTTTGCATAATAGTCGCTGGAATAGGTCGCATCGAACGACAGATCCATACCCAGCCCGTTTGCCAGGTCGCGAGTATAAAGGACGCCGGCGGTTGCCGCGACTTCGGGGGCGTTGTTGATGCGTCGGCCCGAAAGATCCTGCTGCAGGTAGGCGCCAGTGGTCGTATTCAAGTTGATGTTGCAGCCGAGTGCCGGGGTCTGGCCGAGATAGCAGCCGGACAGGAAGTCCTCGAACTTGGCATCGTTGAGAGCGAGAGAGCCTCGCAGCCAGAGGCCTTCGGCGGGCGTACGCCAGTTGAAGTCGGCTTCCACACCTTTCACCCTGGCCGCGGCAGCATTCAGCACCTTGAAGGAGATCGAGTCCGGATCGAACGCGCCGACCTGCAGGTCTTCATAATCGTAATCATAGGCCGTTAGGTTCAGGACGAGCTGGTCGAAGAGAGTTGCCTTCATGCCGCCTTCGAAGCCGGTCACGGTCTCTTCATCGAACGTGTTGGCGAAATTGCCGGCGGCTATCGCGCCATTCGTGAATCCGCCGTCAAAACCGCCGGATTTGAACCCTTCCTTGTACGAACCGAAGACCATGATGTCATCCGTCAAGTCATAGGAGACGGTGAGTTCGGGGGAGACATTGTCAAAGGACAGGCTGTCGGTCACGAGATTAGCCGTGACGTCCATGCCCCGGTGGAAGAAGCGCAGGTCCTTTTCTTCTTCCGAATAGCGCGCGCCGCCGGAGATTTCGAGCCGGTCCGTGACATCCCAGATAAGCTGGGCGAAGACGGAGAAGGCTTCCTGATCCTGGAATGTCTGTTCCTGGCCGATGGCGAAGGGCGCCGGCGGAAATGCGGTGATGACCGCATCCTGAGACCCGTAGGTATCGCGCTGCTCATAGAAGGCCCCGATGGTGAAGTTGACCGGACGGTCCCAGTCCGAGGCGAGGCGGACTTCCTGGGTAAACTGGTTCATTTCGAAGGGCAGGTAGGGAACCAGCAATATGGCCCGCGGGCCGATGGACGCATCATGTGCGTTGACCTCATCGAAAAGGTAGTAACCGGTCACGGATGTTGCCGTCAGGTCGGGTGTGATTTTGTAGTCCGCCTGCAGAGTTCCCAAAATCTGCTGGTTGTTCCTGAACCCGATTCCGTTCGTTCCCGGTGCGCCAGCCGCCAGGGCAACGTCTTCCGGGCGTCCATTGCCCACATAGATGTCGCGGTCAGCCTTGCAAGGGAAGTCCGGCTGCAACTGGGGCGCGCCGAGGGGGCACAGGATGCGCTGCTGCGCAAGGATTGAGCCGCCCTCGATCTTGGATTCATTGTAGGTGAGTTTGCCCTTGATGCGGAGTTGGTCGGTCGGTTCGGCGACGATTGTGGCGCGGGCGAAGAATTCTTCGCCATATGGCCAGTTGTCGATGGGGGCCGTCGTAATCAGCGGGTCACCGTTTGTCGGTACGTTCTTGATATTGAAATAGCCATTGAGATCGGAGTATCGCGCTACGAGCCGTACCCCCACTTTGTCGGAAATCGGCCCGGAATACAGCGCCTGATAATAGCTGTCCTGCGAGACCGTCTCATAACCGGTTTCGAGTTCGACAAGGTGGTCCTCGGTCGGGTCGGCCGTTTTCATCGAAATGACGCCGCCGGGGCTGTTCTTGCCGAAGAACAGGGCCTGCGGGCCACGCAGCACCTCGATCTGGGCAAGGTCGATCTGCGCTGATTTTCTGATATTGAGCGTGCCGATCTGCATGCCATCGACATTGATGGAGACAGCCTGGTCGCCCAGATAGTTCGATGATCCGGACCCCACGCCGCGCAGGGAGATGGACCCACCCGACGAGACGGAACTCTCCGCCGACTGAAGGCCTGGCGTGAAGCTGGAAAGATCGTCGATGCTGACAAGGTTCAGGCGGGCGATCTCATCCTTTCCAAAGGCAGAGATCGCTGTTGGCACATCTTCGATCAGTTCGTCGCGTTTCCGAGCCGTGACGACGATCTTGTTCATCGTGGCGACGGAATCTTCCTGCTGGCCGTCGGCATTCTGCTCAACACTGCCGGCGGCTTCAGCGTTGGTTTGTGCCAAACTGTCCGGAGCGAGCAGGGCAATCGCGGCGACGCCATAGACGATACAGCTTGAAAATTTCGACATTTTTTCCTCCCAGGTCGGCCGGGTGCTATCCCCGGCCTGTCGTTTTCGACACTTGTGTATGTATAGATATGAAAAAGTCGAAATAGGTTTGTCAATGGATTCGACACTTGCGTATGAAAAAATATGAATTAGACGAAAATGTCGTAGAGTGCTTGTTGCAGGTCGGATCGGGCTTCACAGGGGCAGGTCGAGCTTGCCCCGGCGGGCGCCAGCGGCGTATTGCTGCAATGCCCAATTGAGAATCGAGGCGTCCGGAACCGGCATGGAAAAGAAACCCAGATTGAGCGTCGTCAGGGATGAAGGCGCGCCCGGCATCGCGGCGAAGCCGGAGGGGACGGGGAGTGCCCGCCGGAAGGTTTCCAAACAGGAAGCGATCCTTCGCGAAGCTGCGCGGATGTTCAACGATCAGGGGGTCGGAGCCGTGGGCTTCGGCGATTTGGCAAGACGTATGGGCGTCGGCCGCGCCACATTCTATCATTATGTGGCGGACCGAGAGGATCTTGTCTTCCGCTGTTTCCAGCGCAGTTGCGAGGCGGAGACTGAAAAGCTGGATGCTGCCAGCGAAGCCGGCAAGGGCTTGCCCCAGGTGCTGGAATTCATGCGCCTGATCCTGGCGCCCGAGGCGGACGAAACCGCGCTGATCACCGACACTGACCTGCTCAGTGAGGGATCCAGGGAGATCATCCACAAGGCCCGCAAGCGCAATTACGACCGGCTGGCCGCCATGATCGGAGATGGGATCGATGCGGGCAATATCCGGCCGTGTGACGAACAGATCATCGCGCGGATTCTGCCCTCGATTGCGGCCTTCTCCCGGATGTCGCACCGCTGGGTCACCCGAAAAGCCGATGCCCGGAACATTGAGGCACTGGTCGACTTTATTGCGTATGGGTCTGCGGCCCGGCCGTGCCCGGAATTCCGCTTCCACAAGAATGTCGATGAGTTTTCAAGGATTTCCGTTTCCGGGTTCGGCGATCAGAGCATTTCGGACCTGAAGATCGAGCAGATCCTCATGAAGGGCTCGCAGCTGGTCAACCGGCATGGTGTCGTCAATGTTTCGCTGGAGGATGTCGCAAACGCATTGGGTGCGACGCGGGGCACAGTCTATCATTATTTCAGCGACCGCGAAGATCTCGTGCAGAGATGTCTGGAGCGGAGTTACGAATTGTACAACGCCTTCATCGACTATGCCGATGCACACGGCCGCAACGGGCTGGAGAAGGCCGCAATCGTTTCGCACCTCAACACGCAGGCGATGGTTGGTTCGCTTCAGCCGCTAGCGGGCTGGATGGGACTCGATGCCCTCTCGCCCGCATCCCAGAAACGGGCGCGAAAGCGGTTGCGCGAATTGCTGGGCCGCACGGAGAAGTTTGCCGAGGAGGGGATACTCGACGGCAGCCGACGGCACCATGATTACCGGGCCGTGACGCTCTCACGGGCCGGGGCTTATCTCTGGATCCCGAAATGGATCGGCGATATCGAAGCGCCATCTCCGTACGGGATCGCGGATGAAGTCGTCGCCTTGTTCAATTGCGGCCTTAGCCTGCGAGGACCAAAGTAGCTGAAGGATATCGTTAGATGGGTCGCCTTTGGGGCCACCAATTCTGGCGTCTGACGTCGGAAAGCGACCCAATCGCCATATCGCGGATTGAGATCCGTTCGTCCGGAAAGCGGGTCAGCTGTGCTCACATGTCAGGTGAGAACCTGACCAACAGCACCGCAAGCGTCTTGCAGGCTATTCCACCCGTTCGATGGCATCTCGTTTATGGGCGGTTGCTGAGTTTCCGGACGACACTTTCGCACGCAATGTCACAGTCGCCCAACCTAACGACAAGCCTATAGTGACCGGGACTACGAGGTCGAAGAAAGTGGCAACGCTCGGTGGCAGGCCGCTCGCGAAAAGCATGATCATCCCGACATAGTAAGCAGGCACATTATCGAATGGCTTCCGCCGTTCCAGAAATGTCAGGCTGGTGGCTACAACGAAGACAAGCGCAACCAACGCCCATTGCCCGAAATAGGGTTCGAGAGCAGAACTGGACAATACCAGTCCAGTCCCAATCGTCATCCCCATCAAAATTTGAATCCAGGATAGGAAGCCGTCCTGAATGGTTTGTCCAAGAACAAAATAGGCGACCCAGGACAGAAACAGGACCCAGGAGTAAAGCCCCAGAGCTTTGCAGATAAGCACTGCAAATGCAGCCATTGTTCCAACGATGAGTCCCTGTGGCAGGATGTTCACTGTTGCTTCCTTTCACGCCGCATTTTGCGTTCTGTGCCGTGGTGTTTGTATTTGTCTGGCGGAATTGAGCCGCACCCCCGCAAGGGAGCGCGGCTCTCTTCATCAAGACTTCCTGGGAGGAGACGGCCTTGATCAATAGTTGAAGCGCAGACTGACGCCATATGTGGCGGGGTCACCAAACTGGACATAGTCAACGCCGAAGTCGGACAGGTCGACCGTATAGGCCACATATTCCTCATCGGTGACATTGCGGCCCCAGATGCCGAACTCCCAATTGGAAGCCGGGGGCCGGTAGGTCGCGTGCAGGCCGAGCAGAGTGTAATCATCCGTGGCCAGACGCGGGGTGTTGCCCGGGTCGACGAAGGCCCTGTCCTGGTATGCGAGGTCACCGCCGAGCCGAATCTCACCGCCATTTGACAGGTCAATTCGATAGTTCGCCGCCGCATTGATCGAGACTTCCGGAGAATAGGGCAGGGAGTTTCCCGTGAAATCCTGCAGGGCGATACCAACACTGGCCGGAACCTCGAAATCCTTGAACTCGCTGTCCAGAAGGGCAACGCCCAGGCTAAGCTGGAGATTGTCGATTGGTTGCGCGAGCGCTTCGAGTTCGATGCCCGAAACTTCGGCCGCTGCGGCATTTGTCAGCACCTGTTGGGGCAGGCCGCCGGAATTGACCAGAATATAGACCTGCAGGTCTTCATAATCGTAGTAGAACGCCGTTGCATTAAGCCGGAGGGTTCCGTCCAGAAGGTCGGACTTGATGCCTGCTTCATAGGCGGTCAGCGTTTCGTCGTCGAAGGGCGTAGCCTGAGCCTGGGCCAGCAGGACAGCGCCATTGAAGCCGCCCGATTTGCTGGCCTGGCTGATGCTGCCATAGAGGAAGATATCGTCCGTAGCCTGCCATTCGAGCGCAGCGCGGTAGGACAGGTCATCGAACGAGGTTTCATTGTTTCCGAGAGCGGCACTTGTCTGGACAAGCGGAATGATGATGTCGGCCGGTCGCTCCACTGTCTGGGAAAAAGAATCGAAGGTCCGGTCTTCCTCGGAATAGCGCAGGCCGAGTGTCAGGGTCAGGTCATCGGTAAGGTCCAGGTAGGACTGGCCGAAAAGGGCCCAGGTTTCGACAGTCTGGTCATAACCATATTCGACGACCTGTGACGGAAAGGCGAAGATCGGATTGCCCAGAGCGGTGGCGAGGTCAGCGCCGCCGAGCGGATTGTAGCCGTTCACAAAGCCGCCGGGCGACATGGCCAATTGGTCCGGCGTGAGGCCGGCTGCTGCCGCTTCGATGGCCGGACGGACTGTCCGGAAGAGATCGAACGAGCCGTTGAAGTTCAAGTCTTCTTCGAAATAGAAAGCGCCGGCGATCCAGCGGAACCGTTTGTCTGTAGGTGAAACCAGACGGATTTCCTCACTGAACTGATTGCTTTCAGGATCATGGATTGGAACGAGGAAGCTGTTCGGAGACTGGTCGCCGTCAAAGATCGTGTGCCGGTCGACATCCTGATAGGCGGTGACGCTGGTCAATGTATAATCACCCAGGTCAATATCCGCCTTGAGCGTTGCGCCCCAGAAGTCGATGGTTTCCTTGGAGGGCGCATCATACTGTCCTTTGAAAGAATCGCCGTCCGCGTCGGTATAGCCGAGCGGGTCGATGCAAATGCCGCTCTGGGTCGGAACGGGCATGCAGAGTGCGAATGTCACCGGGTCGAGCAGGCCGCGATGCTGCGATTGGAGCGCGGAGGCGTCGCTGGAACCTGTGTAGAGCGAACCAAGGAAATTCACCGTCTCTGACGGCGTGAATTCGAGTTGCCCGCGCAGGCCCCAGCTGCTCCGGTCATTCAATTCGCTCGGGGCCTGTCCACCTTGGTAAGTGTTGTCGAGCGTTCCGTCCCGCTGGGCAAGAATACCCGAGATCCGGCCTTTCAGCTTGTCACCAGCAATCGGACCGCCGATTCCGCCTTCCACGGTCAGGGCATTGTAGTTTCCATATTCCGCATAGAGATTGGCCGAAATCTCGTCGGTCGGTTTGCGGGAGACAAAGTTCAGTGCTCCGGCCGTCGTATTGCGACCATACAGCGTGCCTTGCGGGCCGCGCAGAATTTCAACACGCTCGGCATCGAAGAACTGGAACAGCTGGGCTGCCGGTGAAGCCGTGTAGACTTCGTCGATATAGACGCCGACCGCGCCGGTGACATTCGCGTTGAAGTCGCTGATGCCCACCCCGCGGATGAAGATGTTGGGATTGGCCGCGCCAAAATCGGTCTTGATGTTCACGCCCGGCGAGTGCAGCGCGAGATCGTCGACATTGGTGATGCCGAGGTCCTGCATCTGCTCGCCGCCGACGGCAGTAATGGCGATCGGCACGCTCTGGAGCGATTCCTCCGTGCGCTGTGCGGTGACAGTGACGGTGGGCAGCGCCCGCGAGGTTTCCTGTTCATCGGCGTCCTCGCCCGCTTCCTGGGCCAGGGCCAGGGGCATCATGGCAAATGATGCGGACAGCAGCAGCGCGTATTTCCAGTGTGAAGACTGTGACACTTTGTTTCCTCCCTTTTGGTCCGGCGCCTTTGCGGTGCCTTTATGCGAGGGAGGCTAGAACCAGGCGTCAAAGTGCAAACCCGCCCAAAGGAGGGGCCGGGAGGGGGCAGGTTCCCCCTCCTTTGGAACAGTTTTGGGAACAGCCGGGCTGACTAGACTCCCCGCCAATCGGTCAATGAAAAAAGAAACACCGGGAGGAGACCTGGATGACAGTTCAGACGGCGTGCGATCTTGCACAATACAAGCTCTATATTGATGGCCAGTGGTGCGATCCGGACTCTGGCGAGACCTTTGTGTCCGAAAATCCTGCAATCGGTGCGGGCTGGGCTGACATTGCGGACGGACGGGCTGGCGACATCGATCGCGCAGTGGCCGCAGCGCGCCGGGCATTCGACAAGGATGGCTGGCCGGACTTGATACCGCAAGAGCGGGCCAAACTTCTTCGGCGTCTGGCGGACTTGTGCCTGGAGCGCGGGCCGGAGATTGCGAAGCTCGAAGCTACTGACAACGGCAAGCTCATTACGGAGATGATGCTGCAATGGCGGCTGATTCACGAGTTGCTGCTCTACTGGGCGGGCATGACCGACAAGATTGACGGGCGGATGATCCCGTCACCATTGCCACTGGATGTCAGAGGTACGCATCTGCCGAACTGCTTTGCCTACACGCGCCGGGAGCCTGTCGGCGTGGTCGGGGCGATTACGCCCTGGAATTCCCCGGCCATGCAGATTGCCTACAAGTTCGGGCCAGCCATGGCGGCCGGCTGCACCATGGTCTGCAAGCCGTCCGAGCATGCGCCGGTCTCTACCTTGGAATTCACCAGGCTCGTGGATGAAGCGGGCTTTCCGCCGGGCGTGTTCAACACGGTCCCAAGCAGCCGTAAAGACGTCGGCGCGCACCTTGCTGCCCACCGTGATGTCGACAAAGTGTCCTTTACGGGATCCACGGCGGTGGGCCAGTCCATCGTTCGGGCATCAGCCGACAACATGAAGCGGGTGACCTGTGAACTCGGTGGAAAGTCGGCGAGCATCGTGTTCGCCGATGCCGACATCGAAAAAGCCGTCACCGGTGTGATGGCTGGCATCTTTGCGGCAACGGGCCAGACCTGCATGGCTGGCTCGCGTGTTCTGGTGGAAGACCCAATCTATGACCGGTTCGTCGCAGCGCTGGCCGAGGCCGCGCGCGGCATGAAAGTGGGCGATCCGCTGGACCCAGGCACCCAGATGGGTCCCATCGCCAACCGCCCGAACTATGAGAAAGTGCTTTCCTATTTCGAGATTGCGAAACAGGAAGGCGTGCAGGCTGCAGCGGGTGGTTCAGCGCACGAACTCGGCGGATACTTCGTTCACCCCACTGTCTTCGCCGGCGTGACAAATCAGATGCGTGTCGCGCGCGAGGAGATCTTCGGTCCGGTCGCGAGTGTCATCAGGTTCAATGGCGAAGAGGAAGCGATCGCGATTGCGAATGATACCGACTATGGTCTCGCGGGCGGGGTGTTTACGGAGTCCATTCCGAAGGCGCACCGTGTTGCGGCGAAGGTTCGTGCAGGAACGGTCTGGATCAACACCTATCGCCTCGTCACTCATATGGCGCCGTTCGGCGGGTACAAGATGAGTGGATGGGGACGCGAGAACTCTCTTGAAGGCCTCGACGCTTTTCTGGAAACCAAGGCCGTGTGGGTGCCGGTGGAATAGCGGCTCAGACGATCAGACCCAGAACCCGCGCTTTGTTGATGGCGGCGGATCGATTCTGTGCTTCGAGTTTCCCGAGAATGTTCCGGACATGCCATTTCACGGTGGTGAGCGAGGTCATGGTCTGGTCGGCAATCTGCCGGTTGGTATAGCCGATGGCCATGTATTCGAGCGTTTCCTGTTCGCGGGGCGTCAATTGCACCTGAACTGAATTGTCCAACTGGGTGATCCGAAGTGCGGCAGTTGCGCGGGCGGGAGTCGTTTCGTCACGATAAAGATGACCGAACGGGCCGCGCTGGGCCTCACCGATCAAACCGAACGCGCCTGCCTGCATAACCTGGCCAATCCAGTCACGGACCAGCCGTTGCTCCGTGGAGCCAGTGTCTTCCCTGAACCTGCATTCCTGGACGTGGCGCAGGATCCGCAGCGCCTCAACCGCTTCGCCCCGGCGCTCGACCAGTGACTGGGCTTCCAGCAAATGCCGGCGGGCGCGTTCAGGTTCTCCGGAAGCAGACATGACAATGGCAGAGCGCACCACATCTTCAAGTATGTCCCTTTGGTGCGGTGTCTTCGGTGCGCCCGGCGGACAGCCCAGACCATAGCGCTTGCCCAATCGCTCCCTGGCTTTGCTGGCCCCGCCCATCTGGCAGAGCGTTCGGATGAGCGCGGTCTCTGCCTTGCGGCGTGTTGCATGCCCCAGCCGGCTGGTTGTGTGGGTGAAGGTCTGGCTAAACATGTGGACCGCGTCCTGGTCAGCGCCCGCATGCGCGTGAAGCTCTCCCGTCAGCCGGTCCCATTCGGCCAGATAGTCTTCATTGGCGAGTACCTGCAGGGGTGTCCCCTCATTCGACAGGATGCGCTGGGCCGCTTCGATATCACCCTCGATCAGCGACACTTCCGCGAGCACCAGCGCAATCGGTGCCAGGCAGGGCGGGGCGAAGCAGGTTGATTCGATAATCTGTGCCATTGCGTGCTCGCAGCGCTGCCGACACGCATCGAAATCGCCAGCCTCCAGGTCTCGCAGGGCGAGGTGGCGCTGGGTCGTCGCATAGGCATACCAGGACTGCGTTGCTGGCAGCGCCTTGAGGCTCGCCTCCAGAGTCTTGTAGCCGCTGGTGTCTCCCTCATGGATCTGCGCCAACCCCATCAGGAAAAGTGATTCTCCGCGTACGGCAAAATCGCGGCTGCGAGGGGTGTTGACCAGCCGGTCCAGCGCCGGCAGGTCGCAGCGCCGATCCGGATGCATATAGGCCAGCATGTGCTGGTTGAACTGCATGTGCAGCACAATTTCGTCAAACCAGTCCTCGCCTGCGTGGCGGGACTGGATACGCTCAATGAACGATTCCAGCTCTTCCAGTTCACAGTCAGCGGCGTCGAACTCACCGGACACGATCAGCGCCGTCACCAGGTGCAGCCAGATGCGTGGATAAGTCTCACGGCCTTCCGGCTCCAACTGGGTGAGCCAGGAACGGGCATGGGTGATCTGGCCGAGGGCGATAAAGCGTCGGGCGGCCTGGTCCACCACATTCATGGCGAGCGCACGATCCCCGCTTTGCAGGGCATGGAGCGCAGCCTCGGTCATTGCGCCTTCTTCCAGCTGCCAGTCGCTTATCTTGCGATGGGCAGCGGACAGGGCCGACTGGCCAAGCGCCATCGCCCGTTCGCGAAGATAGGCACTGAGCAGCCGTCCATAACGCCACCAGCCGGGCGCATTCGGGACGGGTTGAAGATCGATCCCATGCTCGACCAGGGCGAAGAAATCGCTGGAGCCGGTGATGTGCTGGAACAGGCGCGGACTGATCTGATCGGGCAGCGCGCTGAGGCTCAGCAGCCCGATGTCCATCGAAAGATCGGCGGTGCGCAGCAAGTCCCCATAGAATTCGCGGATGGATTGGGGCAGCGCCTGCGGCAGGCTGGTGGCATGGGGTTCACTCTTCAGCAGGACGGCTCCGGCAATCCAGCCATCGCATCTCTTGTGCAGTTCGTTCAGTTGCGAGGCGTCGGCGCCCGTCCGCTCATTCAGCAAGACCACGGTCCGCAAATCATCCAGCGAACACTGCATGTCGCCGGCACGCCAGATGTCTCCGCGCTTGCTGGACACAAGGCGGGCAAAGCCCAGGCCTGGATCGGTACGAGCCGCCAACAGGGCAGGGGTGGTCCGCTCCGGGGCTTCGAGCCAGCGGCGGAGGCGCTGCAGGCTCTTGCGGTTGCTATCGAATGAGATGTCGGCAATCAGGATGTCGGCATCCTGCGCGGCCTCAGGACTGAATTCGCCTGCGGTGCCCGTCCACAGATAGGCATTGTTGTATCGTGCAGCCATGCGCGCGAGCAGTCCGGTCTTGCCGTAACCGGCTGGCGCGACGATGTAGACGTCGCGCTCCCGCAATATGGTTTCGGCGCGCTTCTCCAGTCCTGGGCGAGGGCGCAGGGCATAGTTGGCAAGACGCGTGGGAACGGACCTGGCACTGGGTGCCGTCATGACCGCGCGCCGACAATGTGGAGGATGTGTTCTTCCAGCTGCTTGACCAGTACTTTGCGAGGGCGCGAGACGGCTCTCAGGCGCTCATTGTCACCGGCCATCTGGATCATGGTGACATAGACTCCCCAGATTGCCATTCCGGCAAATTCCGGGTCGTCGCAGTCGAACACGCCGGAATCGTTGCCGGCAGCGATAATGCCTTCGACAATGCTCTGGGTCATGCGGACCTGATCTTCCGTATCCTGCAGAAGCTGCGCGCTTAGCGTCGCCGTGGGCCGCATGCCGAAGAAATAGCGCAGCAGATTGTCGAAGATCTGCCGCTCCTGGAAATAGTGTTCGGCAAGTGCCCGATAGATCGCGACGAGTTGGGCCTTTGGATCGCCCATATGTGCCCCGGAGGCCTCCAGAAGCAGGTTGCGGACGCGTTCAAGGCCTTCGATGACGACGGCGCCGTAGATATCTTCCTTGTTCTCGAAGTAATAATAGATGGCGCCGCGGGTCAGGCCGGTGGCCTTTTCCAGGTCGCGGATCGAGACATTGTCGAAGCTCGCTTCAAAGAACAGGTCGCGGCTCGCCCGGATGATCTCCCGCCGACGGGCATCCTGCTTCTCCTGCTTCCGCGCCGACGCGGCCGCATCCGAATCTGAAATTTTCCGAGCCATGTCAGCATCATATGCATGCGGCTCCAATATGGACAGGGACATCTCCTCTGCCTCCCAAAGTTGGTGTGTTGCAAAAATTATACTGGTATTATAATTTTGTCCATGGCATGTCCTCGCCATCAAGTTTCCGATCTGCGGAACATAACGGACAGGGAGGTCCACATGAGCGAAGAAGTTGATCACAAATCGGCATTTCAGCGCCGCTACGTCATTAATGAGAGCCGTTTCGGCATCGTGCGACAGCCCAAGAAGGAGTTGCCGGTCATTGATGTCGGTGCACTGGTGCAGGACCGGCCGCTCGCCGCGAAACAGGCTGTGGCTGACGAGATCCGCGATGCGCTGATCAATTCCGGCTTCTTCTACATGACCAATTACGGCATCTCCGAAGACGAGATGCAGGAAGCGCGCGACTGGTCGCTTCGCTTCTTCCACCTGCCACGCGAGGCAAAGGAGGTTGCGCAGTGCAAGGACATTATGGGCCCGCGCGGCTGGCACCCGGTCGGCGACGAGAAGATCACGCCTGGCTATGAAGGCGACTACAAGGAATACTATGATTTCGGCCTGAACCTTGAAGACGAAGACGTGCCGATGATCGAGCGTGGGCCGACCTACTGGCCGAACGAAGAAGATCTGCCGGGCTTCCGGGCCTATATGGAAAACTACATCAAGCGCATGCGGGGCGTCGGCGAGAAGATGATGCGCGGTTTCGCGCTCAGCCTTGGCCTCGAAGAGACCTATTTCGACAAGAGCCATGCGCGTCCTTTCTTCAACATGCGTCCGTCCTGGTACCCGCCGGCAAAGGGCAAGCTGCATGAGAAGTTGTGGAGCTGTGGCCCGCACACGGACTACATGACGCTCACCATGCTGTACCAGGATCATGTCGGCGGGCTGGAGGTCCTGTCGCTGGATGGTGAATGGATTTCCGCGCCGCCAATCAAGGGTACACAGGTGGTGAACATCGGCGACATGATGGCCAGTTGGACGAACGACCTCTACACGTCCAACCCGCACCGTGTGCGGAACCTGACGGATGACGAGCGCATCTCCATGGCCACATTCATGGGACCGGATTTCATGACCCAGGTCGAATGCCTCGATGTCTGCCAGGGCGAGAACAATCCGCCGCGCTACAAGCCGATCACCTGCGGGGAGCATGTGCTGAATGTCATGGCCGGGGCCATGCCGGAAGATGTCGGCCGCAACGCCCGCGCCGCGATGAGCAATTCGGACGTGACCGACCAGTTCCGTTCGGCTGACCGGATCGGGGCAGATTGAGCCATGCTGAGGAAAATGATTGAGGGCGGCGAATTCATCGTCGCCCCCGGCGTCTATGATGGCTTCTCGGCCATGGTGGCGGAGCGCTATCCCTTCAAGGCCGTCTATATGGGCGGTTATTGCGTCGCGGCCTCGCGCTGGGGTCATCCCGATGCAGGCCTTGTTGGCCTGTCGGAGATGATCGACGCGCTGCGCGTCATCCGCCGAGTCTGTACGAAACCGGTGATCGCGGATGCAGACACGGGATATGGCGGCCTCCTAAATGTTCAGCACACGGTGCGGGAGTTCGAGGATGCAGGGGCAGCTGCCATTCATATCGAAGACCAGGAAATGCCGAAGAAGTGCGGCCACACCAAGGGCAAGCGGGTCATCCCGGCGGATGAGATGGCGGCAAAAGTTGCTGTCGCGGTTGAATCCCGCCGCTCTGACGATTTCATGATCATTGCCCGCACCGACAGCCGACAGATGTACGACCTCGATGAAGCCATCCGCCGCTCTATACTCTACAAGGAAGCCGGTGCTGATGTGCTCTTCATTGACGCGCCGCAATCGCTTGAGGAGGTCGCGCGCATCGGCAAGGAACTGCCGGGTCCGCTCATGCTCAATATGGTGCCGCAGAAGGGCTTCGTGACGCCGAATGCGGCGGCGGAGAACATTGAGAAGATGGGCTTTGCCATCGCGCATTATCCGGGCCTGTTGGCGACCCCCGCCATGGCGGCGATGGAGCGCTCGATTGAACACTTCCTCGGCGAAGGCCTGATGGACTCCACCGCCATGCCGAAGACCAATCCGCATGAACTGGTCGGTTTCCCGGCGGTCTGGGCGGATGAGGAGCGGTGGCAGCAGAAGTTCGGCGACGCACCGGTGCCGGAGCCTGCCGAATGAGCAATGGCACGCTGTTCGGCAAACTCTGGAACAGGCATCTCATTCTCACCAACCCGGAAGGGCTCGACCTCATTCATGTCGACCGGTCGCTTCTGACGGACCTCTCCGGCACGGTCGGTCTCGAAGAGATGGAAGAGGATGGGCGCAAGGTTGCCAATCCCGCGCTCCATGCGGCCATGCCGGACCATGTCATCCCGACGGGGAGGGAGGATACGCCACAACAGGCCAAGCTGCGCGAACGCTTCGTCCGCAATCTCGACCGCCTGTCGGTGCAGCAGGGCATCCGGCATTTCGGGCGGGGCTCCGGCCGTCAGGGTATCGTACATGTCGTAGGCTTGGAGCAGGGCTTTACCTTGCCGGGCGCAACGCTCGTCTGCGGCGACAGCCATACGTCGACCCATGGCGCAGTCGGCGCGCTCGCCTGGGGCATCGGCTCGACCGAAGTGAAGCACGTCCTGGCCACACAGACGCTCTGGATGAAGCGCCCGAAGACCGCCCGCGTCTGGCTGGATGGCAGTCTGAAGCGCGGCGTCTTCTCAAAGGACCTCATCCTCTGGCTGATCGGCGAACTCGGTGCAGACTTTGGCCGCGAGCATGCGGTCGAATTTGCGGGCCCGGCCATCGACGCGCTCTCCATCGAGGCGCGCGCCTCGCTCTGCAATCTCGGTGTCGAGATGGGCGCCCGCTTTGCCCTGATTGCGCCGGATGAGAAGACTTTCGCCTATCACAGGGGCCGTCCCTATGTGCCCGATGGCGAGCTATGGGAATCCGCGCTGGAAGACTGGCGCACGCTCCACTCCGATGTAACCGCAATTTTCGACAAGGAAGTTCGGCTCGACGTGTCGGACGTCACCCCACAGATCACCTGGGGCGTCAGCCCGGAACATGTGACGGGCCGCGGCGGCGCAGTTCCGGCGGAGGGGGCAGAATCCGGCGCGCTCGACTATATGGGCCTTTGCGCCGGTCAGAGCCTGATTGGCCTGCCAGTGGATTATGTCTTCATCGGCTCCTGCGCCAACAGCCGGATCGAGGATCTTCGCATTGCGGCCGATATCGTGCGGGGGCAGCAGGTCGCTGGCGGGGTGACAGCATGGGTCGTCCCGGGCTCCGAGGCTGTAAAGCAATTGGCAGAGGCGGAGGGCCTTGCCGACATCTTCATCGCTGCGGGGTTCGAGTGGCGCGAGCCTGGCTGCTCCATGTGCAATGCTGTAAATGGTGACCTCGTTGCGCCCGGCAAGCGGGCGGTCTCGACTTCCAACCGTAACTTTGTCGGCCGGCAGGGGCCGAACGCCCGTACCCATCTCGCCAGCCCCGCTACGGCCGCGCTGTGTGCGCTGGCGGGTGAGATCCGGATAGCGGAACCGGAAGCGGCCATATGCCCCGCCGGATAAGGAACAGGATGCATGCAAGCCTTTGAAACCCACACCGGACTCGCCGCCCCGTTTCCGGTCGAGAACATCGATACCGACGTCATCATTCCCATGGGACCTTTGATGATGACCCCGCGTGCGCGGCTCGGCGAGAAGGCCTTCCTGCCGCTCCGCTTCCGCGAAGACGGATCGGACAATCCGGATTTTGTGCTGAACCGCCCGGAATTCCGTGGCGCATCGATCCTCATTGCCGGGCGCAATTTCGGCTGTGGCAGTTCCCGCGAGGGTGCCGTCCATGCGCTGCAGGGGATGGGCCTCCGCGTCATCGTGGCCCCGACATTTGGTGATATATTCTACGGAAACTGCATCAAGAATGGTGTCCTACCGGTCCAACTGGACGATACGGAACATGCCCGGCTGATGCAGGTGGCGATTGATGCAAACGGCGGCGCAGAATTTGGCGCAGACCTGCCCCGGCAAGTGCTGACCCTCCCGGACGGCACGGAAATTCCCTTTGATATCGACCCCGGCCACAAGTCGCGCCTGTTGGCAGGGCTCGATGAAATTGGCATCACGGAGACTTATAAGGATGCCATCGCGGCCTGGCAGGCCGCGGACCGCAAGGCGCATCCCTGGATATGGGCCATCGAAGGCAGTGCATGAAACATGTCATCGTCACACAGGACCTGCCGGCAGATGTTCTGCAGGCGACCGCGGCGCGCTTTCAGGTTTCGCAGATATCGCTGAAGGCGCTGGGGCCGGAGGCGTTCCTGAAGCAGATCGGCGAACCTGACGCTCTCATCGTCTCGCCCGGTGATCCGGTAAATGCAGCCCTCATTGCCGAGTTGCCTGAAAGTGTGCGCGTCATCTCCAGCTATTCCGTCGGCCTCGACCATGTTGATCTCGCCGCGGCCGAGGCGCGTGGTATCACCGTTACCAATACGCCAGACGTGCTGACCGATGCGACAGCGGATGTTGCCCTGCTGCTGATCCTCGGCGCGCTGCGCGGGGCGGCGGAAGCCTTCCGCATGATCAGTGAGGATCGCTGGACCGGCTGGCAGCCGGCTCAGGTATTTGGCCGTGACGTCACCGGCAAGCGGCTCGGCATCTATGGCGCGGGGCGGATTGGTCTCGCCACGGTAAAGCGCGCACAGGCCTTTGGCATGCCGGTGCACTACTGGTCCGGCCGGTCACGGTCTGCGGACTTCGACGCCATCGGCGCGGAGCCAGTGTCGGACATGGACGCTTTTCTGTCGCGCTGCGACGTGCTCTCCCTGCATTGTCCGTCCACCCCCACAACGCGGGGGCTGGTCAATGCGGCGCTGATCGAAAAACTGCCGCCGCGCGCGGTTTTGATCAACACAGGCCGGGGTGATCTGGTTGTCGATGGTGACGTCATTGCGGCGCTGAAATCTTGTCGCCTTGGCGCAGTTGGGCTCGATGTGTTCAATGGTGAGCCAGATATCGATCCTCGCTACCGCACGCTTTCCAACGCTTTTGTCCTTCCCCATATTGGCAGCGCCACCGAGGAGACGCGCCTTGCGATGGGGAAAGTATTGCTGGCAAACCTCCATGATGCCCTATCGGGCACTTAAGTTTGCATGCTCGAGCGGCGCAGAATGGAATTCACAAATTAAGTCACCAAAGGATCATGAAGCGCGGGGCCAGGCTCAAATCGCTTCTACCCTGTTCGTTTCGAATGAGGCGCGCTGATCGCTGTCTGACCCCGCCGTGTCCATGAAAAACAGCGGTTGGTTCAAATTCGTCTGGCAGCGCCGCCGGCCAGATGACCTACAGATATTGCGCACCCTGGCCCGGAAAACACACATCTGCGTCTCTGCCCTGACCGGCAGGCAGTGAGTCTGACCGCGGCCGGCCATCGTGGCTTGACACTTGCAGTTCCTCTTCGGAATTTGGCTCTTGGAGGATGCGGGCAAAGGCTGCAGGGGCTGCCTCGGGCTATTGCTGCACAGTGGATTTCTGAAGATGCGGTCGCTTATCCTGGGTGGAGATGGCTATTGTGGCTGGCCGACGGCACTTCGCCTGTCTGCCCGTGGTATGGACGTTTCGATTGTCGACAATCTCTCCCGCCGGCGCATCGATCGCGACCTGGGGTCGGACAGTCTGGTCGCCATTCAGGACCTTGAGGGGCGGGTGGCGGCCTGGAACGAGGCGAGCGGCAAGCGCATAACACTGCACAATGTCGACGTGGCGGAGGATTTCGGCGCGCTTGTCGATCTTCTGGCGACATTTCAGCCTGACAGCGTCGTGCACATGGCCGAACAGCGCGCGGTGCCCTATTCGATGATGTCATCGGCGGCCGGGCAATACACGATCCGCAACAATCTCATGGCGACGACGAACCTGTTGGCGGCAATGGTTGAAGCGAAAGTCGATGCGCACCTGGTTCATATCGGGTCTGTCGGTGTCTATGGTTACGAAACGCTCGATTACGAGATTCCGGAAGGGTATCTGAATATCAGGCGCGTCCTGGCCGATGGGTCTCTGGCGCCGGAAGAGAAGATCCTGCATCCTTTCAATCCGGTCTCGCACTATCACCTGACCAAGGCGCTGGACCATCTGGCTATTGCCTACTATGCGGCGAAATTCGGCGTTCGCGCGAGCGATCTGCATCAGGGCACTGTCTGGGGCGCGGAAACGCTGGAAACACTGGTCGATCCGCGGCTTGCAAACCGGTTCGACTATGACACCATCTATGGCACGGTTATCAACAGGTTCGCCGTTCAGGCGGCACTCGGAAAGCCGATATCCGTGTACGGTACAGGGAACCAGACGCGGGGCTTCATCCATATCGACGATGTGCTGAACTGCGTAGAAGCCGTGCTGGCGTCTCCACCTACGGAGGATGGGCGCGTGCGTGTGGTCAACCAGGTCGCGCAGACGATGAGGATTAGCGACCTTGCGGACCTCTTCGCGCGCACGGGAAATTGCGAAATTGTCCGGCTGCCTTCGCCGCGCGCCGAACCGCCGGGCAATGACATGACGGTCGACAATATCAGCGTGCACAATTTCGGCGTGTCACCGATACAGATTTCGGAGGAGACCGTCCGCAATCTCATCAACTATGTCGGGCGTCATGTCGATGCTGCCAACCCTGACCTGATTTATCCGAACAATTAGGCGGGTGCCGCAGCGATCGCGTTCAGAACGCCTATGATGCCGGAACCATCCTCCAGGAACAGCTCATCGCGCAGCGCCAGAAGGGATTCGCGCTCCTGAACATATTCCTCCCAGGTGAGGCGGCCCAGGAGGTCGCACACATCGTCGACATATTCGTCGGACAGCTGATGGCCAACCCCGTACGGCGCCAGATGGCGGGCCATCTGGGACTTTTCGCTCACCAGCGGCGCGGCGCCGAAATAGCCGCCATGATACATCCGGCAGGCGAGTAGGAGTTCCGAGTTGCCGCCTTCATCAAGGAAGTCGAGGCACCAGACGAAGTGAACCCGGCCATAGAGGTCTTCAAGATCGTCCGGCATCGTGTACGGACCATCATAGACCCAGTTGGGGTGACGGTTCACGATCTCCATATAGGCATCGATCCCCGTTTCTGTGGGGTATCCGCGCGTATAGATCAGCACCCGGTCGCCGAGACGCTCGGCAATCTCTTCGAGCAGCTGCATGCTCTTGCGGCAACGAAGTGTACCGAACCAGCCGATGACCCAGCGATCCTGAACGTCTCGCCAGCGCGTTGACGCGCTGGATTCTGCCGAGGGGATTTCATCCAGCTGAATGCGGTTTTCCAGCAGATAGGTCGGACCTTCATAATTCTGGAAGGGTCGCAAGTAGCCTTCCACAAATCCGGGCGAGGGGACAACCACGAGGCTGGAGGCGGCCAGGACGCGCCGTTCGAGAAACCGGAAAATGGACCCGGTCAGGCCCCGCCTGAAGAAGACTGCCTGAACGTCCTCGATCTCGTAGACAAGTTTGGCATCCAGTCCCAGCAGCCAGCGCGAAACCATGGCGATGAAGGCAACATCGAAAAGTCTCGCGTAAAGGACTTCGACCTTTTTCAGCCGGGCGCGTTCGCGCCAGATCGTTCGAAATGCGAGCAGGATGGTTCCGAAGCGCCGGAGGTAGTGGCGGTCCCGAGTCGTGCCCAAGGCAATGTTGGGCCAGAAGGGCGTGAAGTCCTGATGGAATTTGTCGCGCCTGAAGGTCAGCCCCACGACATCGACGCCGCGTTTCAGGAAAGATCCAATGCGAAGCCGAACCGTCGGATTGGTGGCGTCGCCAGCAAAATAGGCCATTGCCGCGACAGGACTCTGGGCTGCGGGCGCCGTGTCTGCCCGATCCTGCCTGGCGATCATCGTCGTTTCGGTTTCGTCGTTCGGCAATTCCATCAGTCTCATTCAGGGCGGCTGCGCGGGCAAGGTCGTTTAGGACTTTTGGACGCGAATGAACAGATCAATCCCAACTGTATCCGAATTCTTCGATGTCGCGCCTGAACAAGTCGCCGACGAGGGCCCTGGTCTCGTCTGTATAGTAGGAGCGCCAATCCTGGTCGCGTTGCGACGCGTTCCGGTGCGGCAGGGCCGCCTCAATGCCGAGCTTCTGGCAGACAGTCTGGAAATCCTCTTCGAGGTACTCGAACCGGCCGACAAAATCCATGAGCGAACGGCCATCCTGGTCAAAGACGAAGGAAGACTGGCTCGGCGCGCCCCGTTCGCACTGGTAACGAACGAACGCGTCGAACGATCCGAGGCTCCGGATTTCCTCATGATGGGAATGGGCCCTGGTCTGAATGGCATAGAAATAGGCAGAAACCTGCCAGTCCCATGGATTGCGTACGAAGGTGAATTTGAACGACTCGTCAAAGGCTTCCCGCGGCATGATCTGCCGGATCTCCTCCCCCGTCATATGCTGCTCCAACACGAGCTCGGCGCGCCAGCCGAGCAGGAGACGCGACGGGGTCGGTGTCAGCCGGATGCCCTTGTTGATGTACCGATTTCGGAAATAGGGGGGGCAATGGTCGCGCAGGCCGGCAACGATGGATTCTCCGCCGGTCTTCCAGATGTGGACGAAGATGAATTTGTGAGCCGGATCATACAGCATGGGGCGTAAGTCTCGTCTGCAATTGGGCGCGTTGCGGCAACTGCTTCGCGAAGCAAGAATGAGTCCATACCAATCAGCCCGCCGGACGCGTGGGTCTTCCTACTGGCCGGTGAAGTCGGGATTGCGCTTTTCGAGGAAGGCTTTCACCCCTTCGCGGAAATCTTCCGATACGAGGAGCTCCGGCTGGATCTCTGCCTCCAGGTCCAGCTGCCGGGGCAATGTGTTGATCGTTGCCATGTCCATTGCGTGCCGGGTGGCGACATAGGCACGGGTCGGGCCTCGGGCCAGAACCTGCGCAGCATCCTCTACAACCTGCGGGAAATCGGCTTCGGGAACCTGCTTCCAGATGAGCCCCATCTCCACCGCTTCTTCGGCGGAAATCGGCTCGCCGAAGAAGGCCCGGCCGAGCGACCGGGCCCGGCCCATGGCGCGCGGAAAGAACCAGGTCGCGCCCATATCGGGGATAAGACCCAGCTGTGGCACGAATACGAGAATGAAGCGGGCAACATCTGCCGCGATCACCACATCGCAGGACAGGGCCAGGCCGCAGCCGCCGCCGGCGGCCACGCCATTCACCGCCGCGATCGTCGGGGCCGGCATGTCTTTCAGCCGCCGGACGAGGCCGTTGAAGCCCTCATCCATGCCCCTTTTGTGGGCCAGCTTTCGTTGACGCAAGCTGGGACGCTTGCCGGACCCTTCGGGGGCAAGATCGGCCCCTGCGCAGAAGCCTCGGCCGGCACCGGTGAGGATCAGGACCCGCATGTCCGTGTCCCCGGCGCATTCGTCCAGCGCCTCGCTGAGATCGGCAATCAGGTCCGGGCTGATGGCGTTCAGCCGGTCCGGCCGGTCCAGTGTGATGGTGAACACGGGCCCGCGGCGGTCGATCCTGACGGTCTTGCTCATCGGCGTCCTCCTTGTCCCGCGCTATCTCGCATGCGGATCGCTGGACGATAGATGCGCATCTGAAAGGGCAGGAGGCAAGCCTGCCGGCAATCCGGATAGCGCGGGCCGGTGCGTCAGAAGTCGGCGGAGAGTTCTATGCCGTAGGTGCGGGGCGGCTGGAACGAGCCGAGGGCGCCGCCGAAGCCAAGCACGCCGCCGAGCACGTCCTCATCCGTTGCATTTTTGACGAAGGCGCGCACGCGGTAGTGGTCGTCCGAGGGCGTCCAGGTGATGTAGGCATTCACCTGAGTAAAGCCGTCCTGGGTTGTCCAGGGAAGTTCGAACTCCCGCACCTGGTACTCATCCGTGACATAGACTTCGCCGCGCAGGCTGAGATCGCCGCCCGCTTGGAAGTCCAACCGGTAGTCGGCCCCCAGCAGGAGTGAATAGGCGGGCGCATAATTGAGGGCGATGCCGGACAGGTCCGCACCAGGAGGAGCTCCCAGCAGCGGGTCCGTGTTGATGAACTCGTCATACTCGCTGTCGAGAAGGGAGACGAGCGCGTCGACGCTGAGTGCGTCCGAGATGAGGGCGACCAGTTCGACGTCCGCCCCCAGCACATGGCTGCTTGGCGCGTTCACGACCGGGATGCCCGTGGGCGTCGCCTGTTCCAACTGAAGGTTTGAGTAGTCGTAGTAGAAGGCAGCGGCGTTGAATTTCACGCGGCCATTGTTGAAACTACCCTTCAGGCCGGCCTCGACCGCATCGATCGTTTCCGGCTTGAATGGGTTGTTGCACGTGGACTGGGAATATCCGCCCACCTTGTACCCGCGCGAGACCTGGCCGTAGACCATGGCATTGGCAGTGGCGTCATATTGGAGGCCGAGCCGTCCTGTAATGTCGGAATCGATATTTTCCTGCGGTACGGTGAATGGCGAGCAGAGCTCGAAGCCGGCTGTGGAGACGTACAGGTCCTGTTCGATCTCTTCCTGGATCCAGCGGACGCCGCCGAAGATCCGTGTGCGGTCTGAAACGGAATAGGTCGCGTCCGCAAAGACGGAATAGCTGGTCTTGCTGGATGACTGGACATTGCTCTGGATGATCGAGCCGAAAGGCAGGTTGGAGAAGGAGGAAAAGTCGGTGTTTGCGGCGCTGTCGATGTCTTCCTTGAGGTAATAGACGCCAAGCAACCAGTCGAGCGTGTCTGTTTCTCCGACCAGGTTCAGTTCCTGGGTAAAGGCCTCAGATGTCTGCTGACGGTCCAGCAGGACGGAAACATCGGAGCCGACGCCGTCAAATATGCCCTTTTCCTCGAAGTCGGAATAGCCCGTGACCGAAACCAGCTTCACGGAATCCGAGAGAGCGACCGTGTTCTTGAGCGAAACGAGGGTGAGCTCCTTCGAGGAGTCAAAGTCCGCCTGCGAGCGGACCTCTCTGGGGTCGAGGGCCGAGAAGGGTGGCGGGACCACCGGGAAGTTGGCGTCGAAGGAATCGTAGACGGGTCCGGCGAAATCTTCCTTGCGATAGGAGATGCGAAGGGCCGAATCCCAGCCGGCGGCCGGCGAGGCGTCGATGCTGAGGCGGCCACCCTTAGCGCTGAGGTCTTCAAGCTCCTGGCCGGTGGTCAGGTTTTCGGAATAGCCGCCGCGTTCTTCCACCTGAACCGATAGGCGCGCGGCCACATTGTCGGAAAGCGGGCCAGTGATGTAGCCGGTCGCCTTGTAGCGGTCATAGTTGCCGGCGAGCAGGGAAGCGCCTGCGCCGAACTCGGTTGACGGCGCGGCCGAGAAGAAATTGATCACACCTCCCGTGGAGTTGCGGCCATAAAGCGTTCCCTGCGGTCCTTTCAGGACTTCGACCGATCCGAGATCCTCCTGGATCATGGTGAAGGCCTTGGGCTGGGTCAGGAAAATATTGTCGATATGGACGGCGACGGAATTCTCTCCGGTGCCGGACACGATGGCCGTGCCAACGCCGCGGATCGAGACATTGCCCGATCCGGAAAACTCCGAGAACTGAACGCCCGGCAACTGTCCGGCAAGATCGGAAATCGAATCAAGCCCGCGCTCGGCAATCTGGTTGGGTGTGAAGGCATTGAGCGTGATCGGAACATCCTGCGCGCTTTCCTCGCGCTTCTGGGCGTTCACGGTCACCGCATCGAGGGTGAGGCCGGTTTCGGCGGCGCCCTCATCGGACGTGCCTTCCTGGGCGGCGGCCATCTGGCCCGAGGCGAGCGCCAGGCTGATCGCAAAACAGCTGGTTGCGAGTACGCGGTTCATCTGACTTTCCTCCCTTGGGGCGTTTTCTGATGCGCGAAAGCGGCGCAGAACACCTCTGAAGGATAGTATCATCACTTTATTGCGCTCATGGCAACGCAAAATATATATAAAATGAGTACCGATGTGATTTTGCGTATCACTCGATAAAGCGAGCGATATCAAACCGGTGAGCGGCAATATCCAGGGGCTCGCGAATATCGACATAGCGTACGCCTGGGACGCTGCGGATATGCGTCTCCACAAGGCTATTGATGCGCTCGCGTGTCTCCACGACCACGAAGGCCACAAGGTTCCACTCGCCGGCTGTAAGTCCGGAGAACACGACTTCATCCAGCGTGGCGAGCCCGGCGGCAAGGCGCGGCGCGGCGCCGGCATCGCAACGCACGCGGATATAGGCCGACGCGACGAAGCCGATCTCGAACGGGTCGACCACAAGGTTGAACCGCAAGGCGTCGCTCGCCTGCAGCTTGCGCAGGCGCTGGCGGATCGTGCCCTCGGCAACGCCGATCTGGCGAGCGATTTCGCGCATCGGCATGCGGCCGTCTTCCTGCAACAGGTTCAGGATCGCCTTGTCTGTGGCGTCAATCTCGACCCGTTCGCTCATGACAGCGTGCCCCATTCGCTCTTGAACTTGTACATGCGAGTAATGAGATTGCAGACGACCTCGGTCACGCCCGGCACAGCGGCGATCTTCTCGTAGAGGATTTCGGTCATATGTGCCCGGTCGCGCGCATTAATCTGGACGATGATCGCGGGGCTGCCGCCGCAGAGGCACACGCTGGAAATTTCTTCCAGCTGCGCGAGTTCTTCCGCAACCTCCCGGATGCCGGCGCCGGAGACATGGACATCGACCAGGCTGATGAGATCGAAACCGAGCTTGCGCACATCCATCTGGGCGACGACCCGGGCAACGCCATCATCGCGCAGGCTGCGGATGCGCGCGGCCACCGTCGCCTCCGCAATGCCGATCGCTGCGGCGATGTCCTTGTTGGACATTCGCGGGTCGCGGCGCAGGCAGTCAATGATCTGCAGGTCGGTCTGGTCGCGTTGTGACATGGGCCTCCCCGGGCTGTGGCATTTCCCTCTTTAACGGGAAGCCGGGCAGGAGGCCATGCGCCAATTCAGGGCGCCAAATCAGGGGAGGCTGAAGGGGCGCCGGGCCGGTTCCAGACCATCGCGGACACAGATGCTCCCGACCTCGCCCGGCTGCGGCACATAGGTGCCCTTGCTGGGCCGGTTGGTCATGTCGAGGATCGTGAATCCGGGTGGCTGGTGGTTCGCGATCGGCACGAAATGGTGGGACGACACCAGCCAGCCTTCCGTCAGGGCGGAGAAGGACTGCGCCGCTGTTCCGCGCAGGTCGATATGGCTGCCATCGACAAGGTCGAGCCGGGTGCGGAGCGCGGCAACGCCCAGCCCGTCATAGTCGATCTCGGCGAGCACCTGCACGTCGGTGATATCCGTGGTCACTCCATTGCGGGCGACGAACCCGGCACGGGCGACATGGCCGTTGTCGAGCTGCATGATATAGGTCGCCCAGGAGAGGCTGGAGCCGAGCGTGCCGGTCACCATGCGGTGCTGGTAGGCGGACCGGTAGTCCCGGTTACCCCAGGAGCGATCTCGGTGCGCAAGGGCGTCGATGTCGAAAACGTCCGCTCCCAGACGAATCCGCCCACGCATCCGGCCGGACACTTCGAGATGCCCGCCCGTATTCATGCGCTGCTTGACCGCGCCGGCGCCATCATCTCCTGACTCTTCCGCCATCCAGCTGCGCGGCGTGTAGAAGGGTTCGGAAAAGATGAGGTCACCCGAACAATCCGGCTCCTCCCAGGTGAAGCGGACCCTGCCATCGCCGAGATATTCCGAGGCGGAACTCCCCGCACGCTGTCCCTCGCCTGAGCGCGAACAGTCACCGCGCCCAAACTCGGCTAGTCTGCGGAACCGGTTGCCGTCCTGCCGGAAAGCGAACAGCATGGTTTGCCCGCTGCCGCGATTCACATACTGGCCGATACGATGATAACCACCGGTGCCAGTCGCCGGATCATAGAACCAGTAACAGTCGCTCTCCTGCCAGAGATCGTCCGGACCCGGCGGATGTGGGCATTCCCAGGTGTCGTCATAGGCGCTCATCTTGCGGTCCTGCGTGTCAGTTGGCTTCGGCGGCGGCCCAGAGGGGCTCCAGCATCTGCCGGTGCCCGGCCTGCATGTCCGGCGGCATGTTGCGGTTCATGGACAGCGACACGATCAGCGAGGGCAGGGCGACAAGCTTCCGGTAGTAGTCGAATTGCTTCAGCCGCCGGCCGGTTACGCGCTCATAACCGGCGATCCAGTCCTGCTGGGAGGGGATCTTCTCCGCGATATCAGGCGGCGCGGCGGCGCGGAAGAAATCGTTGAGCGAGCATTGCATGGCAACGTCCATGTCCGGGTGCAGGATGCCGGAGAGTTCCCAGTCGAGGATACAGACGACTTCATCGTTCCGGAACATGTAGTTGCCGAGGCCGGGGTCTCCGTGCACGAGCGACAAATCGTCGGGATGGTGCGTCGGGGCGTCGGCGATCAGGCGCCTTCGGATCGTGTCCAGTCGGGCAAGGTCCGGTGGGTTCACCCATTCCGCCGTCTTCCAGAACCAGTTGAGATACCGTGCCACGGGCGTTTCGCCGCCGCCATTTCGGGTGCAGGAGTGCAGGCCCAGCGCCTGCCAGTCCACCGAGTGGATACGGTCCATGGCGCCATAGATGCGGTCGATCAGCCGGGCGCGGCGCGGCGCGTCTGCCTCGGCAATCAGGCCGCCGGTGAAGGCGGACCCGTCCGCCACGACACCTTCGACATGGTCCATGATGTAGCCGGGCAGGCCGAGCGTCCCGCCGTCCGGATCGATCCAGCGCCCGTTCGACACGGGCAGGCCGGCCGCATGCAGGCGGCGCTGAAGTTCGAATTGTCCGGTCACGTCATACTCATAGAAGATCCGGTGATCATTGCTGAGTGGTGCATAGCGCAAAACGAAACGCGCCTCCGTGCCGGAATGCTTCGCCCGGAAGACCACGATGCCGCTGGATGCGCCGGCGCTGGCCCCGCCGCCGCTTATGTCGGAAACCGTTACGGCCCCCTCGACGTCCGGCTGGCCGGAGATCAGTGCCGCGATGCGGGAGGGATCGATATCGCTGAATTTCGGCTTGTTCGCCCCGACCGACGCGTCAATGACGCGCTTCAGGTCAACGGATTGCTCTGTCATTGCCTGCTTACTCCGCCGCGATGCTTTCCGGGTCGGCACGCCCTCCCGCATCCGGCGTCAGGAAATTACCGGGCGTGCTGCCGTTCGCCTCTCCATCAATATGCGTCACCACGCCATTCACAAGGATGTGCCGGTAGCCGAAAGAGCGCCGGTATCGCCGCCAGTCGCCGCCCGGCAGATCATGCTTTAGTTCATAGGGGCCGTCATTCACGCGCAGGCTGGCATGGTCGTACACGATGATATCGGCGGCCATGCCCGGCAGAAGGGCGCCGCGATCGAGCAGGCCCGCAACACGCGCCGGATCGTGCGACATGCGGGCGTGGAGTTCTTCCAGCGAGACAAGCCGGTTGTCGCGCTCCAGCCAGCCGATCAGTTCAGTCGGCCAGTGCCCGCCGATATAGAATTTGGAATGCGCTCCGCCATCGGAGGTTCCGGTCAGGACGAGCGGATGGTGCAGGGCGCCCGCCATCAGCGCAGGATCATCGCCAGACGGCGCTGGCGTGCGGAAGTCCGCAAGGCCGCCGGTTGCAAAGGCAATGTCGAACATCGCATCGACGACATGCTTGTCCTGTTCAGCGGCAATCTCCCCAAGTGTCCGGCCGATGAGTGCATCCGGGTCTGGTTCATCGCCGAGGCTTGATACGGCAATCATCTCCAGCGGACCGCTGCCAACTGCGAGCTCTATCGGGTCGTAGGTGTCGATCACCTGCTTTCGGAAGACCGGATCGGATATCCGCTCCAGCTTTGCCTCAATGCTCGGCAGGGCGGAAAGCTCCCGCCAGATTGGAACATGGTCGTTGATGTTGAGTTCGATCAGGTTGAACTCCGACCAGGCCCGGTGGAAGAAGCCTTGCCCGAAGACCTGCAGGCCCTCGGCACGCATGCGTTCCAACCATGCTAGCTGTTCGAGATGCATTTCTGGGGCGAGCGTCGTCGGCGCGACGACATTGACGACGACGGGTCGTCCGGAGGCGCGTGCCAGGTGTTCCGGCAGATTGAAATCCTTCACGAAGCCGAGCTGAGGCAGGACCTGGATGAAGCCCGCATCGCGCTCTGCCAGGACGCTGGCGAGCGCGCAGGCATCATCCATGTGCATCGTGTCTGTCGGCATGGGTGTGCCGTCATAGTCGGTATGGCTGTTGCTGTGGCCGAGATGGGACAGACCGATGCCGCAGGCGCCGGCGTCCATCGCTTCATGGATCAGCCGTTTCATGGTGGCGAGTTCATCCGCCGTCGGACGGCGGGACTTGGCGGCATCGACGCCCATGACATAGATCATCAGCGGATTGATCGGCAGGAACATCATCAGGTTGATGCCCTTCGGCACGGCACGCAGGGCGTCCAGCCATTCGGGGAAACTCTCCCAGGTCCAGGGCAGGGCGAGCTTCAGCTGTTTGACCGGCACCTGTTCGGTGTTCTCCATCATCAGCATGTAGCGGTCGCGGTCTTCCGGCCGGCAGGGGGCAAAGCCAAAGCCGCAATTGCCGGTGACGACCGTGGTGACGCCATTCTCGCCGGAATTGGAGCAATAGGGATCCCAGAAGATCTGGGCATCGTAATGGGTGTGTAGGTCGATGTGTCCAGGGGCGACGATCAGGCCGTAGGCGTCAATCTCATGGGCTGCGCGTGCGGTCTTCAGATTACCGATGCGCGCGACCCGCCCCTTGCGGATGCCGATGTCGCCGACGAAGCGCGGAAAGCGAGTGCCATCAATGATGGTGCCGTTCCGGATGATCGTATCGTAGTCCATGTGAGCCCCTTACATTTAAGTTTGCGTATTATTTTATGCATATAGGTACGCAAAATATCATTCTGGGCAAGAAATTTTTGAGCTTCCATGGGCGATTTGCGCCATCTTCCGGCGCCAATCGTTGCATCCATGTCGCGGATGGCGAGCAAATTTCCGATCCCCATTGACAGCCCATACCCTCCCATGCAGTTTCAACAACTGTTGAAAAATGCCGTGCACGACGTCGTGACGCGGTGGAGGAGGAAACGATGAAGTCCCGGTCAAAGCTGTTATTGTGTGCCCTTGCGGCCTCGTCCCTGACGCCCCTGCTTCCGGCAATGGCCCAGGAAACGGATGCCGATGGCGCCCAGAATTCCGAGAAGCGGTATGGCCCCGTGGTCGTTACGGCCCAACGCCGCGAAGAGAGTCTTCTGGAAGTGCCGCTATCCGTGTCGGCTTTCTCCGGCGATGAGCTTCTGGACGCCGGTGTGGTAACGCTGGACGAAGTGGCGAAACTCTCGCCGAACGTCACGCTGGAAGCCTCCCGCGCCACCAACAACACGCTCTCCGCCTTCATCCGCGGTGTCGGCCAGCAGGATCCCGTTGTCGGCTTCGAGGCCGGTGTCGGCATCTATATCGACGATGTGTACCTGAACCGTCCGCAGGGCGCGATGCTGGACATCTTCGACGTCGAGCGCGTCGAAATCCTGCGCGGCCCGCAGGGCACGCTCTATGGCCGCAACACGATCGGCGGTGCGGTGAAGTATGTTACCCGTCCGCTGTCTGACGAGTTCGAGCTGAAGGTGCATGGTGCGTATGGCAGCTACGACCAGGCCGATGTGATCGTCACCACCAGCATTCCGGTGACCGATACCTTCCGTGTTGGCGGTAGCGTCGCCATGCTGACGCATGCGGGGTATGGCGACAACCTGACCCTTCCGGGCGTCGAGAACTACAACAAGGATGTTCTGGCCGGGCGCCTGTCCGCGGAGCTTGACGTCACGTCCGATTTCCAGCTGCGCGTTGTCGGCGACTGGACCAAGGACAAGTCTGATCCGAAGCAGGGTCACCGTCTTAATACGTCCTATTTCACCGCCACACCGGTTCTGGGCGACGTGTACGACACGCGGTCCGGCCTGAATGTGGTGGAGCAGGACTATGAAGGTGGCGGCGTCTCTGTCGTTGCCGACTGGGATCTCAACGATTCGTTCGGCTTGAAATACGTGTTCGCCTATCGCGAAGACGAGTCCACATCGCCGATCGACTTCGACTCGCTTGCCGGTGTCGATGTCGATGCGCCGGTCATCTACGAGAATGATCAGACATCGCACGAATTGCAGCTCTCCTATTCGGGCGAGCGGCTGAACGGTATTTTCGGCGCCTACCTGCTGGACGCCAATTCACTGAACGCTTTCGACGTGCAACTCGGCCTGACCGGTGCGTTGATCTCGCTTCCGGGCCTGACCGCTCAGACATTCGGGGATGTGAATACCGACACCTGGTCGGTCTATGGCGACTTCACCTTCGACCTGACCGACAGGTGGGCTGTCTCGCTCGGCGGACGGTATACCGAGGATGACCGCACCGGGCGCGTCCTGCGCACTACTTTCATCGGTGGCTTCACCGATTTCTTCGGCGGCAGCGGAATTCCGATCGCCGTGACGTCCGATTTCGATGGCGAAGCCAGCTTCGATGATTTCAGCCCGCGCGTGTCGCTGGCCTACCAGGCGAACGACAACAACAATTTCTACGGAACCTATTCTCAGGGCTTCAAGGGTGGCGGCTTCGACCCGCGCGGCCAGACCACGGCAACGCCCGACTTCAACCAGGACAACCAGATCACGGCTGACGAGATTTTCGAGTTCATGCTGTTCGAGCCCGAAGAAGTCGATTCCTACGAAATCGGCTGGAAAACGACGGCCTTTGATGGTCGTCTCGTGTCCAGCCTTGCCGCCTTCTACATGGACTACAAGGATGTCCAGGTGCCGGGATCGGCAGGCGTCGACACCAATAATGACGGGGTGAACGACGACTTTACCGGCATCGTCACCAATGCCGGTGCCGCCACGATCAAAGGCGTCGAATGGGAAGGTACGACCGTTCTTGGCGAGGAAATTGCCGTGGCTGGCGATATCTTCAGCTTCGCCTGGTCGCTCGGTTATCTCGATGGCAAGTATGACGAGTTCATCGATGCGACCGGACAAGACGTTGCAAACCAGCGGGTGATCCAGAACACACCGGAATGGACATCTTCGGGCATGTTCAACTATGAGCGCCCGATGTCGATTGGCGGCCATGGCGGCACATTCACGGCGAATTCGGTACTCTCCTATCGCGGAGATTCCAGCCAGTTCGAAGTGCCGGGGGCAATCGACCAATCGGCCTATATGCTCTGGGATGCTGGCGTGCGCTGGCAAACGGAAAATGAGCGTTGGGCGGTCAGCCTGACGGCCAAGAACCTGACGGACGAGCGTTACATCGTTGCCGGCTACAACTTCCTGTCGCCGCCGGACGATCCGATGGGCGCCTCGACCCTGGGTCTCGAAGGCATCCTGACGGGCTTCTATGGCCCGCCGAGAACCGTCACGCTGGGCGTCGACTTCAAATACTAGGACGGCGTTTCGAACGTCGCCTGATCTTGGCGGCCGCTCCTCCGGCGGCCGCCTATTTCTTTTTCTGCGCCCGGAAGGATTCGAACCCGGCCGTGGTGAAGCGGACCATGTGTTCGTAGGCGTCGGCCAGGTCGCTGGACTTGCACAATCCGTTCGACAGCGTGTCGATCCGGCCGGTCTGTGCGAATGTCAGGGTCAGCGCGCCCGACAGGCAGTGATAAGCCCAGTAGATGTCCCGGTCCTCGACTTCCGGCATGGCCAGTCGCAGGGCATCGATGAATTTCTGGATGACCGGATCGAAGAATTGGGTCATCAGCTTCCCGCCCCATTCCGGCGAGTTGTTCACATACGCAATGAGCGCATAATAGTTCTTCCAGCCCTGTTCGGTCACATGGTCGCCGGTCAGCAGCGGCCGCAGGAAGGCGCGGATGATGGCTTCGACTTTCGGGGCCGATCCGGCCGTCCGAAGGCAGTCATCGAGTTGTTGCAGACGCGCGGCATTGAGAATTTCCGCCCGCCGCATCAGGACCGCATCGAACAGGTCTCGTTTTGGGCCGAAATAATAGTTCGGCAGGGCAAGGTCGACGCCGGCTTCGCGCGCGATATTGCGCAGGGTTACCCCATCATAGCCATGGGCGGCGAATTGCTGTTCCGCTGCATCCAGGATGGCGGTGCGGCGGTCCGTTCGCGGGGCGGTCTGTGTTTCCGACATGCAGCCTTCCTAGGCAGGGGAGGGGAGGCGATCAACGGAAAATGACGTGGCGTGCCCTTAGATTCCCGTTCTGCCCTTGCGCATTCCCGCCGGTTCGACGTAAATTCAACAAGTGTTGAATACGGCTCGGCACAGGACCGGTTCAGGCGAGGGAGGCGAAGATGACGACGTTCACACGTTCAGGAGACCTGTTCTCCGACGTTTTCCGCCTGCACGGAAAGTGGCGGCGCACCCGCGAAGCCGTGATTTGCGGTGACCAGCGCCTGACCTGGGGCGACTTCAACACCCGCCTGAACCATGTTGCCAATGCAGCGCTTGTCGATGGCCTTGCGCCGGGCGACCGTGTGATCGTCCTGATGTCGAACGGGCTGGAAATGCTCGAGACCCTGTTCGGGCTGATCAAGGCGGGGCTGACCAGCGTACCGCTGAACCTGTCAGTGTCGGATGAGGCGATTGCCGGAATGATCCGCGATGCCGACGCCCGGCTTGTGGTCTGCACAGAGGAGCAGGCGCGGCGGCTGGAGGCCGACTCGGACACGCGCGAGGCCATTGCCGGACTTGGCAAGGTATCGGTGGGCACCGTCAGGGGGTGGCGGGATTTCCGGTCCTGGTGCGGCGCCGCATCTGGCACCGAACCCCGGACTTCCCCGGCGGGCGACCTTCCGATGAACATCATCTATTCATCTGGCACCACCGGCGTGCCGAAGGGGATTGTCCATACCCAGGCTGGACGCAGGGACTGGGCTGGCGATCTCGCCGTCGCACTACGGTATCACGGGTCCGCCCGGTCTCTCGTGACGATTGGTCTGTATTCGAACATTTCCTGGGTGACGATGCTTTGCACCGCCCTTGCGGGCGGCACGCTTGTGATCGAGCCGGCGTTCGATGCCGGCCGCTTCTGGCGGCTTTGCCGGGACGAGCTGATCACTCACTCCTCCATGGTGCCACTGCAGTTGCAGAAAATCATGGAAGCCGATCCGGATCCTTCGGCGCCGGCGCCTCTGCAGGCAATCATGTCCGCTGGATCGCCCCTGCATGCAGACTTGAAGGCACGACTGTTGGACCGGTTCGGGCCGGCAATCATCGAGCTTTACGGCCTTACGGAAGGCGTCATCACAACCCTCGATCCGGAATATGCGGGCGGACGGATGGCCTCTGTGGGGCATCCTATTTTTGGCACCGACATTGTGGTCCTTGACGATCACGACAAGGAAGTCGCCCCCGGGGAGCCAGGAGAAATTGTCGCGACTGGACGTTTCGTGATGCCGGGCTATTGGCGCCGACCCGGCCCGACAGACGAGGCGAGCTGGACGGCGCCGGACGGAACCGTCTGGCTGCGGACGGGCGATATCGGCTATGTCGACCCGGAAGGCTACCTGTTCATCGTCGACAGGAAGAAGGACATGATCCTGTCCGGCGGCCAGAATATCTATCCGCAGGATATCGAGGCGCAGCTGGTCCGGCACAGCGCCGTCGAGGATGTCGCCGTGATCGGTGCCGTAAGCCGCAAATGGGGCGAGACACCGCTGGCCCTTGTCGTGGCGCGGGAAAAGGTCGATCCTGACGAGATCACGGCCTGGTGCAATGCCCGTCTCGGAAAGCAACAGAGGCTGGCGGATGTGAAATTCGTCGACGAACTTCCCCGGAATCCGAACGGCAAGCTCCTGAAGCGGGAGCTGCGCGAAATTTTCAAGGACCTGATCTATGACTGAAGACATCTACTACACGTCGCCGGACGGCCTGACTCTGTTCGCTCGCCGGTATGGGCCGGAGAATGCTCCGCTTACGGCGCTTTGCATGCATGGGCTGACGCGGAACCACAAGGATTTCGAACCCCTCATCGAGGCACTGGATGGCCGCTATCAGTTCATCGCGGTGGACCAGCGGGGGCGTGGCCAGTCGGATCGCGACCCGGTGGCGGAACGGTATACGCCGCAGACCTATGTCGGCGACATGAAGGCGCTGCTCGACAGACTCGGCCTGCAGAAAGTCGTGCTGATCGGCACATCCATGGGCGGGTTGATGTCGATGATCATGATGAGGACCATGCCGGCGCGAATTCGCGGCGTCGTGCTCAACGACGTCGGGCCGGTATTCGAGCAGGAGGGGCTGAACCGTATTGCGTCCTATGTGAATACGGTCGCGCCGATCGAGAACTGGGAGAAAGCGGCCGAGTCTGTCGGGAAGGTTCAGTCCTATGTCTTCCCGAAATACACGCCCGAGCAATGGATGGCGTTTGCGCGGCGCACGTATCGCGAACTGGAGGATGGCCGCGTCGTGCTCGACTATGATCCGGCGATCACCCAGACAGTCGGGCAGGTGCGGCCAAGCCTTCTGACCCGGTTCGCCATGTGGCGGCTGTATGGCGGGATGAAGAAAGCGCCGCTGCTGATTGTTCGTGGGGAAACGTCCGATATCCTGTCCGACAAGACGGCGCAGAAGATGCTGAAGCGGCACCCGGACGCGCAGCTGGTTACCGTGCCCGAAGTCGGCCATGCGCCGATCCTCGACGAGCCTGAGGCTGTTTCCGCGATTTCCGATTTCCTCCAGCGGCTGGAAGCGTCCGCATGAGCGTGACAGCACCTGCGTCTCCGGCGCCGATGGCTGGCAGGGCGTGGATCCTCGCGGTCCTAACGCTCACCTACACATTCAACCATATCGACCGGCAGGTTCTCGTGATCCTGCTGGAGCCGATCAAGGCGGACCTCAACCTGCGTGACAGCCAACTCGGCATGCTGACGGGCCTGGTGTTTGCGGCGTTCTACGCGACGCTCGGCATTCCGGTCGCGATGTGGGCGGACCGGGGCAACCGGCGCAATATCATCGCCATGGCCCTGACCATCTGGTCGGGCATGACGGCACTGTCGGGCCTCGCGCAGAATTACTGGCAACTACTCCTTGCCCGTATGGGCGTGGGTATTGGCGAAGCCGGTGGCACGCCGCCCGCCACGTCCATGATCGCCGATCTCTACGGCCCGAAGGAGCGGGCGACCGCGATGGGCATCTACACGACCGGCATCGGCATCGGCGTCATGCTCGGCTTTGCCCTGGGCGGGTTCGTCTACCAGCACTATGGATGGCGCGCGGCTTTCTTCGTTGCCGGCGTTCCGGGCCTGATCCTGGCCCTGATTGTCCGCTTCACGATTCACGAACCGCAACGCGGCTTGTCGGAGAACATCGCCGCAACGGGAGACGTGCCATCGGTGCCGGAGACCCTTCGGTTCATCGCGGGCCAGACTTCCTTCCTGTGGTTGCTCGCCGGATGCCTGTTGATCTGCATTTCGTCGAACGCGTTCCTTGTGTTCACGTCCAGCCACCTGCAGCGGACGTATGATCTGACACCGGGCCAGGTGTCCTTGCCGCTTGGCATTCTCATCGGCGGCGTCGGCAGCATTGGCGCGGTTGTCATCGGTGCAGTCTGTGACCGGCTGTCGGCGCGCGATCTTCGCTGGCGGCCATTGATGATCGCGATCTGTGCGGCGGCGGCGCTGCCATTTGCCTGGATGTTCCTGCGGGCTGGCACCGTCTGGCAGGCCTATGCCTGGAACCTGGTGCCGAGTTTCATCGGCCTCGTCTATGCCAGCGTCGCCTATACCGCCTCACAGGAACTGGTGCGCCTGCGCATGCGGTCGTTCGCGTCGGCCTTCATGCTGTTCTGCCTTACTCTAATCGGCATCGGGTGCGGGCCGTGGATTGCAGGATTGCTGAGTGACCATTTCACGGCGACAGGCGCTGCCCAGCCGCTTGCGCGCGCACTCGAATTGATCCTTGTCTTCAACCTGCTCAGCATCTTCTGCCTGCTGATGTCGTCGCGCACCTATCTGCGGGACGTTCAGCGCGCGGCAGGCAGTTAGGCTGCGTCAGACGACGCGGTCCGGAGACGCTTCCGGATCGAACTGCAGGACTTCGTCCGGCGTGCCGAGCGGGGCGAAAGCGCCGGGAGGCACGTCGTGGATGAAGACATCTGCGCCGCGAGCAATGAGGGCGTTGTACATCGGCGCGACATAGCGCTCGCCGGCTTCCAGCAGGCCACCTTCAGTATACGTCTCATCATAGAGCGAGCGATAGAGGCTGAAGGAGGCGAAGTAGTAGAGGCCGATCGTGGCGTGCGGGGAGATGCGCGTCTTCTCGCGCACTTCGCAGGCGCGCCCGTCGGTGCCGAGCGCGACGAAGCTCCAGGCATCGCCCTCGGCGGCGAAGCACGGGATCCAGCCTTCTCCACGTACCGCCGAAGCGGGCAGGGCGGAAGGGTCGACGTGGGTGTCGATATTGTAAATGAGGAAGGGTGCATCCGGATCGGAAATTTCCGGCGCGGCGAGCAGGGCCGTGGTCGCCTGGCCGTCGGTGAGCGCGTCGATCTCGACAATGGCGCAGGAGGCGATGCCGAGCGCCGCCGCGCGATCACGCACAAAGTCTGCAGAGGCGTCTTCCTCGCGCATCACGAAGATGAAGTGCGCGCCCTCGTCGATGAAACTGCGCAGGCTCTCCATCGACCAGTCGAACAGTGACCGGCCGCGTGCTAGGATTCGGTACTTCGGCACCTGGTAGCCGACCTTGCGGAAGCGCGAGCCGAGGCCCGCCATGGTGATGACAACTTGCACCGGGCCGCTCATGACGGGTCCCTGTCTTCGCGGGCGAGCAGGTCGAGGATTTGTTCATGCGTCATGGAGCGGAATTCCGACGGGCGCACGGTACGGTCGTCGACATAGAAGCCATCCTTGCCGGGCCACGGCTTTCCGACATGGATTTCGTCATGCGGGATATCGTGGCGTTCCAGCCAGGCCAGAAGCGTTTTCAGCGTGTCGGCATTGATGCGGCCGACATTGCCGTCATGGGTGCGCATGTTCCGGGCGGAATAGAGGATGACGTAGAAGCCTTTCGCCTTGTACTCGCGTACCAGTTCGATCATGTCGGCATAGGGCATGAGGTCGGCATAAGACTCGCCGGACTTCTTCGCCGGGCAGAGCGTGTTGTCGATGTCCAGGATCAGGGAGCGTTGATGGTTGATCATGCAATGGCCTCCTGCGCCTTTGCGGCGGCGTTTTCGTAGATGATGTCACTGGGATAGTCCGTACGGGGCGTATCGCGATGCTCGCCGGTCATGAAGGTGCGGCGACGGAAGATGTAAAGCCCGAGAATGGAAGACAGACGCAGCGTCTGTCGCACGAGGCGCACATTCGACGACTGGTCTTCCTCGCGCCAGGAAATCGGGAAGAACTTCACCCGCCAGCGCATCGCCATATGGGCCAGTACCATGAAATAGTTGAAGGTCAGGGCATCTGCATATCGAAGGTAGAAGCGGGACGAGAGCGCCTCGACCCGATAGAGATTGAGGCCCGAGCCGAGATCGGTGATCCATTTGCCGGTGGCGATGGAGAAGAACAGGTTGAAGACCCGGTTGCCGAGTGTGCGCAGCGGCGAATAGCCCTGCAGGCGGGCGCCGCGCATGAAGCGCGAGCCGAGCATCGCGTCCCATTCGCGATGAGCGCCGGCCTCCAGAAGCGGAACGATGTCGCGGAAATCCGCCTGATCGTCGCCATGCAGGATGATCGCATAGTCGAAGCCATTGCGGATGGCATAGTCGAAGGCGACCTTCTGCGAGCCGCCGAGATTGTAGTTGTCGACATTGCGCAGAACCCGTGCAGGCACATTGAGGCCAGCGAGGGCCGCTTCGGCCTTTTCGGCGGTATCGTCCGGGCTGCGATTGTCGATCACGATGATCTCGTCGACGCAGGCCTGCGAGCGGGCGTCGAACTGAGCGATCACGCGTTCGATCTGCGCGGCGCAGCGGAAGGCGGGAATGAAGACCAGGATGCGGTCGGGTCGGGAAGGTTCGGTCATCGGCTCCCTGTCAGGATTGGCGGCCGGTGTTCGGCGGTAAGAAGTTTCATGAAGAGGAAATTGGCCAGGAAGGTCGCCGGGGTAACGATGATCTTGGCGATCCAGGGCGCAAGGCCCATGGCGGCCGCGAGTGCCGCTATCGCTGCGGACGCTGCAAGCACAGCCACGACCTGGTACCCGGCATAGGCGGCGAATTTCGAATAGATGAACCGGCCGCGATAAGAGAAGATCCGCCGGACGGACGCAAAATAGACGAAGGCGACGGCTGCGCCGGCGCTGACGACATTCGCAACCAGTGCGCCGACTCCAATTGAGGTGAGCGATACGAAGATCAGGAAGTCACCCGCCCAGCCTGCCAGCGATACGAAGCCGAAGCGGGCTATCGTGGCCGACAGGAATTTGTCGGCGAGACCGAACAGCGGCAGGCGGTTGAACGCGCCTCGGCGATAGGCGGTGAAGAGCCAGCCGGCAAGGGCCGGCAGGGCGATGGCCATCAGGACAGGCGTGCCCATCTCGATCGCCGCATAGTATTTGAACTGGCCTTCCGGAGCGAGCAGGATCAGTGGCGGAACGCGCACGGCAAGCAGCGCAGCAGCAAAGCCAAGATCCGGCGCCACCCGCCAGCACAGGACCAGGATGCACAGCATCAGGATCTCGGGCCAGAACGCCCATTGATGTTTCAGGAGCGGCGACTGCGTACTGGCTGCGAAAGCATTGTCCATTGCGGAGCGCACGCCGGGGATCAGGCCGTGATATCCCGGCTGGCGGTGCCACTCGACCATGGTGAGGTGCGCATAGTCGCTGTCGGCATGAGCCTGACGCGGAAACGTCTGCGCTCCTTCGAGCACAGGATAATTTGTCTCGCGGAATTCTGCGATGCGGCTGGCGATGAAGAGGCCCGGATTTTCCTGGATGATTCGCCTGGCCGCTGCCTGCAGTGCTGCCTGCTCTGACGGGGCTTCCGGCATGTGCAGTCGGCCTTGTTCGCGCGCATCCCAGAAGGCGTCGATGCCGGCATCCACATCGTCCCTGTCCATCAATTCGATGGGGATAACGGAGTCGATGCGGGCAAGGTCGGCGGGGTCGATCTCCGCATCCTCCTGATTGATGATGTAGGCGACCGGGTTCACCCACAGCGTGACCTCATACATCTGCTTGTCGGCCCAGCCGGGCAGCGCGACGATGGTCAGCGCCTTGGCCGCGAGGGCGAGGACCAGGGCCGGCGCAAATGCGCGGGCGGCGAACAGTGAGAGAGAACGCACGCTTGCGCCATGCCGGTTCAGGATCCAGCGCAGCACAAGGATGGTTGCGACAAAGGCCACATAGAGGATGCCATCGCTGCGGATCAGCATGGCGAGCGAACAAAGCGTCAGCAAACGGCCCGCTGCCTTGCCGTTTCGCCAGTCCGGATCGCGGGTCAGCCGGATTGCCTCGCTCAGAACGAAGACCGACAGGATGGCAAACCAGCTGTCGCGGGTGACCAGAAGGCTGGTGTGCAGGATCGGCGCGGAGGTCGCGACCCAGGCGAGCAGGATGGCCGCCGGCGCTTTCCATTCGCCGCGCCGGGCGAAGGTCTCGACCGCATAGGCCAGGCCAAGCGCCAGGAAGGCGATCTGGACAAAGGGGACAGCGGCCAGGAACGGCACATGCTGGAGCACGGCATGGGTCAGGATCGGCGTGAAATGGCCGAGCCATTTGTCGACCGGCAAGTGCGCGCCCTGATGCACGGCCGCGAAGGAGTCGCTCATATAGAAGCCCGGCCATGCACAGAGCAGGAGGCCGAAAAGGAAGGCGCCCGCGCCAAGAAAGACGCGCCGGCCAAGCGGGCCAAGACGCAGGAAGTAGTATCCGAAGCCCGCCACCATCGCCCAGAAGACCGCGCCGTAGCCGAGCGCTGCGAGCGGGAAGCCGAGCCCCATGCGTGGCAGTGTTTCGAGGGCCCACCAATCGAACGCCCAGATATAGGCAAGCGATGCAAGACACAGCCCGCCATAGGCCACCAGCGCCAGGAGGAGCTTGCGCAGCGGGGTCATCGCGCACCCGCTTTCGCGCCGGGCCGGGCTGAAAGATGCTGGGGGGCGGGGGTCACGGAAATTCCCTTTGTCGATCGCGGGCGCACACGCCTCTCAGGGGAGCAAGGCTTGTGCCATCCCAGCACGTTTCCGAACCGGAATGGCACACTCATTTTGTCCTGCAAGTCCCCGGTCAGTCTGCCGGTTTGGGTTTGACCTTGGCCCAGCCGAAGGCGAAGTCCCAACCCCGGCCCATCACCGCCGCAACCCGCTTCAGGTAGGGGCGGATGAACCGGCTCAGCGGATCTTCCAGCCAGTGGGTCACTGCATAGGCCGTGATTGTGACAACAACAATCGAGATGGCCACGGCGGCGCGCCAGTCGATGCCGAATTCAATCAGGCGGTAGATCAGCACGAAGCCGACGAACTGGTGGATCAGGTAGAGCGGGTAGGACGCGTTCCCTGACAGGAAGGAGAACTTTCTCAGCCGGCCAAGGCTGTGGATCCGTGCGGTCAGCAGGACCGTACCGATGATCACGAAGGAAATCACGGTTGCCTCGATCGTGGTGATCGCGAAATCGGCATCACGGTGTTCGGAGGCCTCGAGCAGCTGCATTGGCAGCAGCGGCCAGACCGCGACCATTACCAGACAGGTCCACTTGCGCAGCTTCGGTTCGGCATCGAGCATGTAGAGCAGCACGCCGATGATGAAGGAGGAGGACGCGCGGTTCACCACAAGCGCATCAAGCTTTGCGCTGTCGACATAGCAGGCGACGTAGCCAAGTGCGGCCCAGATGGCGCATCCGATGAGGATTGCCCGGCCGGATTTGAAGAAGATGAAGAACAGCGAGGCGAGCAGGTAGAAGCGCAGTTCCAGCGTGATCGTCCAGTAGGCCCAGTCAGCGCCCCAGTCCTCGCTGAAGAACAGCGGGTAGATGGTGACAGATGCCAGGTAGTGCTTCAGGTCGGTCACTGGCAGCGGACCGGTCGAGAACAGCTGCGTCACCACGAATGTGATCGTGGCGCAGATCATCAGGGACGGGCCGAGGCGCGAGGTCCGGTTGACCCAGAAATCGCTGAAGCTGCGGAAGCGGGCAACGCGCGGGATCATCAGACCGGACACGATGAAGAAGACTTCCACCGCATAACGGCAATGCTTCAGCCACAACGGATACTGGTCGGTGTCGACAAAGCCGAGGCGCGGAGCCTGGACTGAATAATGAGCCACCACGACGAGCATGGCCAGCACCATCCTCAACATGTCGAAACCGTCGACACGGTTCATGGCAGGCGTCGAACCTGGATTAGACATTCTTGTCCCCTCTACACACGCAACACGCGGCGACGACCCGGTCGCCAGTTCTGGTCCTCAGTTCAGGGCGCCCATGCGCCCCGCTTATCCCAATCGCCGCGCCAGCCATGCCCGAGCGGGCGCGTCGATCCATTCGTACACAATCCAGGCAGCACCCAGCGCAACTCCCGCAACTGCCAGCGAAAATGCGACACCACCCGGATATTCGATTGCCGGTAGAAAAACCGACAGAGCTATGATGGGGACATGCAACAAGTATACCCCGTAAGAATGCTTACCCAAAAAAGTGCAGACCCGCATCGGAACTCCCCTCACGGTGGAATTGGCGGCCGTAAACACAAGCAACGGGATGACCACGATCTGCATCGCGGAATTGTAAGTGGTCCTCAGCGATTCCGGCAGGAACCACGACCCGCCGGCAATCACTGCCAGCCAGATGAGTGTGACCCAGACTGGAACAGACGGGCGATGTCCGCGCAGCCAGAGCTCGTGGATGAACACGCCGGCGAAGAACCCGAAAGCGATGCGCGGGAAACCGCCGGCGAAAGAGTGATAGTTCCAGCCAAGATCGAACGTGCCCCAGGCGAAATTTGCCGAGAGCATGACGGCCCCGGCAATCGGCAGGAAGATGGCGAGCACGCGCAGGCGGCGCAACGGCGCCAGCAATGCAAAGACAAGGTTCGCAACGAGCTCGAAGAATAGCGACCAGGCCGGCCCGACAAAGGGATAGGGCGCCGCGTTGGTCCAGCCGTAGAGGGGCGGGCAGGGGAGGAAGGTCAGCGCGAACAGGCTGACAACCGCAAACTCGTCACCGCCTACCACCCATCCACGGCGCCAGACGTGCAGGATCAGGCTGAGCACGCCGAGCAGCGACGCGACGATGTAGAGCGGGTAGAGCCGGATGAAGCGGGCGCGCATGAAGGCAAACGGCGACAGGCCCGAGCCGAGACGTTCGGAATAGGCATGCGCCAGTACGAAGCCTGACAGGACGAAGAAGAAGTCCACCGCCAGTGCGCGGCCGGGCAGGGCGGTCTGCAGGGCAGACGGGATATGATCGGATATGACCAGCAAGGCCGCCACACCGCGCAATCCGTCCAGCACCACGAACCTGTGCGGGGCCGGGCGGAGGGGGCTCGCGGCCGGCGGCAGGGCCTGATCCGTCATCCCGCCGCGATATCGTCGAGGATCTGACGCGCGCGCAGCAGGAAGGCCACCACCTTGCGCGGATGGTCGAGATGCAGCGGCAGCATCGACAGGAACAGCGAAGCTTCCCCGAGGCGGATGGAAGCGAGGTCTTCGACCCGCGACACCTGCCGCTCGAATTCCCGCTTGAAGGCCGGCGGCGTGGACCGCAGCAGTGACAGCTTGTGGCGCGCTTCATCGTCGAGGGAGATGTCGAAGGTCAGCGTATTGATGAAATCATAGTCGCCGAGGATCGAGTGAGACAGCTTGCAGTAGTCATAGAGCGGATGCGTCCACAATTCGTCTTCGCTCGTTGCCCCGCGCGGATCGATCAGTTTCATCGTCGCCGTGGCGGGGTCGTACAGGATGTTGGACAGGCAGGGATCGCCATGGCCGATTGTCAGGTGTCCGGCCGACAGGCCCTTCCAGCGCTTGCGGGCGAGGGTGAGATAATCCTCATAAGCCCCGACAACTCGGTCGCCGCCCGGCGTGTTGGCAATATTGTTGATCAGCGCTGCTCCCTTGGGATCGGCCAGCAGCTTTGCCCATCGCTCTTCCACTTTGGTCAGGAACAGGCCTTCGGCCGCGGCCTCAAGTTCGCTGCCCGATGCCTTTCGGGCCGGACGGGAGCTCAGGAAGAACAGGATACGGGACAGGAACGCCTCATACTGGTCCGGCAGCCAGGCATTGTGCACCCACTGGAATGCCGAGTCGGCGAAGTGATAGCGCAGCATGGAATACTCGGCCGTTTCGCCCTCCTCGCGATAGTCGAATGCGCCGGCCATCCAGGGCTTCATGCTGGCCGGGATGAGGGAATAATAGTCGTGCTCTGCCCGCATCTTCTCCTTGTTGGTGGAGCGTTTGCGATAGATGAGATCATTGAAGCTGACCTCGTTGAATGAGCGTGCGACGGTGGCGCCGGCGATATAGGCGAGGAGGTTGTCGAGCTCCCCGATGTCCATCAGCACCGGCTGGCCGGTCAGTACGGTCGCGTCGGGCTCTGCGTCCGGGGCGGCGTGCAGTGGTGCAGTGCGGAAGAGATCCCAGCGTTCGCGCAGCAACTCACCCTGCGGATAATAGACGAACAGCGGATGGTGCAGGCGGTCCACCACGATCTGGTCGGAAAAGGGCAGACGCTGGACGACCTGCGCCAGCAGGCCGGGATCGACGACAGCGCCGCGCGCCGAAACCACGAGCACGCCTTCGTCCTTCCGCAGGCCGGGCAGCGCGGCTTCGGGCGTGTCGAGATTGCTGTTCGGCTCGATCATCACGACCTGTGAGCGGGCCCCGTCCGGCAGGGCGTCCACGAAACTGGCGCGGGCCGACCGGCCACGCACATGCAGGCTGCTGTAGCGGCGCGTGCCGGTGTAGCGGCTCAGCCCGTCGGCGACCCATTCGCGGTCGTCATAGATGATGAGGGAGGGGAACTGCTTCTTAGGCATGTCTGTGTCGCCGGATCTGGACGGCAACGCCGCCGAGGATGATGAAGCCGAACGCCGTAAAGGCGATGAAGGCCGGAAGACGGAGGGCTGCGGCGCGCGTATGGCTGCCGAACAGGAAGCCGGCGGCCATCTCTGCCGCATCCGCTGCACAGGCCGTCCATATGAACATGGCGCCGATTTCAAGCGCCCAGATGATGAGGCCGATCAGCAGGGTGAGCGAGAACCGCCCGACCAGAAGACGCCGGGCCTGGGCCATGGCCTGGTCGACGAAGTCCACCAGGTGCAGCGCCATCAGGCCCTTGCGAGACCGGCTGCGCAGGATCAGGTCGCGGCGCAGGAAGGGCACGATCTCGCTGAGCACCCAGGCGCCAAGGCAACTGGCCAGGATGAAGCCGCCAGCCACGCCGAGGGCGATCATCGTGTCTTGAGCCGGCGGGAAGAAGAGCGAGACGCCGCCGACCACGACAAGGATCGCGACCGCATCGGAGAACCGTTCGATCAGCCAGATGCTGCCGCCGGTCGTGGGGGATTTCATGGCCGCGCCGAAGCCGGCGATGCGCAGGATTTCTCCGAGCTTGAACGGGATCACGGCATTTGCCCAGACGGTGAGGCAATGGGCGGCAACGAGACGGGCCCCACCCTTGCGCTCGCCGAGGCTGAGCACATAAAGGCGCACGCACCGGAAGGTGTGCGCACCGAGATACAGCGCCAGGGCAAGAAGGCTGAGATGGATCGTGGCCATGCATGCTCCGCGCTGCGGTCATTCCGGCACGGGACCCGTTCCCGGCCGCGAAATCCGCAGCGTCGCCATGCGGAAAAAGCAATTAACATACCAGAAGGCAAAGTTTTTTGCGGTCGGGCCGAATTGGCTGTCCAGCGCCTCCGGCACCGGCGCGAAGGACCATAGAATGCCCGCCGATTAACCAGAGACCGCCCCGCGCAGCCTGTCCTGCAGGCAGGGGCTATGCCGTCTGCGTACGGACCGCTATTTCAAGGGCTGTTAACGGTTTTTCGCCATCTTCCGGGGTTAATGGAGGGCGCAAGAGGATTAACCTAATGATGATTTCGCTGGCTCTCGCGCTGTCCGGCCTGGTGTTCGCGTCGCCTTCGACGAGCCAGGGACTCGTCACCGAACAGGTGGTCGAGCGCATGGTGGTGACCGAGTCCGAGGATGGGTCCACCGAGCTGGAACTCCTGCCGGCTGAGACGGCAGAGCCCGGCGAAGAACTCATCTACTCCCTGCATTTCGAAACCGAAGGCGAAACTGCAGAACAGGCGGTCGTGCTGACCGTGCCGGTTCCGCCTGAGGTGACCTATGTCGAGGACTCTGCAACGACATCGGCGGCGACTGTAGATTTCTCTACAGATGGCGGGGTCTCCTTCGCGCCGCGCAGCGATCTGAAGATCGTCTCCGACATGGGCGAGCGGGCGGCCGAGCCCTGGGAAATCACGCATGTGCGCTGGACCTTCCCGGCCGGACTGGCCCCCGGGGCCGCCGGCACACTGGAATTCCGCGTCGTCCTCAATTGACCCGGCGCTGCCTTCTGGCCTAAGCGCGCGGGCATGACGCTCGTAAAGATCTGCGGCCTGAAAGACCCCGACCTGGTGCGCTTCTGCGCCGCCGAGGGGGTTGATTGGCTGGGATTCGTATTCGCCGCACAAAGTCCGCGATACGTGACGCCGGAGGCCGCCGAATCCCTGCTTTTAGGTTGCTGCGGGGCGACTCCCGTGGCGCTTATGGTTGACCCGGACGACGCTTTGATTGACCGCGTATGCGGCCTTGGGATGCCCGTGTTGCAGCTTCACGGGTCGGAAACGCCGGAACGGGTGACCGCCATCAAGGCGCGCACGGGATGCGAGGTCTGGAAGGCGATCGGGGTGGAAACCGCCGCCGACCTTGCTGCCGCAGACGCGTTCACCGCCGCGGACCGGTTGCTGATCGATGCCAAGCCGCCGAAAGGAGCCGACCGGCCGGGCGGGCATGGCCAGGCGTTCGACTGGTCGATCCTCGAAGGCTGGACGAGCCCGAAACCCTGGCTGCTCGCGGGTGGATTGACGCCGGAAAATGTTGCCGGCGCGATCCGGGCAACCGGTGCGCCGGCGGTCGATGCCTCCAGCGGGCTTGAACGCGTGAAGGGCTTCAAGGATCGCGAACTGGTGCGGGCCTTCCTGCGCGCGGTGAAGGACGCCTGACCGCCTCAGATTCTTCTTGTTCATGATTTGTTCTGTGCTAGATTGCGGTCACAGATAATCGAGCAAGGAGGAGGATGGATGTTTCCCGATGAATTGACGGGCGTGGCCACAAAACTGGCGGCGCTGTGCAATGCGCATGAAGAGGCCGAGGCCCTCGATACGCTTTACGACCCGGCTTGCGTCTCGGTTGAGGTGCTGGCGATGGGGGAGGGCGGTCGCGAGACCCATGGGCTGGATGGTATCCGCGGCAAGCATGCCTGGTGGTATGGCGCCCATGAGATCCACAAATCGTCCGCCGAGGGGCCGTTCCTGTGCGGCGATGACCGCTTCGCCCTGATCTTCGAGATGGACGTGACCAACAAGGAGAGCGGTGAGCGGATGCAGGCGCGCGAGGTCGGCCTCTATACGGTGAAGGGCGGCAAGATCGTGCGTGAGGAATTCTTCTACGCGCCGGGCTGACCGGCCACGCAGGCGGGCTCATTGCCGCGCTTTCCATGCTGCAGGCTTCGGTCTAGGAAGAGGCCTCGCGCGCAAGGAAAGCTGCAGTGATGGATGTCAGGAATACTTGGGACCAGTGGCCGGATGTGAACGGCCGCTTTGGCGAGTTCGGCGGACGCTATGTCGCCGAGACGCTGATGCCGCTGATCCTCGATCTCGAAGCCGAGTATCGCAAGGCGAAGGAAGACCCCGCCTTCAAGGCCGAGATGGACGATCTCTGGGCCCATTATGTCGGCCGGCCTTCGCCGCTCTATTTCGCCGAGCGCCTGACGGAGCATTTCGGCGGCGCGAAAATCTACTTCAAGCGCGACGAGC
>JAGQRO010000092.1 GCA_020425315.1 Hyphomonas sp. | reverse complement strand
GATCCCTATTTCGACCGCTACCTGAAGCTGACCGGCTGGCGCTATCGCGAAGGCGTGGCCAAGCCGCTGGTCCGCAAGCTCCCCCTCGTCGGCCACAGCTACAAGGTGCAGCAGGCAGGCTCGCGCATGTTGATGCCGCTGCTGCAGATGATGGGATCACACATCGTGCGCCGCAATGCCCGGTGCGCCCGTCCGGCGGCGCATTTCACGCCCTCAACCGGCCGACAGACATTGGAGGCAGCCGCCTAGCCATGACCGCAACAATCCGCAAACTGGTGCCCGCTCCCCTCAAGCGATGGATCGCCGAACAGGTCCAGCCCCGCCCCGACGCGCCCGTTCCGCCATCCCCCCGGGACCTGCAGAGTGAAATGACCTGCATCGGCGCCGGCGTGCGGGTCGATCCCTCCGTTGTGATCGACTATGCGCAGGGCCTCTGCCTCGGCAATGATGTGACCATCGGCGCCGATGTGAATATCGACGCGCAGGGCGGCGTGATGATCGCCAGCGGCGTCACCATTGCGGACGGTGCGACCATCGCCTCCTCCCTGCCCCTGCCGGTATGCGCCCGCGACCCGCACCTGCCGGAGGAACGGGCCTGGGGAGAGGTCTTCATCGGCGAACACGTCCATGTCGGCGCGAATGCCTGCATCCTGCCGGGCGTCACCATCGGCGCGAACGCCACCATCGCGCCGCATGCGCTGGTCGATGCGGACGTACCGGCGGGCACCCATTTCGGGTTCAGCAAGGCAAAAGAGCCCCTGACGGCCATGATCCGGCTGGCGAGCGATGGCGAAGCGAGCCTGCCGCCGACCGATCCGACCGGCGCACGCCCGGCAACCGGCCGCGAGCAAACCCCCGACATCTGTTTCGTGGCCTCTACCGGCCGGTCCGGCAGCACGACCATTGCGTCGCTCCTGTCCAGGCATCCCGGCATCGTGGCCAAGCACGAGCCCCGCCACCAGATCATCAAGCTGTCGACAGACTATGCCCACGGCCTGAAAACCCGCGACGAGGTGAAAGCGAGCCTTGAGCGCCTGCTTCTCGACGGCTCCGTTTACCATGGCGACCGGATTCATCTGGAATCCGACCTCAAATACTTCAACCTGGTCCCGATCCTGGCCGAGATCTTCCCGAACGCGCGGTTCGTCTGGCTGGTCCGCTCTGGCTATGATGTCGTTTCGTCCACGCATGGACGCAGCTGGTTTGCCGACAGTTCGCATCCCGTCTGGCGCGAGATCTACTGGTTCTTCAACAAACACCGGGTGCAGGGCGACAAGACCGGCGCCATGCCGGCGGCCGACTGGGCGGCGATGTCCGCCTTCCAGCGCAATTGCTGGTACTGGACCTATGTCAACGAGACCATTGAGCGTGATTTCGCCGCCCTGCCGGAAGACCGGAAGATGTTCCTGCGCCTTGAGGACATCGATGCCCGCATCGATGAGCTCGTCGCCTTTCTGGGTGCAGCGCCCGCAGAACTGACCGCTGCCAGGACCAATGAGGCCTTCTACGCCAAGACCAGCCCGGAAAACTGGACCGAAGACCAGAAAAAGGACTTCGAACGCCTGTGCGGCCCGCTGATGAAGCGGCTTTATGAATAAGTCCCTGCCGGCAGGAACGAAATTCGCGAACGGCGCTTACCCAGCCTAGATTTTATTGCGGTAAACGCACTTCGCCTGCCCCGATTTCGCTAGCCCGGAACTTGCAGAGACACCGCCGAATTCAACTCTCAAGGGGCATTCATGCCAATTTCGGACACAACCAAGCTGCTCGGACAGGTTACCATTCACCATCCCGGCCTGGTGAATCTCTATGGCTGCACGGTGGGTGACGGCTCGAAGATCGGCGCCTTTGTCGAGATCCAGAAGAACGCCTTCATCGGCGAGCGCTGCAAGATCTCCTCGCACACCTTCGTGTGCGAAGGCGTGACCATCGAGGACGAAGTGTTCGTTGGGCATGGCGTCATGTTTACCAATGACCGTTTCCCCAAGGCGACCAATCCGGACGGCAGCGCCCAGACGGATGACGACTGGACGCTGGAGCTGACGCGCGTGAAACGCCGCGCCTCCATCGGGTCAAACGCAACGATCGTCTGCGGCATCACCATCGGCGAAGGCGCGCTTGTCGCCGCCGGGGCTGTGGTGACCAAAGACGTTCCAGATTTCGCAATTGTGGCAGGTGTTCCAGCAAAGGTGGTGGGTGATGTCCGTAAAGACAGCTGACAAATCGAAACAGGGCAGCGCGAAAGCGAAGCCCGCAGCGAGCGGTGAAGCGAGCAAAGGGAAGAAGTCCGTGTTGAATATTGGTGTTATCGGCTACGGCTACTGGGGTCCGAACCTGGTCCGCAACTTCTCCGAACTGGATGAGGCGCGCGTCCACACGGTCGCCGACCTCAACCCGAAGGTTCTCGACATCGTCGCCAAGCGCTATCCCGCGACCAAGACGACGACCGATGCCATGGCGATGATCCAGGACCCGGAAATCGATGCCGTCGCCATCGCGACGCCGGTCTCGACGCACTTCTCGCTGGCCATGGCGGCCCTCCGCGCCGGAAAGCATGTCTGGCTGGAAAAGCCGATGACGGAAACCTCGCTGCAGGCGCGCGCCCTGGTCGACGAAGCCGAAAAGCGCGGCCTGACGCTGCATATCGACCACACTTTCATCTATACCGGCCCGGTGATGAAAATGCGCGAACTCGTCCAGTCGGGCGAGCTCGGCAAGTCGCTCTACTATGACTCGACCCGCGTCAATCTCGGCCTGTTCCAGCGCGACGTGAACGTGATCTCAGACCTCGCGGTCCACGATTTCTCGATCCTGGACTTCGTGTTCGGCGAGCACCCGGTGGCTGTCTCGGCCTCGGGCATCAATCACTATCCGGGCACGCCGGAAAACCTCGCCTTCATCACACTGTTTTACGACTCAGGCTTTATCGCACACGTCAACGTGTCGTGGCTCGCACCGGTGAAGGTGCGCAACATCCTGATCGGCGGAACCGAGAAGATGATCACCTTCGATGAACTCCAGCCTTCCGAAAAGCTGAAGATCTACGACAAGGGCGTGTCGCTGACCGACGATCCGAAGCAGATCCACGAAATGCGCGTCGGTTACCGCACCGGCGACATGTGGGCCCCGAAGGTCGACAATGTCGAAGCCCTTCGCATCGAAGCCCAGCATTTCTGCGACTGTATCGCGACCGGCAAGTCGTCCGTCTCCGACGGCCAATTCGGCATGCGCATGGTCGAAGTCATTGAAGCCGCCACGAGCTCCATGCGGGGCCGCGGCGAAACCGTCCACCTTCCCCGCAATGGAGCGAGCAAGTGATCCCGTTTGTTGACCTGAAAGCCCAATACCAGTCGATCAAGGCTGAAGTGGACGAAGCCGTCCTGAAGACGCTGGAGAACTGCTCCTTCGTCCTCGGCCCGGAAGTCGCCGCGCTTGAGAAAGAATTCGCCGAATACTCCGGCAACACCTTCGCCATCGGCGTGAACAGCGGCACCAGCGCCCTGCATCTTGGCCTGCTGGCCGCAGGCATCGGCCCGGGTGACGAAGTCATCACCGTGCCGCACACTTTCATCGCCTCGGCCTCGGCCATCCAGTATACCGGCGCCAAAGTCGTGTTCTGCGACATCGACCCGGTGACCTTCACGATGGACCCGGCCGCGCTCGAAGCCGCCATCACGCCGCGCACCAAGGCCATCGTCCCGGTCCACCTCTACGGCCAGATGGCCGACATGGACCCGATCATGGCCATCGCCAGGAAGCACGGCCTGATCGTGATGGAAGATGCTGCCCAGTCCCATGGCGCCGAATACAATGGCCGCCGCGCCGGCTCCATCGGTGACGTCGCCGGTTTCTCCTTCTATCCGGGCAAGAACATGGGCGCCGCCGGCGAAGCCGGCATGACCGTCACCGGCAATGCGGACATCGACGAAAAAGTCCGCATGCTGCGCGATTGGGGCGCCAAGCAGAAGTACCACCACGAGATCATCGGCTACAACATGCGCATGGAAGGCATCCAGGGGGCCGTCCTGCGTGTGAAGATGAAATATATCGAGAAGTGGACGGAACTGCGCCGCGAGGCTGCCCGCCGCTATGCCGACCTGTTCGCCGGCACCGGCGTTCAGATCCCGGTCGAGGTCGAAGGCCGCCGCCACGTCTATCACGTCTACGCGATCCGCACGCCGGATCGTCAGCGCTGGATCGAGGAACTGACCAAGGCCGGCGTCTCCACGGGCATCCACTACCCCTTCCCGCTGCATGAGCTGAAGGCCTTCGAATTCCTGGGTTACAAGCATGGGCAGTTCCCGAACGCCGAGAAGGCCGCTGCGGAAGTCCTGTCCCTGCCAATGTTCCCGGAACTGACGGCAGACCAGCAGGAGGTTGTCGCCAAGGCGGTGATTCGCCTGCAGCAGGAAACCGAAGCAAACGTCTAAGACCAAATCCGGTCCCGCGCGGCTGAACCCGCGCGGGCCGAACCGAAACGACAGGGCACAGAACCGATGAACCTCGACGGTGCAAGAATTCTTGTAACAGGTGGATGCGGCCTCATCGGCTCAACCACCATCGACCAGATCCTCACAAATGAGAACCCGGACCAGATTGTCATCTTCGACAATCTGGTGCGCGGCTCCATGCGCAATGTGCAGGACATCCTGAAGGACAACCGCGTCACGCTGGTGAAGGGCGACATCCGCGACCAGGCCGCTATCGAAGAAGCGACCGCTGGCATGGACGCCGTCATCCACATGGCCGCCATCCGCATCACGGCCTGCGCCGCAGAGCCCCGCGAAGCCATGGAAGTCATGTGCGACGGCACTTACAATGTCGTCGAGGCCGCGCAGAAGGCCGGCGTGAAGAAGGTGCTCGCCGCCTCCTCCGCCTCCGTGCTCGGCATGGCCGACACTTTTCCGACCACGGAAGAACACCACCCCTACAACAACCGCACCTGGTACGGCGCCTCCAAGGTGATGCTCGAAGGCCTGCTGCGGTCGTTCAATGACATGCACGGGCTCGACTATGTCGCCATGCGTTATTTCAACGTCTATGGTCCGCGCATGGACATTCACGGCAAGTATACTGAAGTGCTGGTGCGCTGGATGCAGCGCATCGAGCAGGGCATCCCGCCGCTGATCCTTGGCGACGGCACGACTTCGATGGACTTCATCTATATCGAAGACCTTGCCCGCGCGAACGTGCTCGCCCTGAAGTCCGATGCCTCGGACGAAGTCTTCAACGTTGCCTCCGGCGTCGAGACGAACCTCAACGAGCTCGCCGCCGCGCTGATGAAGGTCATGGGCGCCGATCCGGCCATGGTGCCGGAATACGGTCCCGAGCGCAGCGTGAATCCGGTTGCCCGACGCCTCGCCGCGACGGAAAAGGCCGAGCGCATGCTGGGCTTCAAGGCCGAAGTCGACCTCGAAGAGGGCCTGCGCCGGCTCGTCACCTGGTGGCGCGCAAACAAGGACATGTTTGAATGATCCCGATCATCAAGCCCCTGATGGGTCAGCCGGAGGCGGATGCCGCCTCGCGCGTCATCCTGTCCGGCTGGGTCACGCAAGGCCCGGAAGTCGCCGCCTTCGAAAAAGAGTTCGCCGAATATATGGGCGCCGAGCATGCCGTCGCGGTGTCGAACTGCACGACCGGCCTGCACCTTGCCCTGCTCGCAGCCGGTGTCGGCCCGGGCGACGAAGTCATTACGGTCAGCCACTCCTACATCGCCACCGCGAACTCGATCCGGTATTGCGGCGCCGAGCCGGTCTTCATCGATGTCGATATTGAGACCTGCAACATGGACCCGGCCCTGATCGAGCCGGCCATTACGCCGAAGACGAAAGCCATCATGCTCGTCCACCAGATGGGCATGCCGGCGGATCTTTCCGCAATCGTTGCCGTCGCCCGCAAGCACAATCTGTTCGTCATCGAAGACGCGGCCTGTGCGGCCGGCGCGGAAATCCTCTGGGAGGGGGAATGGGAAAAGGTCGGCCGTTGCCGCGGCGACGCTGCCGTCTTCTCCTTCCATCCGCGCAAGATCATGTCCACCGGCGACGGCGGCATGATCACCACGCCGCATGCCGACTGGGCCGCCAGGTGCCGCGGCCTGCGCCAGCACGGCATGAGCGTTCCGGACACGGTGCGCCACAAGGCCAATACGGTGATCTTCGAGAGCCACCCGACGCTCGGCTACAATTACCGCATGACCGATATCCAGGCCGCCGTCGGCCGGGAGCAGCTGAAACGCCTTCCCGAAGTGGCCGCGCGCCGCCGCGAGATCGCCGACCAGTACAAACAGAAACTGGCCGAGGCCCAATGGATCGGTTTGCCGGAAGAGCCGGCATGGGCCCGCTCTAACTGGCAAAGCTTCTCGGTCCGCATTCCGGACAGCTGCGACCAGCGCACGGTCATGCAGGCCATGCTGGACAAGCAGATCGCCACCCGCCGCGGCATCATGTGCGCGCACCGCGAAGAGGTCTACGCCTCCTCGCCGCTGCCCGCCCCGCTGCCGAACTCGGAAGCCTGCCAGGACAAGCGCATCATCCTGCCGCTCTATCATCAGATGACGGATGAGGAAGTGAGCCAGGTGGCCGATGCGCTGATCGAGGCGACCCGATAGTCCGGCCTGCGCCATGATCACGGATACCCGCCCGGAGCCCCGCACGATGACTGACAAGGCCCTTCCCTCCGTCGATGTCGTCGTGCCGTGCTATAATTATGCGCACTATCTGGAAGGCTGCATCGACTCCCTCCTGCGCCAGGACGGAGTCGATGTCCGCGTCCTGATCGTTGATGATTGTTCGAAGGATAACTCGCAGGAAGTCGGCGAACGCCTTGCTGCTGCCGATCCACGCGTCACCTACAAGCGCAACGAAAAGAACCTCGGCCTCGTCGGCACCGCCAATGTCGGCCTGATGGGCTGGGCGAGCGCGAAGTACTGCGTGCTCCTGTCCGCCGATGATGCCCTTGTCGACGGCGCGCTGAAGCGGGCCGCCGCCGTCATGGATGCGCATCCGAATGTCGGCATGACCTATGGCCTGTCGCTGGTCTTCGCCGAAAATGACGAAATGACATATCCGGAACAGCCGGCGCGTTTCGATTACCGCATCATTTCCGGCGCGGCCTTCCTTGAGCGCAGCTGCCGGTCATGGGTCGGTGTCGCGTCGCCGGCGGCCGTCGTGCGTACCGAAATGCAGCACAAGGTCGGCGGTCTCGATCCGCGCTTCACGGCCACCTGCGACATGGAAATCTGGATGCGCCTCGCAACTGTCTCCGATGTCGCTGCGATCGACGCCGTGCAGGCCTATTACCGCCGCCACGACGCCAATATGTCCGCCGGCTATACCGGGCGCCCGGTCAGCGATCTGCCGGAACAGTTCGGCACCGCCAAATCGGTCATCGATGGCTATGCCGGCCATATGAAAGACAGCCAGTCCTGGCTGGACGCCATGCGCCGCCGCCTGCTCGTCGAATCCGCCTGGCTTGCCGGCATGGCGCTGGAGCGCGGCGACAAGGAAGGCGAAAAGGTGTGTACGGACTTTGCCCGCACGGTCTCGGCCGACTGGTGGAAATCCCCCGCCTGGCTGCGCCATCGCGTGAAACATTTGATCGGCAAGGATATCATCCGCGTCGTCCGCAAGCTGACCGGACGCACCGGCGAACAAGCCGCCCACCAGCCTTTCCGAGCCGGCGAGCTGTTCGGCTGGATGCCTGAAGACTCAGTCTCGGAACTCCACCGCTCCTGACGGAATTCAGACAGCTTCGAGCAGGCCGGAGAAAGCCGACACCACATCCAGCGACGCCAGCAGGCCGACGGCCTCAAGATTCGGCCCCAGCCGGTCGGCCCGCGTCGTCGAGAAGAGAACCACGCCATCGGGATTGCGCTGCATTGCTCGCGCAAGGAACAGCTTGGCCAGCGCAGCAGGATCAGACACATCCATGCCAACCGCCTCGCCCCACCGGGCGGCAAGGCCGCTGTCGGTCTTCAAGCGGGAAAGCGTCTCCTGGAAGGATGACCCGAGACAGGAATGGGTGACCACCAGCGCCGGTGCCGACTGTGCCGGCACTTCGCCGCGAATGGCATCGGCAAACTGCGTGACATCGCCATAGGCCGTGCCGCTGCGATCGATCTCGATCATGTCGACATCGCGCGGCGCCACGCCCCAGGCGCGCACCTTTCCCTCCTGTACGAGCGTATCGAGGAACCCGGTCACGTCGGAATTCGCCACATCGGCGGCGGTGCATTCGTGCAGCAGCAGGAGATCGACATGATCGGTCTTCAGCTCCCGGAGGCTGGTCTCGAAACTCGTCCGCATGCGGGGCACATCGAACACGCCGAACATGGGATAGCGGATCGCCGGCTCCGGCACGACGGCCCGCAATGGCCCGATCTTCCGGGCGAGAGAGGCCGCCTTTCCAACCGCCCGCTTGGCGAGGTCCCGCCCCGGCGGCAGGATGCCCACCTTGGTGGCGATGACGATCCTGTCCCGTTGCCCGGCGAACGCCTCACCGAGTAATCCTTCGCAAATACCTTCGCCATATAGTCGCGCGGTGTCGAAATAGGTGATACCGGCATCGAAGGCCTGCCGAAGCAGGCGGACAGCCTCACCCCGGTCGCCGACATGGTGCAGGAATCCGGTGCCGAACCCGAGCGGTCCGGCCGGTTTCGACACCAGGCGCTGGATGGCGCTGACGGGTAGCTGCTCGCTCATGCGGGCATCAGGAGGGGAATTCTGGGCCGGGGTCAACATGGCAAGCATATTGCTGCGGAACTCCCTCCGGAGACGAAGAACCGAAACGGCCATCGCGTGACAACACCTGCCACATCCCCTGACAATTCAGGCGCCGTAGACGGCCCGTTCGACGCCATTGTCGTCGGCGCCGGCGCGGCCGGCGGGCTCGCCGCATTCCGCCTGTGCGAGGCGGGCCTGTCAGTGCTCCTGCTCGATGCGGGCGCGCCGTCCCCGTTCTGGCGTTATCCCTTGCGCAATTCCGTCGCCGCCGCCGTGGGCGCGCTGGCAGACCCGCGCCTCCTATCCGTCCTGCCTCCGAAGCTGATCTTTGGCGGCCAGAAAATCCTGCGCCAGGTGGGGCGTCTTCGCCAGCCCGTCCAGTCGCAATGCTTCGCCTGGAACCAGAAGCCCGACGCGCTCGTCGACGATGTCGACTTTCCCTATGACACGGCCGGTGCGGATGCCTTTGCCTGGATCCGCTCGCACGGCGTCGGCGGCCGCATGGTGGTGCCGGGACATGGGCGCCAATACTACCGGTTCGGCGAAGAGGACTTTGCCGCCGACGCCACAGAGGGCAGCGGCTGGCCTATCGGCACGGCGGAACTCGATCCCTGGTATGCGCAGGTCGAACAGTATCTCGGCCTGACCGGTGCGCGCGACGGGCTCGCCTGCGTGCCGGACAGTGACATTGCTCATCCCACGGAGTTCTCCTCCGCGGAGGATGACCTTATCGGCCTCATCCGCCAGCAATGGCCGGAAGCGGATGCCATCGCCAGCCGCTATGCCCCGCCGCACGATTTCGTCGCCGCCGCGCACTCCACTGGCCGCCTGACGCTGAAATCGTCCGCCCTCGCCCAGCGAGTGACGACCGGCGGCGATGGCCGGGCCGATGGCGTCGAATGGTGTGACGCGGTCAGCGGGAAGCGGAATCGCGCAAAAGCGCCGCTCGTCTTCCTCTGCGCGTCATCTTTGGAGTCGACCCGCATCCTGCTGAACTCGTCCACGCCGTCAGGCTCCTTGCCGGACCGGCTGCCAGCGCTTGGCCGCTATGTCATGGACCATGTGATGGTCAAATACGAAGGTGGCGGGCCGCGCCTGTCAGATCCGACGCCGCTGGAACCCGGCCGCTGCCTCTACCTGCCACGGTTCGACCGGCGCAAAGGCAGCGCCGCCGACGAATTCGGCTTCGGCGTGCAGCTCTACAATATCCCGGCCGGCAACAAGTCGTGGTTCACGGCTGTTGCTTTCGGGGAATCCGAAGCGCTCGCCTCGAACCGGGTTACCCTGTCTGCCGACCGCAAGGACCGTTGGGGCAATCCGGCGCTTCGCATCGAAGTCGAATTCAGCGACCGGGACCGCGCCCTCGCCACGCAGATGGCCGGAGCGCTCGAGGAACTCGCAGAAGCATCCGGCGTCACGATCTACACGCGCGGACCTGTGCCGTCCGCTCCCGGAATGTCCGTCCACGAATGCGGCGGGGCACGGATCGGAACCGCGCCGGAAACATCCGTTCTCTCGCCTGACAGCGAATGCTGGGCGGTTCCGGGCCTGTTCGTGACGGACGGTTCGTCCTTCCCGTCTCAGGGCGCCCAGAATCCGACCCTGACCATTATGGCCCTGACAGCCCGCGCCTGCGACTTCGCGGTCGCCCGCCGCTGACGGAGCTATTCGCGGTCAGGCGCCAGCGCTTGCCTGCGGTTTTGCGCCAAGCCCCACCATTGTAAGGGCCGCCTTGCGGAACGGTGCCCGCGTAACGGCATGTAGCGTCGCGCGCAGGGGGAACACATAGAACGCCCCACCGACAGTCTTGCGCGCCATGACGGCGTCGCCGCGCTCTGCGGCAAGACCGGCAAGATACAGGAAGTGCCAGTAGAAGTATGACATCGTTCCGGAATAGCCGCGCAGGAATTCCATTGGCGAACGCCACACGCGCCATTCCGGCAAGGCATGTGACAGGAAAATGCGCCGGTCGAATTGCGCCCGCTTGAAGCTCATTACGTCAAATTCGACGGCATCACGTCCGCGGAACAGCATGCAGATCGTCGGCGTGAATGCCATCGCGTGCCGGCGCGCCATTCTCAGCTGCCAGTCGAGATCCTGGCCATAAGTCAGGCCTTCATCGAAATATCCGTCCACATCACGAACGTTCGTTCGCACGACGGTGGCGCCCAGTTGGGGAAAATATCCACTCAGCATACTGCGGATAAGCGAATTGCCCTCGCCGGGATCGGTTTCCGGGCGCGGCGCTTCGTGACGCTTCAGGTCCGGCCCGGTCGGGATCAGGCGTCCGATGACGGCATCAATTTCGGGGCGCGCGTCCAGGATGGCGATCTGAGGACGGATATTCCCCTCCAGCCAGACATCGTCATCATCCAGGAAGGCGATGAACTCACCGCTGGCCTGGCGCATGCCGGCATTGCGGCCGGCTGCTGCGCCCACCTTGTCGCTGCGAATGTGGATGCCACCGAACGCCTCGACAACGCCCGCGGTTTCGGAATCGGTGCCATTGTCACCGACGAGGATTTCGAACTGCAGGTCAGGCCCTTCCAGCGCGCGGATACTGGCCAGTGCCTCGCGCAGCTGGTGCGGCCGGTCGCGCGTCGGCACGACGACCGACACCAGTCTTGCGGCTGCGGAGCTATCCGGCTTGTCCATTCCCTGTTCCCAGCTCCCTGCCTTGCGGCCGGGCCTACACCCATTCTTCCCAGCGATCGAACTTGCCCTTCAGGATGGCCTTGAAGATCCTGTCATCGTCGAACTTCGTCACAAAGGTGCGCGCGACCGTCCCTTCCGGGCGCGTCTCTTCGGCCTGCGCATAGATCGTCGAATAGCCCGCATCGGCCGCCGCCTTCGCGGCGATTTCCGGCCAGTTCATCGACTGTCCGAACGGAATGGCGAAACTGTCCGGCGCCACACCGATCCGCTTCAGGAAGGTTTCACGCGACCCGCCCAGTTCATCGACCACCTGCTGGGGGTTGATGGTGGAGAAATCCGGATGCGTCGCCGAATGGCTGCCGAGTTCGGCGCCAGCCTTCATCAGCGCTTCGACATCGCGCCATTTGAGCACGACATCCTCATCGAATTCATGCCCGCATTCGGACCATTCCGACACCGGGAAGAAGGTCCACGGCACGTCGTATTCCGACAGGATGGGCGCTGCCGTCGTCAGAACGGTTCTCAGCCCGTCATCGAATGTGATGGCGAGATCCTTCTCTCCGCCTCCGGTGCGCACGATCTCGCTGGCCGGCACGAAGCGGAAGCCCGCATTCAGCGCCGTCTCGATATGCTTGCGGAAGCGCGCCGGGGAAATGTCGTTCACCCCCCAGTCCCGCTGGCCGACTGAATGGTAGCAGAGGATGCGGCCGATATAGCGCTGGCGCGAGCGGCCGAGCGATGCCAGCAGGTGACGCTCGCAGCACATGCGGCCTGCCGCGACATTCTGTCGGTTCAGGCCGACGCCTTTGAGGGCCGTGATGATGCCGCGTCGCAGGGGGGTGACAAGCTGGGTCATGGAACCACCAGGAGTCCTTCGTTCAGAGCAGGCCGCAACCGGTCATTCCGGTATCGGGCCGATATCGGGCGCTGCAGCGCACAATGCAATATACATGCAAGACCGGCCACCTCCCGGTTCGCCTGCCTGCACTCCCATGCTTGCCAAAGCCGTGCCGGAGCCGCTAGGTCTTTCCCGGACGCAGTACAGGAGTATCCCGATGTCGCGACGCGCGATTCTGGCCGCCGGGCTGATGATGTTGCCGCTGACGGCCTGCCTGACGCCCAGCCGCGACTTTCACGGCTATGTGGCGGACGAAACCCAGCCGCGGGACATCAAGCCGGGCGAAGACACCCGCTCCACGGTACTGGCCCAGCTCGGCTCGCCGTCGACCAAGAGCCTGTTTGACGACAATACCTGGATCTACATGTCCGAGCTTCAGGAACGCGTCGCCTTCTATCACCCCAAGGTGAAGACCCGTTCGGTCGTCGCGATCAGCTTCGGCACCGACGACAAGGTCGAGGAAGTGCTGCAATACGATGCCGACGATGGCCAGGTGATTAACTATGCCTCCCGCGAAACGCCGACGCGTGGCCGCGAACTTGGCCTGTGGGAGCAGATCTTCGGCACTGTGGGCAACGTCGCCCTGCCGCAGACAGACGAAGCAACTCCGGACAATCCTACCGGCCGCCGGTAAGACGCATCCATTTTGCTGCAGCGCAATATCCGGCCCTTCCGGACCCGCCCTTCGTGGCGTGACGAAAAAATAATTCGCGCAAGGCCAGATTCAGGTTAGTATTTTTGTTGCCAGCTCGAAACGAGCGGTCTGGTGGGGCGACAGCACCGGCATAGTCCGAGCAAGCGGTCCCGCCCACTGCAGGCCCTGTAACAGGTACGGGTCTGTGATGCTGCAAGGAGACTGGGTAATGGCGGTAAGATTTCTGCTTTTCGGTCGGCGAACACCCCCTTCCAGCGCCGATTCGCGCCAGGCCTTTGGAGGGCCGCAGGGCGGTGCGGAGGGGATGAGAGCCCAGACCAGGGAGTCCATCCAGACGATCCGCGACAAGGCGCGCGAGCGCCTCGCGCGGGCTGACCAGGCTGTACGGCAGGCCGGGCACTGAAATTTCAGGAATTCCGAAGGCTTGCCCGTCAGGCGGCCTGTTTCAGCACGCCCCGCACCAGCAGGTCCACGGTCTGTGCCATCTCCGCGTCGCCAATTGTGCCCGACAGGCTGGCGCGCAGTCCGATCGCGCCGTCACCGGCATCGGCCATGCGCATGCCGGCGATCACCGCTTCGCGGGCACGGCTGACGCGGCTCTTGATCGTTCCGGGGGAACAGCTGCAGATTTTTCCGGCCTCATCATAAGTGTATCCAGCCGCAACCACCAGGATGAGCGCCTCGCGCTGGATATCCGGAAGGCCGGCCATGACGGCCTGAAGCACCGTGAAGTCCACTGCCGCATCGAGGGAGTGCGGAACGACCAGCGATCGCTCGGCAATCCGGGGGTCCAGCGTCGAAACGCGCCAGGCGCGCCGGGCATGCTGGTAGTATTCATTGCGAAGGATGCGGAACAGCCAGGGACGCAGCGGAGACCCTGTCCGGAAAGTGTCGATCGCCTGCCATGCCTTGAGGCAGGCATCCTGAACGAGGTCGTCTGCCAGTTCGCAGTCTCGCACCAGGCTGCGCGCAAAGGCGCGCATCTCCGGGATGAGGCGCTCAAGTTCGTCCGCGAAAGACCAGTCACCCTGGGAGGTCACTGGTCATCCCCGCACTTTTCAGCGGCAAACCCACGCCCTTCAGACTCTGCGTCCCGGATCTGTTCGATCAGGCTCAGGAGCCGATCTGGAACGGGCTCGCTGACAATGTCGTCAAATGCGGCCTTCAGTGCGTCAGCGACCGGCTTTTCGAACAGCCATGATCCGCTCTCAGGCACGTCGGAAGACCTCGCAACATCTACAACCAGTTTCAATGCAGGTTGGCCCAATGGATCGTCCCCCGAAACAGCTGATCTGTCATTTCATTGTTGATGAAACCGATCACTTGAGCGGTGATTGTTTCGAATACTGCCGCCGCAACGTTAAGATAGTGTGATCAGCACGAACATTTTCTGCGCAGAACGTGCATTTTGTTAACCATTTCACCCCTTGCAGCGCTCAGCCTTGCCCTTCTGCACGGCGGTGAGGCCGGACCAGATACTCGGGCACTTCGAACTCCATTCGAAGTCCGGCATCTGTGAATTTCCAGTGCACGGTGGCATTCGGGAACATGTCGAACACAACGGATCCGAACCCTTCCCTGTCCGGCCCGGTCGCCGGAACCGGGCTGTGCTCCTGCCAGACGACCTTCAGGCCGCCCTGCGACAGGGTCCAGTCAACGGCCAGTGTGCCTGCCGGATGCGCGAAACAGCCATGCTTTGCCGCGTTTGAGGCGAGTTCATGGATCAGCAGACTGACATCGCGCAGGGCTTTTTCATTCAGGGACACATCTGGCCCGGTCAGCGTGTACCGCTCACTCCGGCCGGCGACCCTGGATACTTCGTCTTCCATGACCTCGCGGAGTGAGGATGTGCCCCCGCCTGCCAGCCGTGCATAGGCACGCGACATCGACTCAAGGCGGCCGCAGAAATCTTCCGTATACTGCTCGACAGAATGCGCGGAGCCGGCTGAAATCCGGGCCGTGGAGAGAATGACCGCGATGAGGTTTCGCGTGCGGTGATCCAGTTCGGACTGCATGGCCTCCATACGCGCCTGAAGCGCCGTTTCGGCACCCATGTCCTCAAACCGGACAACACTCCGGCCGGGGCCGCCGCCCTCATCGGGAAGCCTTTCGAGACAGGCCCGGAATCTCCGCGAGCCGTCAGTCAAGTTGAGTTCGGCCGTCGCCGCCCCCGTTTTCCGGCACTCTGCCAACGCCGCCGACAGCGCGGGCCCGCCCCCCTCAAACAGGCCGGGGGGAAACGCGACCGGTTCGCCGGCACGATCCGGCGCCGGCCAGCCTGCCATTGCCCGGAAGGCGGGGTTTGACCAGGTCACCCGCAGCGCATCGTCAAGCACGATCACCCGCATACTCATCGTGGCCAGGATCTCCCGGCCATCGCCCTGTGCGCCTTGCACCCGGTCCGTCATTTCATCTCCGCTACCATAACCCGGCCCGCAGGCCCTTCAGGTTACAATTTCGGACACGTTGCCTGACCGCTCGTTAACGCCGCTGCATCCTCTGGAATGCCGGTGGCTCGCCTGTTCAGTTGCCGTTCCCGAATATGCCGGCCAGCCCGCCCGGCAAGTTGGACAGGTCCGGGCCGTTCGACACGCTGACTGTCTGGTAAAGCGTGTAATTGGCATCATCACCGCCGGTGTCGCGACTGACCGAGGTCGCAGTCTGCGTCATGCCCATGACCGTCTGTTCGAGCATCAGCCAGTCGGACGAGAGGCAGGCCTGCCCCATCATCTGGGAGGAATAGACCGTGCAGGTTTCTCCTGCGACCGTTTTGGTTGTCCCGGTCGAGGTCATGCCCATCGCATCAAGGAAAGCTGAGCCCATATCCTCCGCGCTGGAATTCTGAAGCGCGCTGACGAGGCTGTCATACATCGGATTGTCCGTCTTCGTCGCCGTTTTCGCCTTCGTGTCGACGTTGTAGATCGTGTCGCCGACGGTGATCGTGTGGCTTGTCTGGGTCTGGCTGAACCCGCCGAAGCCGATCGAGACATTCTGGATTTCATATGTCTCATAGGCGAAGTCCCGATGGCAGCGGGTGAGCGTGCCTGACTGCATCTGTCCGCCAAGGTCGTAGGTCACACACGCCTTCTCCACAGGGTGCAGCTTCGGCGTCGCCGACTCGGCGGCGGCAGGGCCCGCAAGCAGGGCGGCGGCAGAACAAACAAACATCAGGTGACGGAACATTGGATTCTCCAGAGGTTTTCTATTCGGAATGAAGGGTGAGGGTGACGGTCTGGCGCGCGCCGGCGGTAACGGTCACCTCCAGCGGCTCGAAACTGCCGGCGCTGCGCCAGCCATCGACCCGGTACCGACCGGGCAGCAGTTTGCGGGGCTCGCCCGGCTTGAAGATGCCGCCAATCACGCGCTGGCCGTCCAGCGGCGTGACGGAGGCCCGGTCAGGCTGGACCTTGTAGGCACCCGACGGCGCATACTGGACCACGAGTTCGCCCAGCGGCTGGGGCATCAGGGTGACCGTCCGGGAGTCGCCTTCGGAAATCGAGACCTCCACCAGTTCGAAGAATCCGGCGCGGTCGTAGGGTTTGACGCGATAGGCTCCGGGCGCAACCGGGATCGCCTCGTCCGGTCGGACAAAGCTGCTGCCACCGCGATCGGCAGACTCAAGGAAGGCGCGATCGGCCTTTCCGACATAGTTCGCCGCATCGCCGCCATACACGATTGTCAGGAATCCGGCGGCCAACGGCACGGTGAGCGTTTCGCCATCATTCGCGAAGGTGACCTCCACGGGAACAAGTGGAAGGGTCTGGTCTGTCGCGCGCAGTTCATACGTCCCCGGACGGATGATCGCGCCATTGGCCTGCTGCAGCGTGTAGAGCTTCTCGCCATCCTTCCAGAGTTCGGCCTGCCGGCTGACAATCTCGCCATCCGGCAGGCGGAAGTTCACATAGGCCCGGATCGTGCGCGTCAGATCGAACAGGATATCGGCATGCTCGCCCGCCACCAGCGTTTTGGTGACAGCGAACGAATTGTCCGCATTGGGCGCCGAGCGGAATTCATAAATGCCCTCCCGCGCAAAGGCGACGTCGCCCGGCCGGAACGTGAACACTTCCCGACCATTCTGATATGCCCGTATGAGCGCGCCGGCATGATCGGCGCCGTCTTCCGCGAATGACGCCGAGACCGATGCCGGGCGCGGCACTTCAAGCGTCAGCAGCACGTCACCCGGCGCATCCACCTGCACGCTCGCGCGCACCGGATTATAGACTGATCCGTCCTGCAGCAGCGCGCCGGCCTCGATCTCATACTCGCCGGGCTCCGCCACCGTATTGCGGCCATACCCCTTGCTGACGGCGGACTTGATACGCTCGCCACCGGACAGAACCTGTCCTCCAGCCCGCAGGGCCTGCCCATCGTGATCGACCGTATCCAGAATGATGGCATAGCTGACCGGTTCGGAGGCCGGGTCCGGCGCTCCGATTGCATCGCGTGCATCTTCGAGCGCGTCATTGAAGGCAATCGTGCTGTCCGCATCGAAATATGCTCCGCCGGATGTCTCGGCGATACAGGCCATGGCCGCGCGCTCGACATCCTTGAGCCCCACACCGACGACATGCACCCGCACATTCACGCCTTGTGCCTTCCAGGCCTCCATCAATTCGCAAGGGTCCGCATCACAGGTTTCGATCCCGTCGCTGATCAGGAGGATGTCCCCCGATGCGCCGCCAAGGTCCTTCAGGCCCTCGGTCAGGGAATAGGTGATCGGCGTCATGCCAGTGGGGCGGATGGACTGGACGATCCCCTCGATGGCATCGCTTTCAGGGTCAGCCGGCTGGAAATCGCGCACCAGTTCGCTGTCGCGGCAGTCATCCTTCCTGCGATGTCCGTAGGCGCGGAGGCCAACCGGGCGGCCCTCGACGCCACGGGTCAGAAACCCGGAGAGCGCGCTGCGCGCCGCTTCATACTTGCGTGAGGAATCGGAAAGTTCGCCCCACATGGAATTGGACGAGTCGTAGATGACCAGCACATTCGCCGGCTCAACCCCGGCGACATCCGGGCCATTCTGGGCTTCGGACAGCAAGGCCGCCACCAGGATGGCAGCGACAAATGCCAGCAGGCGCAAAAGGCGCATGACGGTGTCTCCTCTTCCCCCAGGGCCCGGCAGGATCGGAGACATCGGCGCCGACGCCAACTAGGTCGGATGCACTAGTTCCCGTGGCTGCCTCTAGTGCATCCGCCCTAATTGCCGGTCGCGGCAATTGCAGGCCCAATCGGCGCACTTACCGGAGCGACCCATGAAACTCAGACTATTTCCCACTGCCGCGTTGATTGCCGGCACGGCCCTTCTCGCCGCCCCATCCGCCTCGGCGAGCTATATGGGCAAGTGCAACAAGCTGATCGATGCGTGGGACACCTGCCGCGCCACCGGCGGCGCCTGCAAGGCAGAGCAGACCGCTCTCGAAACAGAATGCAAATGCCACAAGCAGAAGGGCGAAGAGTGGAAGCTCGTGATGGCCGCTGTTGGCAAAGATGGCGTCTGCGCGCCCGACTGGCCGCCGCCGACAATTCCCGATCCCTCCCCGCCGCCGCGCGAGGATTCAGGCGACAAGCACGAGCCTGAACAACGCGGGCGCTGACCGCGTCATGCTCCGGGATGCCCCCAGCACTTGGATGTGTTACGGGTCCATCATGGGAAGTGACATGAAGATCCTGCTGGTGGACGACCATCCGGTGTTCCGGAACGGCATGACCATCATGCTCGGCAAACTCTTCAATGGCGCGGACATCGTCGAGATTGGCGATCATCCGAAACTGATCGAGGAAATCGGCGCCGACCGGTCGCCGGACCTTGTCCTGCTCGATCTGGTCTTTCCCGGTTTCGATCCGCAGCAGGACTTTCCCGGCCTGCGCCGGCGCCTGCCCCTGACGCCGATTGTCGCCGTCTCCATGGTTTCGGATGGCTCGATCGTCGACGACATCATGGCCGCCGGCGCCAATGGATTTGTTTCCAAGACAGCCCGGCCGGATGACATGTCCGCCGCCTTCCTCGCCGTGATGGATGGCGACACGGTGGTTCTTAAAGCGTCCAACGACATGACGGCCTTTGCGGCATCAGACGATGCACTCGGCACACTGACGAATCGTCAGATCGAAGTGCTGCGGTTCATCTGCCGGGGCATGTCGAACAAGGAAATCGCCCGCGAGCTGGATATCTCGCCCTACACGGTGCGCATCCATGTGTCGGCGCTCCTGAAGACTCTCGGTGTACAGAGCCGCTCGGCCGCTGCCTCACTGGCGAGCGCCCGAGGCTTTGTCTGAGTTCGCGAGCGCGTTGAGAAGGGCTGAGCGCAACTGTGCCGGACGGATCGGCTTGTGCAACAGGGGAATGCCCCGACGCGCGACGGCAGCCTGCAACTCCTTCGATGTATGACCGGAAATGATGATGGCTGGCACACCGGCTGCCGGCGTTCCGGCAAGGGCGTCAATCACTTCCAGGCCGGTGAGTTCCGGCGAAAGCTCATAGTCACAGATGATCACGTCCGGATCGAGGTCCGCCAGCCCATCCGGCGTGTGCGAGGCCTCAACCGTGCAGCCCCACCGTTTCAGCAAGAGTTCGGTTGCCGCCAGTGTCGCCGGGTCGTCATCCAGCACGACCACGCGCGCCGCATCGATGCTGCCGCCGGGCGCAGGCCGGCTCACGGTGCTCGCCTCTTCAGCGCCGCTCACACGTTCGAACCCATTGATGGAAAAGATCGATCCCCGCCCCTCATCGGATTTCAGATCGATGGACAATCCCAGCTCATCGGCGACTCTCTGAACGATCGACAGGCCAAGCCCGAGGCCGGGTGTTGCCTTTTCGCCCATGCGCGCACTGTCGAGCCGGGCGAATTCCTCGAAGATACGCGCGCGTTCCGTGTCCGGAATGCCCTTGCCCGTATCGCAAACCTGCAGGCTGACGCGGCCACCGCGCAGGCGGGTGCCGATCAGGACGGTCTGTCCCTCCGAATGGCGGATCGCGTTCGAGACGAGATTCTGCAGCATCCTGCGCACCAGGACCGGATCGCTGCGCACCTGCAGTTTCGACGGCGCCACCCGCAGCGTGGCATTGCACGCCTTCGCCACGAGTTCGAAGTCACGCTGAACTTCCAGGAACAAATCGTGCGGGCGGAACACCTGCAGGCGCGGCTGGATCCCGCCCGTATCGAGCAGGGACACATCCAGAAGGGAATCGAACAGCTTGGTCAGCACGTCCAGCGACTGGCGCACCCGGCCCAGGATTTCTTCATGTTCCTCGGGGCTTTCCGCATCCGGAAGCGTTTCCACGAACAGGCTGAGCGCGTGCAGCGGCTGGCGGAGATCATGGCTCGCCTGCGCCAGGAAGCGCGACTTCGACAAATTCGCCTGTTCGGCCGCCTTGCGCGCAACCTCCAGTTCGTCCGCCTGACGCTGCACATCCAACAGCAGTTCGTCTTTCTCCGCCTGCAGACGGAATGCCTGCAGCATGAAGTCATTGATCTTCCGCGCCAGCGACACCAGCACGACGACGTAAAGCAGGATCAGCCCGCCCGAGAGCAGATTGCTGAGCCCGCCCTCCAGCATGTAGCGCAGGCCCAGCGGCACCATGCCCGGCAGGACCGACATGTAGCAGGTGCGCAGGCGCATGCCCTGCGTGCCCACCGCGCTCAGCGACATGCCGCCCATCACGAAAGTCAGGAAAAGCTGCTTCGCCGGAGCATCGGACGGGAACAGGAAGACCCCCGCAAATCCCCACATGCAGCCGACCCAGAGGGCCAGATAGTCGAACCATGTCTTTGCGGAGAGGATACTGGCATCGCTCCATCCCTGCCGGGCGACGTGGCGGGAGAGCCGCATCTGAAGCAGGATCGGCATGGCGAGGCCGGCTGAAAAGACGAGGCATCGCCAGGCCGGAACAGATGTCGACGCCACCAGGCCGACCACCACGCCCACGCTGATATGAAGCAGGCTGGAAACCCGGTTGCGTTCCATCAGCATGCGAAGCGCATGGATCTCGATCTTGGCGTTGCGCATCCCGGTTCCTCGCTCGCCCGCACTGTTCCACAGCTTGTGGCCGGAAGGAACACAAAAGGCCCGGCCCTAGGCGTGCGCCGGGTGTTTCCATGCCGGATATCGCGGCATAAGACAGAAGGCAGAATATTTCCCCGGGGCGGTCATGCAGCAGCACCAATCGCAGGACACCTATGTCACCTATCAGGGCAACGCCCTGGTGCTGAAGCTCGCCCGGTTCGTCTGGCAGATGCATATTCTGTCGGCTTTCCTGCTGGCCTTTGCCCTGCACACGGTCGTGGCGCCTGAGCTGCTGTGGCCCTGGGTGGTCTGGATGACAGCCTTCGGCATTGCACAGGCATTTGTCTGCTTTCGCGGCGCCGCTGCAGCCGATGCCGGCGCGCCGCTTGACCGGTTCGCGCATTCCTTCGACGCAACCGCGATCCTGCTGGCGCTTGGATGGGGATGGCTCGCCTTCATGCTGCTGCCGGAAGAGAACGTGGAGCTACGCACCTTTGTCGGCTTCGTGATCAGCGGCGGCGTTCTGACCGGAACCGGCACGCACAATATGCGCTATCCCATGCTGGTCACCACGCTAACCATCATCATGATGGCGCAGGCCGCCCGGGCCTTCCTGGACAATCCGGAAGGCCAGCGCACAATCGCGGCCGGGATGCTGGTCCTGTTCCTCATGCTGATGCTGGGGCTGGGTTGGATGCTGCGCGGTTTCGCCCGCCGCGGGTTTGTCCTGCAATGGGAAAAGATGCAGCTCGCCGCCGAACTGGAGGAGGCCCGCGCCGAGGCCGAGCGCGCGAACGAGGCGAAGTCCCGGTTCCTGGCCCAGGCCAGCCATGACCTGCGCCAGCCGATCCACGCAATGGGCCTGCTGCTCGCCTCGCAATCGGAAGCGGACCTTGCGCCCGACACGCGCCAGATATTCAGCCGGCTGAAACAGTCTGTCGACATTCTGTCGAAACTCTTCACGTCCCTGCTCGACATCACGCTGCTCGACACACAGCAGATCCGGCCCAGCTTCCATGCCTTCAGCCTCGGGGAGATGATCAATGACATCGTCACCGAATTCGGGCCAGCCGCGCGGGCCGCAGGCTGCACCCTGCGCACGGACGCAGGAGACCTGGCGATCGAAAGCGATCCCCTGATCGTGCGCCGCATCCTGCAGAATCTCGTCTCGAACGCCATCCGCCATGGCGAGGGGACGGATATTCTGGTCTCGGCCGAAACCACCCCGTCCGGCGTGGAATTGCGGGTGCGGGACTGGGGGCCGGGCATCGAAAAGGAAGAGCAGGCACGCCTGTTCGAAGCCTTCGAGAAGGGCGGCGCCCTGACTGATGCCAGCGAGGGGGTGGGGCTCGGTCTCGCCATCGTCCAGCGGCTTGCCGAACTCGCAGATGTGAAAGTGTCGCTCACATCGAAAGTTGGCGAGGGCGCATCATTTCAGGTCGGCCCATTCAATCGGGCAAGCGCGGACGCAGCTGCCGCTCCTGCCCCAAAAGCCGATACGGCACGCCTGCCGGACAGGACCGGAACCGCACTCATCATCGACGACGACAGCGCAACCCTGGAGGCAACCGGCACATTGCTTGCCAGCTGGGGATGGGAAGTCGACCTGCGCGATGCGCTGTCCACGGACGACATGGAAAGCCTGTCGAAGCCGGATCTCATCATTTGTGACTATGATTTGCGACGAAACAGGACCGGGCTTCAGGTCATCGAGGCCCTGCAGGAAAAATTCGGCGGCACACCGGCCCTGATCATGACGGGCAGCTCGTCTCCGGAGACAACGGCGCAGATCCGGGAAGCAGGGCTTCTGGTCCTTCTGAAGCCTGTCCGGCCTGTCCAGTTGCGTTCAGCGCTCATCAGTCTCGTGGGCTGATTCAAGGGCGCCGTGATTGATGCCAAACGTCGCGGCGGCCGTGCGGTTGCTGACGCCCAGATTCTGGAACAGGGCCGAGACATGCGCCCGGACAGTGGACACGGAAAGATCCATCTCCTTCGCGATTTCCTTGTTGGAAAGCCCGAGGCAGATCAGTTTCAGCACATCGCTCTGCCGGGGCGGCAGTGCGTGAACCGGATTGTCGGCGCTCTGCGCCGGCCGTCCGGGCCCGGAGGATGGTAGGTAGACCGGGCGTTCGCCCTCCATAACTTCCCGTATGCCCTGAAGCATGAATTCCGGTGGCGAGCGCTTCGAAACAAACCCGTTCGCGCCGGCACGCAACAACCGCTCGACAGCGCCCCGTTCCGTCAGCATGGAAACGACCAGAACTGCCATCAGGGGATGCGATGCACGGATCTCCCTGAGATCGCTTTCCGGCTCCAGGCCCGGAAAGAATACATCGAGGATCAGGAGGTCGGCCGGGGCGGCGGCGAGTTCCTTCTTCAGCGCGGCGGCCGATCCGGCCTCGCGCAGCTGCACATCGCCCAATGCCGCCCGTACGATGGAGAGCATGCCGGCCCGGAACACCGGATGATCGTCCGCTATGATCAGGTCGAGCGCAGAATTCCCCATGAGCCAAGTCTATAGCGACCCACCCCGGACAAATAAACTGGGTCATCCATCCTAGTTGATGGCGCGGTCAGGTTTCCCGAACATGAGGGTTCACTTCAAAGGGACGCCGGCATGATCAGATCCACACTCATTTCCGCACTCGCACTGGCGGCTACCGGTCAGGCAGCTGCACAGGGGCTCAGCGATGCCCAGGCCGATGGGATCGAACAGCGGATCAAGGACGCCGTGCGCCTGATCGAACAGATGGACCCGTCGGAATTTGTCCTGCCGGAGTCCGATCAGACGCTTCACTTCCCGATCTCGGATGGCGGCCTCGGCGCATTCGCCAAATCGCAGGCCGGCCCAGGCCGTAGTGCCGGCGCCTTCATGCTGGAAGCGACAAGCGGGGCGGCCTTCATCCAGGATTTCAGCCCCACTGGTGGGCCCGATTGTGATCCGGAGGCGGAGGAACCCCTGATCATCTATTACGGTTTCTTCGCCGATGAGGATGCCAGCGTGATGTCGGTCAACCAGGCCGCACGGCTCGGCGCGATCGTCGCAACCGGCAAGGCCGTGAAATACCGCCCGGGGCCGACCTTCTGCGCGGACGAGACCTATATCACCGATCCGGCCCAGCCGGCCTTCCTGCACATCCCCTTCTCCCTGTTCGGGCAAAGCCCGCGGAACTTCCAGGCAATGCTGGCCGAACAGAACGGCCTCCCCGCGCAGGCCATGTTCGCCACCACCAGCATGTCCGCCCGGATGGGAGGATATTCCGACGTCCGCATATTCGGGCAGTCTTCAGCCGTGGGCGAATTCGGCGCCGGGGGCGCGCTCGGCCAGTCGATGCTAGAACAGGCGCTCGCCAACAATCCCGAAGCCGCGGCGGCGCTGGCACAAATACCCGGCGGCATGACCGGCATGACAGGCGAAGGCTCGATCCAGCTTGACCTGTCGACAGCGCCCATGTCCGCGATTGCCGGCAACAACACGCCCTACACCTATGCGCAGATCCGTTTCGTGCACCAGGCAGACTCCATCGCGCCGGGTGGCTGGCTGGAAGACCTGCAGCAGGCCATTCGCATCGAAGGCGTAGTCTTCGAGGGGGAGCCCGCCACGCCAAATGGCGGGGCGCTGGAGGACTAAGGTTCGATCAGGGGGCGGTTTCCCGCCGCTCGCTCACCAGGTCTCCGGCCTTGTCGAGGTACAGTTTCCGGCTGTCCCCAGTCTCAAGGCCCAGCAGCGCGGTTCGTCCATCCACATTCCACCAGGCGACATCGGCCAAAAAGTCGCTCGTCAGCGATGAGGCCTCCGCCTTGCCCCGCTCCAATCCCAGAATCGTGAGCGCCTTGCCGGCCTGCAGGCAGACGGCGAGGCCGTGGCGGGCGTCGCCGGGCCGGTCCACCAGGGCGACGAGATCCGGGCGCCCATCGCCGTCAAGATCCGGCTCCAGCCAGGCGCGCTGGCGGTATCCCGGCCGCGGCATTCGCCCCGACAGGAGCAGCGTGTCCGGCAGGCCGCAATCGGCAAACGCCGTGACAACCCATCCCGGAAATCCGGACAGGTCTTCAGTGGCCGGATAATGTGACAGGTCCGGGGAGCGCGGCCCGTCATTCCACACTACACAACCTTCGAAGGCCATATACACCCTGCGCGGCGGCTCATCCTCGGAAAAGGCCTGGTCCGTAATCGTGAGCCATCCCTGCCCCTGCTTGCCGGTTGCCGGCTCGACCGTGGCGGCGTTTTGCGGCCGTCCGGGAACTGTCAGTTCCGGATGGACAGCCGGATCAAACACGTCCGGCCCGAACATGAAGCTTTCGGTGGGATTGTTCTGGCCCCTCACCGGCGGAATGCCGCGCGGAACCGGCCGGGACGGAATGACCGCGCCATCCCTGCCCTGCATGTCCACACGCCAGCCGGCCTCATCAGGACGCAGGCCGAAGCTCAGCCCATCCGCGATCCCGACCCGGAACTCATTCGTGCCGGTCACCACGCCTCCGATAGGAACCGCCGTGTTTACCCAGTCGGACTGGCAGGCCGGCTGCGCCGCCGCCGTGGCACAGACCGCGATTGCCCCGGCAAGCGCGAACAGGAAGGCCCTAGGGTTCAACATAATGGTAGAGCTGTTCCATTCGCATTTCCCCGTCTTTCCAGAAGACGAGCACGGCTTCCTTTTCGATCCGCTCAAGGACGAGAATGTCGCCGTCGGCCTCAGGCAAATCGAACCCCGTCAGGTGACGCGGCAGTTCGCCGCCCGGCGTGATCCACTGCCAGGCTTCCACCTGCCCGGCATAGCCCGCCCGCACGCCCGGACGCGGCTTTGACTCGAAGCCCAGCACATCCAGCCAGGTGCCGGCGCGGCAGATGGCGATGCCGCGTTTATCGTCCGACACACGGCGAATCTGCGCCGCATCGTCGAGCGCGCCATCGCCATCCAGGTCCCCACCCAGCGTTCGCGGCACAAAGCGCGCGGCAAGATCAAATATCGAGAGGTCGAGGCCGCAACTGCCGAATATCTCCCTGTCCTCCCCGGTGAAGTCGAGGCTGGCACGGTCCATCAGCGTCGCCGTTTCATCATCCGTACGCGGCCATGTCAGACAGGCATCGAATTTGAGCCAGTTCATGCTGGCTGGCGTCCCCGGTTGAGGGTTGGCAAGGCCGAAGTCGATCACTTTCAGCCAGCCAATTCCATCATCCGCCCCCGGCATCTGCGCGCCGTCGGACGGGCGCAATCCGGCCGTTCCCTGCAGGCCGGGAGAAATGACGAACGCACGCAGCGCCTGCGGCGCGTTCACCTCGCCGGTGTTCGGCCCGGTATTGTCCGCATTGCGGAAATGCCAGCCGAAAATATCCCGCGGATTGGGCGCACCGCGCAGCGGCGGGGTCAGCGATGTCAGGTCGACAGAATCCCCGATGGGTTCTTTCTCGAACAGGCGCACGGACCATCCCTGCTCGGTCCGCATCAGCGCGAACACCCAGCCATTGTCCAGCGCCTGGTAGAAGCTGCGGCTGCCGGCAACTTCCGGAAAGTCCTCGCCCGCCGCGCTATTGCCCGTGATGCGCACGGCATGAAGCTGCGGGGTCGGATCGCAGCTTTGCGCGGCCGCCGGCAGCGTCCATGCCAACCAGACAGCCAGCACCAGAAGGAGGCGCATCATTCGCGCTCCTCCTCATACCAGATCTCGATGATACGCGCCGACTGGGCGATCCAGGCCGCCGCCCGGTCACCGCCCTCGGCTTCGAGGCTGCCGGCAAATTCCAGCACGGCAGTCGAGGTGCGATCAATATAGTCCGGCCACGGCTTTCCGCCCTCTGCCGGACGGCCGGATGCCGCAAGCGCCTCCAGCTTTGCGTCGATGGCGGCGACAACCGGTGCCTTGTCGAGGCGCAGCGCGGTGGCGGTGAAGACCGCCGGTGGCGCTTCCATCCCCGCCAGCGCCTTATAGGCCACCAAATAGGGCGCCAACATCTCGCTGTCGAAGCCTTTGCGCGAGCCCTCGATCCACAACGTCAGCGTTTCGGCATCGCAGGCCGTTTCCGACGCCAGGCGCGCCGTTTCCGCTTTCAGCGCCGCAACATCCTCCGCCGGCCAGCCTTCCCGATCCTGTAGGGAAAGTGCCCGCAGGGACAGGCCCTGCCATTGTTTCAGGTGCCCGCATTCGACGCCGCGCTGCGCGATCATCTCGACAAACGCGCCGGACCGCACCTTTGGTGGCACCGGATCTGCTGCAGATGCTGCACAAGCCGTCAGGGCCAGCGCCAGCAATGCCAATGGTTTCATGTCTCGTCCCTGTTCATTGTCCCGCCCCAGTTGCCGCCACACTATCAAGAATGAGCGCGTGAAATACTGGGTCATATGTACCAGTTGACCCGCGGGCGGCAGGATCGAATGCTCTCCGCCGTCTGGGGAAACATGTGTGGGACGCTTCATGAAGGCATTCAGGACAATCGCGCTGGGCGCAGCCATTCTGGCTGGGCTCTCTGTTTCAGCTGTGGCGGAAGACCCCGCACCGCCCGAGGACGCCATCCTGGTACTCGATGCGTCCGGGTCCATGTGGGGCCAGATCGACGGCGTGAACAAGATTGTCATTGCCAAGGATGTGGTCGAAGGCCTGGTCCGCCAGCTGGACGATGACCAGCGGCTCGGCTTCGTCGCCTATGGCCACCGCCGGGAAGGCGATTGCAGCGATATCGAAACGCTCGCCGATGTCGGCACAGACCGCGCCGGCGTGATCGAGTCGCTGCGCGGCCTGACCCCGCGCGGAAAGACGCCCCTGTCGAAATCCATCGAACATGCCGCCAATGCCCTGAACTATCGCAAGAAGGCCGCTTCGGTGATTCTGGTCTCCGACGGCCTGGAAACCTGCAATGCGGACCCGTGTGCGCTGGCCCGCACATTGGAGGAAAACGGGCTCGACCTGACGATCCATGTCGTCGGCTTCGATGTCACCGCCGAGGAGCGGGCAGGCCTTCAGTGCATCGCGGACGAGACGGGCGGCACATTCGTCGCCGCCGACAATGCCGAGGAACTTGCCGGTGCCCTCACCCAGGTGACCGATGCCGGCGGCGCGAGCGAACAGACCACCAGCACGCCGGTGCCAGCGTCCCTCGCCATGAAGGCGACGCTTCTCTCCGGCGGCCCGCTGATCCAGTCGAAACTGGACTGGACGATCACGCCCGCAGCCGGCGGCGACTCCGTCTTCACCGTCAGCAATACGGGTGTGGCCGAAACGGAGCTTCTGCCCGGCGACTATGTCGCGGATGTGAGCTGGCATGGCTGGAAAGACGGCAGCACGCCCCAGACCGCAACGCTCGCCTTCTCCATCGCCCCGCAACAGCCCAAGGTCATCACCGTGCCGATCGATCTCGGCCTCGCCGTCTCGCTGGACGCACCGGCCGCAACACAGGAAGGCGTCAGCTTCGACGTGACATGGACGGGACCGGATGATCTGGGGGCGTACATTCAGGTCGCCTCCGAAGACGACGGCCTGCGCAACCCCATCTATTTCCTTGGCGCCCTGAAATCCCGCAAGGCCGCTGGCGTGACCGACACCGGCCAACCTGTCACGGCGACGATCAATGCGCCTTCTCATGATGGCGCCTATGAGGTCCGCTATGTGCTGGACCAGCCAAGAGTGGTGCTCGCCCGCCGCCCCCTGACTGTCACCGATGGCGGCTTCAGCGTGTCAGTAGCTGAAGAGGCCCCTGTCAGCTCGGTCGTCACGATCCAGTGGAGCGGCAAGGCGACGCCCGGCGACTTCGTGACCATCACGGAGGCAGGCGCAGAGAAGGCGTTCACGAACGGCTATGTCGGCAAGCTCGCCGCTGATGGCACCGCACAGCTGACCATGCCGGCAGAGCCCGGCGACTATGAGATCCGCTATGTGCTGGCCAATGGATACACGCTCTATCCGGGGGTGCAGCATGCCGTACAGGCCTCTGCACCGATCCGGCTGGTGCCCGTCAGCGCCGGCATTTCCGGACCTTCTGAAGCCGTGGGCGGCTCGTCAGTCGCCATCTCGGTCGACCTGCCGGACAGCTGGGAAGACGATTATGTCTCCATCGTCGAGGCCGGCGCGGACAAGTTCAACCGGGATTCCTGGGTTCGGCTGGACCGGGCGAACGCCGGCAATGGCTCCCTCGAACTCCAGGCCCCCAATGTCGAGGGCGACTACGAACTCGTCTATTTCCTCGCGCCCGGCGACAGCCCGCTGGCCCGCCAGCCGATCACCATCACCCGCGCGACAGCAAGTGTTGATGCACCTGCCACAGTGCGCAAGGGCACGGATTTCCAGGTAAGCTGGTCCGGCCCCGGCTATCGCGGCGACCGCATCATCGTCGCGCCTGCCGACATCACCGATGATCGCATGTGGGGATGGGGGGTGCGCTATGGCTTTGCCGTTCCGAAAGGCGAAACCGGAGGAACCGGCACAGTGCGCAAATATGACTTCACCGAACCGGGAACCTATGTGGTACGCTATGTTACCGGACTTCAGCACCAGGTGCTGGCGCGCGACACATTCACGGTCACCGAATAATCCGAAGGAGCCCCATATGAAAACCGCCACTGGAATCCTCGCCGCCATTGCCGCTGCAGGCATGATCTCCGCATGCGGAGGAAGCAACAGCGACTCCTCCCGCGAGAAAGCCATGGAAGCCGCCGCCGCGCAGCATGGCATCAATGCCGATGTCACGCTGAACGAAGACGGGGAGGTCGATCAGGTCGTCGTCAGCAACGGCTTCGGCCAGGCCGGCAAGAATCTCAATCTCCCTGTCGGCTTCCCGGATGACATCGATTTGCCGGATGACTGGGAGATCATCGGGGCCAGCGCCCCCATGCCCGGCAGCCACAGCCTGCAACTCCTGTCGAAGGACACCGCCGAAGAGATCGTGGCCGACCTGCGCACGCGCATGACGGCCGAAGGCTGGAGCGAGGCGGCTTTCGCCACGCCGGCGCCGAGCATGACGCAGCTGAACTTCGAAAAAGACGCCCGGATGACGAATTTCAACATCATCCAGAACGGCGAAACCCGCGCGGTTCAGCTTCTGACCATGCCCAAGCCCTAAACGGGCCGCCCTCCAGACTGAATCACCGACCGTCCGCCCTGCCAGCGCGCGGACCTGCAAACGTGCACGCGGCATAGCCACCCAAAGCCAAGTAAAACAGCCAAATTGAGTTTCTCAGCGCGTCTCGAATTGATATCTCAAAACGTGGAAGGCTCAACTCGCGTTGCGTGGTCGAGCTCCTGAGGGCGCACCCAACAACAAGGGATGCTGGCTATTCCTTTTATGTCACTGCGTCGACCATCGCCAATTGAACCGCCGCTCGTCAAAGCGGCGTAGGAAGTTCCCCGGTGCGCGCCAGTGCTGCTGATCGAGTTCGATGCGGATCATCTGAGCACAAGTGACAAACAGGCACTGCATGGAAGCGAACGATCCCTGCACCTTAAGCTGAAGTCAGTTCGGAAACCTAAATAGGCTGACTTCCGTCATTACGTTCTTGTGCAATGTTGTCAGATTGCGAACATGACACCGAGAAGCGAACCTTCAAGGCCCATATTCGGGCGGTGGTACGCGCTCGCCACGCTGACAGGCATTTATGCAACGCATTCGCTCGATCGAAACGTAATCTCCGTGGTTATGGAGCCCGTCAAGGCTGAGCTGGAAGTCAGTGATGCAGCGATGGGTGTGCTGGCGGGAATTGCCCACTCCGCGATGCTCGCTCTGTTCATCTTGCCGCTGGGTTTGCTCTCGGACAAAGTCAACAGAGTCCGGTTGATCTCCGCATTGTGCATCATTTGGAGCGGACTGACAGCGCTAGGCGCTACGGTTACCAGTTTTGGAGGTTTGCTTGCAGTCCGGCTTGGTGTGGGCGCCGCTGAAGCAGGTATGCCACCGGCAAGCATTTCGCTCATATCAGATCTGTTCAGCTCCAAAGAGCGCCCCACTGCAATCAGCCTCTATTATGTCTCCGCCGCAATAGGAACCGGTCTGATCTTTCTGTTTGGTGGATACGTGGCTGAGCACTTTGGCTGGCGGATGGTTTTTTTGATTGCCGGCATACCCGGTCTCTGTCTTGGGGTCCTCCTTCTTCTGACGGTTCGTGACTGGCACCGGGAACTTGCGCGGCGTCAGCTTCAGAATGCCGCCCACGGTACTGGAATCAGAACGCAAATCGCAGCAGTCGGCACCCTGTTGCACTCGCCCGCACTGCGCTGGGTGGTTGCTGGCGGCACATTTGCGGCCGTCGGTCAGATTGCATTTTTTGCCTGGCTCGTTTCCTTCCTGCTTCGCGTACATGATTTCTCTCTTACACATGCAGGGCTCATAACTGCGGCCGGCGCAGGCTTGGGCAAAGGCGCAGGAACGTTAGTTTGCGGTCCGCTGACCAGGCGATTTTCGAATGACGTTCCTTCGCGCCTTTGGCGTTATCCGGGAAGCGTTCTGGTCGCGTCCGTCCTCCTGACCTGGGCGTTGATGACTGTAAATTCACCGGCCGCTGTGATTGCGCTCGTCCTTGTCCTCACATTCATGCTGGGCGGATGGGCGGGCCCCACAACGGCTATCCTGGTTGCAGGTGTGAAGCCTGAAAGCCGTGGATCAGCGGTCAGCCTGTACCAGCTTGCCGTAAATTTTATTGGCGGCCTCGGCCCGCTGTTGACGGGATATTTGAGCGATAGCCTTGGGGGCGGCAGTGCTATTGCCATAGCGATCGGACTCACAATGAGTGTCAATCTTCTCGCGGCCGTATGCCTTGCTCAATCCGGCCGCGCACTAAATCGCTCGGGGTTTGATGCCAGTCCGATCTAGATAAGCCAACAAATGGGTGATGGTGCCGGGTGTTTGCCAGAGCAGAATACAAGGCATGTGTTTTGCCCGTAACGGGATAACACACGCCTTGCATGATCGTTCGCCTTCAGTAGTTCTTTCGGAGTTGGACTCCGAATACCCGTGGGTCTCCGGGAAACGCAACATTGTAGCCAAGGCTTTGGAGATTTGTGGCGGCGACAATGTACTCTTCGTCGGTGAGGTTTTTGCCGAACAGGGAGATATCGATGTCCTGGCTGGCGATGCGCCAGGTCAAACGTGCATCCAACAGGCCGTAAGCTTCCTGCGAGACACTTGATATGTCTGGCGTTTCAGGCCTGAACACCACATCGTCCACCCAACTATAATTTGCGTTCAGGGTTATATCGCCGTTCGCAAGCGGGATGACATACGAGCCGCCAAAATTGTACGTCCATTCTGGTGCGGAAAATGCCTGATCGGAGAGATCAATAAGATTGCCGGTAGAATCTCTTTCAAAGTACTCATCATACTCGGCGTTCAGATAGGCTGCACCGAAGTTGATCGTTGCGTGGTCCGTTGGAGCCGCGAGAACCTCAATTTCGCCTCCCCATAGAGTCGCTTCTGCGGCATTGCGGATCAGGGTAACGGGTTGGCTCATGACAACATCGCGGACTTGCTGCTGGATGTTTGTATAATCCTGCAGGTAGGCAGCTCCGTTGATCCGCAGTGTCCGATCCATGAAATCGGATTTGAAACCGACCTCATAAGCAAGAACCTCTTCGGGGTCATACGGAGTCGCCGCTGCTTCGAGCGCCTCCAATGTGGGATATGGGCCGGCAATGCCCTGAGCCGTATAACCACCTGCCCTGTACCCCTTGCTAGCGGACACATACAGAAGGTGATCAGGCGCTGGCTTCCAGTCGAGGCTCGCAAGCCATGTCCATTCCTGAAACGAAGTATCAGCTTTGTAGGTGCAGTTGGGATATGCAGATCCACCTGCAGCGGGATTCAATTGACGGCAGACACCCGTGGCATTCTGGCTCGCGGCCCCTAGGGCAAACTCCGGATCCCTCCGATTGTGCGAGTCGATTTCCCGGTAGTCATCCGTGTAACGCGCGCCGCCTGTGAACCGAATCTTGTCACTCAAGTGCACGACTGCTTGACCGTAGAGGGCGGCGCTTTTGTTTACGCTGTCTGTATCCGACACGCTTGCACCGCGCGTACCGACGACAGTATTCGTTTCCGATGCTGAAAACTCGTAGCCTTCCTCTTCATTGAAGAATGCCCCGACCTGCCAGTCGAGCCCCACCCCATCAATGGAGGTCACCTGGAACTCCTGGCTGACATTTGTCTGATCCGTCTTCAACAATGCCGGCAGGAGTAAAAATGGCGTACCGTCCAGGCCCTGGATATATTCTCGGTACAAATCCCGGAATGAGGTAATCGACGTGATTGTGATGTCACCGACATCTACCGAAATATTGGCGGAAACGCCCCAATGATCGACATCGTCATAGATGCCCCGGGGATCAGTTTCGAATCCATCATGAAAGACGCCGCGCTGATACGCATCGTAATAAGTCCGCCATGCATTGTATGCCGTCATGCGGTCAGCGTCTGATGCAGGGTCGAGACCCAACTCCGCTGCGACGGCGCCCAGCGCACCACCGGCAAAATTCGCGCTCGAGAGCATTGAGTCATTGGTCAAGATCACGTTGGTACCGGTGTTCCTTTGGCGGACATAATCGGCAGAAAACAGCATCCTGATATTCTCGGCCGGATCTGCGCGCACATGCAGCCGTGTGGTGACAACGTCATCATCTCCGATGTCTCGCCCATCGAATTTTTCGCCGTACCCGTCGCGATTGACTAGTTGCCCAACCGCTCTGATTGCGAGCTTGTCTTCGATGATGGGAATATTGATTACGCCAAGAACCTGCGCATTGTTGTAACTCCCGTAAAGCAGATCAACATATCCGCCTGATTCATATTCAGGGCGTTGCGTTGTGATGTTGATCGCGCCACCTGTGGTGTTTTTTCCGAAAAGCGTGCCTTGAGGCCCCTTCAGAACTTCGACTTGCGCCAAGTCAACAAATGAAGATCTCATGCCATACGTACGGAGATAGTTCACGCCGTCGATATAGATGCCAACAGAAGGATCGGTGGTCAGACGGCTGTCCGCTTCACTTTGCCCGCGAATGGTAACCTTTACGCGCCCGGCACTGTTCTGGGAGTTCATGTAAAGACCAGGGGTGATCTTCTGAATCTCGATGATATCACGTGCACTGAGCTTTTGAATGTCTGCAGAAGTAATCGTCGTCATTGCAATGGGCACGTCTTGCGCCCGCTCTGAAGCCCGCCTCGCCGTAACAATTACCTGATCGAGGCTGCGGGGCGTATCGAGCTCGGCCGGCACTGGAGCAGTGTCATCGACGTCCTGCGCCGCAGCGGGCATCAGGCCAGCCGCTGACAGTCCAAGCAGCGTGCCGCTTAGCAATAAGGTTTTTAGTGTTGAACCGTTCTTCATAATTACCTCCCAGGTACTCGCCTCTCTATCGGGCGATTTCATCCGGCCGGGAGTTTCCGACCAGGCGAAGTGGCCGTCCCCTGTTTGAAGATCAGGAGACAGTCCGGCAGAGTTAGTCTTGGACGGGATGTCGGCGGCGCTCCAATATCAAAAGGCGCCGATATATGTGTGTTGCGAGACAAATGGTCGCGGACCCGCGTAGTCAGGAACGTGACTCATGACATTTGTTGAGGATCCACGCGGCATAGCATGGAGGTGGTCGCGTATGTGCGGGCCGCACACTGTCTAAGCGACAGATCGATCCGCTACCCTGAAGTGTTCGTGCAAAAGATTGGGGCCATCCGTTCAGTTAGCGCAACGTCGCGAACAACGCCTCAACATCACAATCGACTTCCAAATTCTCGATTGCGAAGAGCGCGCGGCCGAGAGCCTCTTCATCGACTAAGTCGCCCACGGCGTCTCTGAATTTCTTCTCGACGTCTTCTCTTCCGGCCGGATTTCCGGGGTGGCCGCGGGGCGCCTCCTGCAAGGCGGTTTCTTCACTACCATCCGTGAACCTGACCGTTACACGACCGAACAATGGATCTGCACCTTCAGGCACACTGACCGCGACGGGTTTCACTTTGTCGGCAATCGCGTTGATCTCTGAATCACCTCTAACGAGCGGGTTCGCCAAATCATGAATACTCACCTGACCACGCACAAGACGGAGTGCACAGGCAAAGGCCAGGCTGAACTGCGCGCTCAGCATGTCGCTGGGGTGAACGATTGCAGCCCCGTGAGGAATGGCCCAATCGGCAATGCCGACTTCAATTTCCTGAACTTCGTCGCAAGCAACGGGCCGGGAGTCCAGGATCATGCCCAGGGCGTCGAGGGCCGCATGGGTTGTACCTACCATTGGATAGAGCTTCACGAATGTATTCAGGATATGCCAACTTCCATCCCAAAATTGTTCGACCTCGACGTCTCTTCGTTCAGAGAACAGTCGATGGATGCCTCGCAATCCTTCGAAGATTGTCGGAGGGCCAGTCAGACCCGCCTTTGCAAGAATTGCGGCCTCGACACCGGCTCTTGCCGGGATGCCAGCGTGGAACCGCTTCATCTCTCCGCCCGACTGATCGTATTCCATAGTACCGGACGAATCACTTCCGGCGATGGCGAGCGCATGTACCGTTTGTTGTTCCGTAAGCCCGAGGATCTTGGCCGCGCCGGCCGCTGCGCCAAAGACACCTCCGACTTTTGTCCCATGCCACCCGATTTCGAGCGTCACCGTGTTGATCGGGCCCGTCGAGTAAACCATCGCCTGATAGCCTGCGACGATCGCGGTCAGAATGTCTTTCCCGTCGCTGCCTTCTCGCTCGGCTAGTGCGAGTACGGCGGGAATAACGCAAACGCCGGGGTGCCCGCAATTCCAGTGCGCATCATCATATTCGCAGGCATGCCCAAAAACACCATTTGCGAGTGCTGCGTATGCAGCCGAAGTCTTGATTTCACTACCCATCACGGAAGCTTGCGCGGCGCCGCCCATGTCGGCGAGCAGCGCCCGTGCGGGCTCAACTTGAGGCAGCGTTGCGCCCAGTCGCGCCACGCCGAGAAAATCCATAAGGAGAAGCTTGGCCCGTTCCCGCACGATTGCGGGTATGTCATCGAACGTGAGACCGCAAATCCATTTCGCTTGCCGTTCGGCAAGCGTAGGGCCGCTTCTCATTGCGTTAAGCTGAGCCATGAAGACGACATTTCATATTTCGATTGTCCAGAAGTGTAGCGTGCGTTTTCGTACAGTTTAGAACGAGACTGGCAGCTTTATATGCGTTCAGACCATAATGCCGACATCTTCACAGACGGAACGACAGCGCAACGGGACAGGCTGTCAGGGCTAGTCACAGAATTCACCTCAACGACTGTGGTCATCTGTGGTGGGCGGACGTTTCGGTAACGACGCCTTCTGCTGATCGGGCCGCTATGTAAAAGTGAAAGGATGCCCAAAAAAGGCCAAGAATTGTAAAGAACAGCGCCCAACGGATCGATTCCGGCCCGCCAATCCAGTCACTTAGTGCCCCCGTCAAATAAGCAAGGCCTCCATTGCCGATCAAAATCGAAGCCAATTTTGCAATTGAGAGTATCGCACCGCGCATTGACGAACTGGTCATGGTGACAAGCGTTGCATACCCAGGACCAACATTTATTCCCATGAAGAAGCCGAACAGGGCCAGAAGGCCAAACATGACCATCTGGTTCGGCACAAGTACCATCACCAATCCGATTGCCGCCGCTGCGGCGGTCCCGACTGCGGGGACGAGCGCCGTGCGGCCAGCATCACCCTTGGCGAACTTGTCAGTGATGTACCCCGCAACAAACGATCCGATCATCATCATCAAACCGATTGTGAGCCCCACGCTCATTGCTGCTTTCTCAACACTCAATCCGTGAATGCGAACGAGGAATGACACAGTCCAGACAAGAATTGCGTAGTTGACCCCCGTCGAGAGCATATTGGCGGTTATGGCATGGCTTAGCGATTTCGATTTCAGGACCGTCCGGATTGCTGTCTTGTAGTCTACCGGCATTGCCGTTTCGGCAGCCTCTTCGTCAAATTGGCCGCGAAGGGGCTCCTTGCACGTGAAGTAAAGCAAGGCAGCGAGAATCATCCCTGGAATACCCGCGATCAGAAATAGGGATCGCCAATCGAAATGCATCAAGAGGTATCCACCGATCAGGAATGTCACGACCTGGCCAGTCGCAGTGCCCGCATAATAGAAGCTGATCGCAGAGGCGCGGCGTTCCTTCGGGAACGCATCCCCGATAATTGACAGGCTGCCTGGCGATGCAGGTGCCTCGGCAGCGCCCACCCCCATCCGCGCGGCCACCAGCACCCCGAAACTTTGCGCGGCAGCGCCTGCCATGGTCAGCAGGCTCCAGACTGCCGCAGCAACTGAGAGCAGAACGCGGCGGTCTGCACGGTCGATGAGCCATCCTGCCGGGAGCACGGCCAGTGCGTACGGGATGGAATAGGCAAATCCCGTCAGAAATCCCAACTGCCCATCCGTAAGACCAAACTCGGCCTTCAACGGCTCGACGATTATCGAGGGTACGGCGCGATCGACGGAACCGATGATATATATGAGTGCGAGAAGGCCGAGCATGTACCAGGACCCTCTCGGCACGGGCGTACGACCGGGTGTCGTCTGACTAGGAAATTCACTCATTTCTGTTGGCTGATCCTCCGGCGTCCCATCCTTGCGGCCAAGCTTGCATTCCTCGGCTCTGACCAATCACCTTGCGTCCAGATCTGACCTGACCCAATGCCCGACAATTCAAGTTTCAGGATTCTTCCCCCTTAGAGGCACGATCCGCGCAATTGCGACAGCCGATCATTCGCGAGTATTATTGATGATAATTGAATTCAGCGGGCCAGGCTGACTGTCGCTGAGTTCGGGACGTCACACGAACAATAGCAGCCAGTCAAACGTGTTTCCTGTCGAGCAAAGCGACAGCGCTCAAAGGACGTTGAAGTTTGGGATTGAGCCATGAATATGATGCCCTGCAGGCAGATGCCGGCCCAGAAGACCAACATTCGTGCACTGATCGAGCGCATTCTCCGGAGGGGCGAGCGGGAATGAGTGCAGCACGCTTTGACCTCACTCAGAGCGTCGCGATTGTAACGGGCGCGACGGCTGGGATGGGCGCCGCGGCCGCGGAAATATTCGCACGAAGTGGCGCCAGGCTTGTGATCACGGCTCGGACACTCAGCAAGCTCGAGGCGAAGGCAGAGTATCTGAACAATCGATATGGAAGTGGCGGGACAATTTGCGTATTCGAAGCAGGCGATCTCGGCGACAAGGTCCATCTCCAAAACCTGGTCGACATCGCAGTCAATCGCTTTGGAAAACTCACGACCCTACTCATGTCGCCGACCATTGCGCCATGGATTGGCCCTTCCATCGAAACGCCGGACAACGTTCTGGACGAACAGCTTCTATATGTTTTGAAGAGCCGGTTCTGGCTTTCATCAATGGCCATCCCGCACATGATTGAAGCCGGTGGCGGGTCACTTATCTATATTGGATCCGGCTCCGTATTTGAAGCGACGACCGAACGCTCTGCCAATACGATCGCGCGAGCTGGCGAATGGCAAATGATGAAAAACTTCGCCGCTGAATATGGCCCTCAGAACGTCCGCGCCAACATAATCGCTCCGGGCATGGTTCAATCGACCGGCAGTCAAGCCTTGTTTGACTCTGAACAAGGTCAAGATCGCATTTCCAGATTGCCGCTGCGCCGGGGCGGAACCACGGACGAGATTGCCTTGGCAGCGGCGTTCCTTGCTAGCGATGCCAGTTCCTTTACGACAGGAATGGTGCTGCCTGTCGATGGCGGCCGGCTGCTTCACACATCCAACAACTTGCTCAGCGGGGTGTTCGATAAGGCGAATCTGGACCCGCTGTGATGCCGTCCAATCTGATCGAAATGCGTTCTTCCGCTCTGGCGCTTCTCGCCAAGGTCAAATACGCCAAAGACGATGAGGACGAAGTCCGCTTCGCCACTTGCTGGACGCCAGATGCAAGGCTGGAAATAGAAACGAATGGCCAGTTACTTCCGGCGCTCGTCGGAAGAAGAGCCATACTGGACTTTTACCGGTCAGTTTGGTCCAGCGGCGGCCATGGAAAAGGAGGGACGCGCGAAACCCATGTGGCGGAGTATCCCGATCTTGTCCTTAGAGACGATGGTACGCTGATCGCGCGGCATACAGTTTCCTTCTTCTATGTGTGCGATGGCCAGCCCACACTGCGCGGCTTCGGAATGTTCACCGATACGATCCTGTTTACCGATGGCGATGCTCAACTCATGGCACGCCGCTCACTGCTAACCAGAACGAAATGAAGACCCAACCGGATTTCGGCTGGAGGCTCATCACTCCGTTGCTGTTCATAACGGTCCTCAACCCGCTCAATTCGGCCATGCTGTCCACTGCGCTCGTTCCGATCGGACAGGCTTTTCCGGATACCAAGGAAATTGGTGGCTGGCTTGTTGCATCTCTCTACCTGACCGCCGCTGTCGCGCAGCCGGTGCTCGGAAGCTTTGCAGACAGATTTGGTGCCCGCCGCGTGCTTGTATGGACGACGCTCATACTGGGATTGGGCGCGATCGTCGGGATGTTGGCAGACAGCGTCTTGACCTTGTTGCTATCGCGGATCCTCATCGGCTTCGGCACCTCGAGTGCCTTTCCTTGCACCGTCGCCATTATCCGCCGACGTGCTGCGGCCGCAAATGCGGAGCCACCTGCTCGAATACTCGGCTTTCTCGCGGCGGCTAGTTCCATTGCTGTAGCGGTTGGCCCGCCAGTAGGTGGCATAGTGACGGAGTTTTTTGGCTGGCGCGCCGTTTTCACCATCAACTTTCCGCTGGCACTGATCGCATTCTTCCTGGTTTTCGTCGCGGTGCCAGAAACTTCTTCCACCGTTCGGGCGCGCGGGGGTGTCGATTGGATTGGGATCGCACTGTTCACAGTGTCAATGACGGCAGTCGTATTCTTCCTGATGCATTTGCCCACACGCCTCGATCTTCTTTCGGCCTTCGCCGCGATCTTAGGCATCTGCCTGTTTGTGTGGGTTGAACGGACGAAAAAGCAGCCATTCGTAAACATTGCCCTGCTTCGCACAAACAGACCGTTGCTGCTGACCTACGCCAATCACGCTGCCTTCAACTTCTGCAACTACTGTTACTTCTTCTCAATGCCGCAGTGGGCCCAGACAACGCTTGGCAAGTCACTTCCGGTTTCGGGTTTACTGCTGATGCCGGTTGCGGTCGCATCATTTGTTGGATCCTTGGCGCCAACCCGCGGACGTAAGGGATGCCTTGTTGAGATTGCAGGCGCTTTGTCGCTCATACTGTCCTCACTGGCGCTACTTCTCTTGACCAAAACTGTTTCGTTCGCCGTGATATTCCTGATCTCATTCGGTTTCGGGATCGGCTTCGGTGTGCTCAACATGAGCAACCAGCAACGCCTATTGGACTATGCCCCCACCGATCAGAGCGGCTCTGCAGCAGGTCTATTGCGGACCGCCGCTTATCTTGGTGCTCTTCTTTCCGCTCCGCTGGTCGGTTTCACGATGTCCGACGCCACACGTGACAGGGCGATGGCAACGATCGCTCTCTTAGTTTTCCCCATAGCGCTCGTTCCGCTCTGTTTGGTGATATTGGATATCGCTCGCGGGCGCCATGTGCTCACCGCCCGTGCTGCTGGCCAACAAGACTGACTCCAATCTCAATCAATCACGCCGCGGTCCGCCTTATCAATTCTGCAGATAGCGTCGGATCGCTGTTTGGAACTCCTGATCATGTAATACGTTGAGATCTTGGATGCGTGAATTATGGGGTGCGCCTTCATTGATCTGGATGCGGATCGTATACCTATCAAATTCTGCAGATTTCGAATTTCCACTCAGGGCGACTTCCCCTTTCGTAGACGCACAGAACGCCAATTCCGACCGATGTCGCAAACGTATCGTTGATCGATGGTGTGATTCCGGGCTTCAATCCTATACTGCCGCCGGCGCCAACAATAGCGCGCTCAAATGATCCAAGAAGCAGATTTTGCTTTTTCGATTGTTTCTGGCCTGAAGCATTCTGTATTCGAAAGGGAAATCCAGTCGCGCTGGCTCCGCTACAGTCGATTGGGGACAAACCCGCGCAATTGACCGGCTTGTCCCGCTGCAAGCCAGCGCAACACCATTGCTCGTATGCGATTCATACACTTACGAGAAATGTCTATCGCCGACCGGCGTGGTAGCCTGCACCTGCGCTAATTACAGCGAGGACAATCATCGCAACCAACCAGGGCTCAGCGGCGTCGCTCCGTCCGAGCAGGAAC
>JAGQRO010000091.1 GCA_020425315.1 Hyphomonas sp. | reverse complement strand
TATGGCGATGTCGGCAAGGGCTCGGCCGCCTCGCTGTCGGGTTCGGGCGCACGCGTCAGCGTCGCCGAAGTCGACCCGATCTGCGCCCTTCAGGCCGCCATGGACGGCTATGACGTCATGACGATGGACGAGGCCGCGCCGAAATTCGACATCTTCGTCACCGCGACCGGCAACAAGGACATCATCACCGTCGATCATATGCGCGCCATGAAAGACATGGCCATCGTCTGCAATATCGGCCACTTCGACAATGAAATTCAGGTCGAGGGCCTGCGCAATTTCGAATGGACGAACATCAAGCCGCAAGTCGACATGATCACCTTCCCGGATGGCAAGCGCATCCTCCTCCTCTCCGAAGGCCGCCTTGTGAACCTCGGCAATGCGACCGGCCACCCCTCCTTCGTGATGTCGGCCAGCTTCACCAACCAGACGCTCGCCCAGATCGAGCTCTGGACCAAGGGCCATGAGTACGAGAACAAGGTCTACACCCTGCCGAAGCATCTCGATGAAAAGGTCGCCATGCTGCACCTTGAGAAGCTCGGCGTTCAGCTGACGGAGCTTTCGCGCGAGCAGGCCGACTATATCGGCGTCAACACGATCGGCCCGTTCAAGCCCGAACACTACCGTTACTAGGGACGCCGGCACGATGACTCGCGGGGACCATATCCTAACCTTGTCCTGCCCGGACCGTGTCGGCATCGTCGCGACACTGGCCCGGCTGATGGAACGGCATGACTGTTTCATCGCGTCATCGCGCACCTTCGGCGACACAGAATCCGGCCAGTTCTTCGCCCGCCTCGTTTTCCACGGGCCGGCGGGCGGGGAAATTCCTGTCGCCCTGCTGGGCGATCTGGAAGAAGCTGCCGAAGACCTCGAAGCGGACTGGAATGTCTCACCCGTCAGCCAACGGATGAAAACCCTCCTGCTGGTGTCGAAATCTGACCATTGCGCCAATACGCTGCTCTATGCTGCCCGGCGCAAGGAACTGCCCATCGAAGTTGTCGGCATCGTCTCCAATCATGATGCCCTGAAAGACCAGTTCGCCCATTTCGGCCTGCCCTGGATCAGCATTCCGGTGACCCCGGAGACGAAACAATCTGCCGAAGCAAGGCTGTTTGACGTGATTGAAGAGACGGGCGCGGAACTGACCGTGCTCGCCCGCTACATGCAGGTGCTGAGCGACGAGGCCTGCCGCAAGCTGGAAGGCCGGTGCATCAACATCCACCATTCCTTCCTGCCGAGCTTCAAGGGCGCGCGCCCCTACCATCAGGCGCATGCGCGCGGCGTGAAAGTGATCGGCGCGACGGCCCATTACGTCACCGCGGACCTCGATGAAGGCCCGATCATCACCCAGGTCACCGAATCCATCGACCACACCTACACACCCGCCGACATGATCGAGACTGGACGCCACCTGGAAGGCACGGCCCTGCTGCGCGCCGTCAAGGCGCATGCCGAACACCGCGTCTTCAGCCATGCCGGGCGCACCGTGGTCTTCGCCCGCTAGAATTTTACGAGGAACAAGCACATGAAACTCGCTGCCCACGAATTCACGTCCGAAAGCGTCTCCGAAGGCCATCCCGACAAGGTCGCCGACCAGATTTCCGACGCCATCGTCGACCTGTTCCTGTCGAAAGACCCGACTGCGAAAGTCGCTGTCGAAACGCTGACGACGACCAATCGCGTCGTTCTGGCCGGCGAGGTGCGCACGAATAATGGGTCTCAAGTCACCAAAGACGAAATGAATGCCGTCGCCCGCGCGGTCGTCAAGCGGATCGGCTACGAGCAGGACGGCTTCCACTGGAAGAACATGGAAGTCGAAAACCACGTCCACGGACAATCGGCCGAGATTGCGCAGGGCGTCGAGGAGGGACAGGGCCTCCACAAGGAAGAAGGCGCCGGCGACCA
>JAGQRO010000090.1 GCA_020425315.1 Hyphomonas sp. | reverse complement strand
CGCACCATGCTGCTGGAGAAGGTGTGGGACTATAATTTCGACCCGCAGACCAATGTCATCGACGTGCACGTCTCGCGCCTGCGCGCCAAGATCGACAAGGATTTCGAGGAACCGCTGCTGCATACAGTCCGCGGTGCCGGATACCGGCTCCAGGGCTAGACGGACGGGCAGGGCGCTGGCACCTAGCGGGCAATGAAACTCGCCCTGCCGACCTTCCTGCGAACCACGACGTTCAAGCTGGCGCTGCTCTACAGCGCCATGTTTGCGGCGTTCTCGGCGGCCCTGCTGATCTATCTCTATTATTCGACGGTCTATTATATCCGCGCCGAATCCGACCGGCGGATGGACCTTGAGTTCGAACAGCTCGGCAATGCCTACTTCATCGGCGGCATGGAACGGCTGAGCCAGTCCGTTCTGGAGCGGATGACGCGCAACGGCTCGACTTTCTTCTATTACCTTGAGGATTCCTCCGGCCGGAAGATTGTCGGCCACTTCCCGCGCATGCCGCCCTGGAATCCGGAGCTGGATATCCAGACCGTCTATTTCGACTTCGAACAGCCCGAGCCCGACGGCACGGTCATCCTGCGCCCGGCGGCGGGGCGCATCGTGCGCCTGCGCGACAATGGCGGCGCGCTGCTGGTGGCGTTCGATACGGCCCAGCAGACGGCCATCGTCGGCCGCATCCAGGGCGCGATCTTTATCGCCGCGCCGATCGGCCTCGTCCTGTCGCTGCTCGGCGGCCTGTTGATTTCACGCGGGGCCGCCCGGCGGGCTGACGAGCTCGCGCGCACGGCCGAGGCGGTGATGGGCGGCGAACTTGGCCAGCGTGTGCCGGTGCGTGGCTCCGGCGATGAGTTCGACCGGCTGGGCCAGCGCATCAATGCCATGCTCGACCAGATCGAGAAGCTGATCGAATCCACGCGCCACACCGGCAATGCCATCGCCCACGACCTGCGCTCGCCGCTCTCGCGCCTGCGCAACCGGCTGGAGATCGCCCTCTCCGAGCCGATGTCGAAGGAAAGCGCGGAAGAGACGCTGGAAGAAACGGTGGAAGAAGTCGACCGCGTGCTTGGCACTTTCAATGCCATCCTGCGCCTTGCCCGCCTCGAAGCCGGTGCCGAGGGCGAACGTGTACGGATGGATATTTCCGAGCTTGCCGAACAGCTCGCCGAACTGTTCGAGCCCGCTTGCGACGAGGCCGAACAAACCTTCCGCTCCAATATCTCCCGCCACATCCTCGTACTGGGCGACCGCGACCTGATCGGGCAGGCGCTGTCGAACCTGCTCGACAATGCCGTGAAATATACGCCGCAGGGCGGCACGATCAGCCTCACCGTGTCGCGCGGTGGCAATGGCACGGTGGACCTTACCGTGGTCGACACCGGCCCCGGCGTGCCGGCCGAGTCGCGCGGGCGCGTGGTGCAGCGGTTCCAGCGTATGGATTCGGCGCGCACCCAGCCGGGCAGCGGCCTTGGCCTCGCCCTTGTGGACTCGGTTGCCGAGATGCATGGCGGCAAGCTGATCCTCGACGATGGCGGCGGCCCGCCGGAGGCGCCGGGCCTGAAAGCCACGCTGCGCCTGCCGCGCGTGTGAGGCCGGAATGCTGACGGTTTCGCCCATTTCAGACACGTCCGCCGGCGCCCTCGCCGCCGCGCGTGACCACGCGCCTTACCTGCGCCGCCTGATGGACCGGGAATTTGCCGGGGACTGGCGCGATGCGCTGGCCGCCGTGCGCGCCTTGCCGGGCGAAACCTCCATGGAAGAGGCGATGGTGGCGCTGCGCCGGGCGAAGCTTTCCGCGCACCTGTCGCTCGCCGGCGAAGACCTTGCCGGCAAGCTGCCGGTCATGGACGTGACCCGCGCGCTGACCGACCTTGCCAGCGATGCGGTGGACGCGGCGATGCGCGTGGCGCTGCACCAGCAGGGCCTTTCCCAGCCCGGCCTCTTCGCCATTGCCCTCGGCAAGATGGGCGCCTTCGAGCTCAACTATTCCAGCGATATCGACTTCTGCGTCTTCTACGATCCCGACACATTCGATGGCGGCGAGCGTTCGCCCGGCGAGGCGGCCCAGCGCGTGACGCGCGACATCATCCGCCTGTTCGATGAGATCACCGCGGACGGCTATGTCTTCCGCACGGACCTTCGCCTGCGTCCCGATCCGTCCTCCACGCCGCTCGCCGTCTCCACCCAGATGGCGGCGGTTTACTACGAGAGCGTCGGCCAGAACTGGGAACGGATGGTCTGGATCAAGGGCCGGCCAGCCGCTGGCGACCTTCCGGCCGCGGAAAAATTCCTGAAGCAGATGGAGCCCTATGTCTGGCGCCGCCATCTCGACTATTGGGCCATTGGCGACATCCAGGCGATCAAGCGGATGATCAACACCAAGGCTGGCGCGAAAGACTTCGCCCTTCCGTCCCCGGACGTGAAGCTTGGCCCCGGCGGCATCCGCGAGATCGAGTNNAGACCCAGCAGCTCATCCTCGGCGGGCGGCGCCCGGAACTGCGCGACAATTCCACGCTCGGCGCGATGGAAGCGCTGCGCGACGGCGGCGTGGTCGCTGATGCAACCGCGCGCGACCTGTCCGAAGCCTACTGCCAGCTGCGCAATGTCGAACACCGCCTCCAGATGCGCCATGACGAGCAGACGCATACGGTTCCGGCCGATCCGGCAGAGCGCGAGAGCGTCGCCTTTCTTTGCGGCTATCCCAACCTCGCCGATTTCGACCGCGACCTGCTCGAAACGCGCCGCCTCGTGCAGGGCGCCTATGACACGCTGTTTGCCGCTGAAGACCGCGCCGCCGGCGATGACCGTCTCGGCAATCTCGTCTTCACCGGTGTTGACGATGATCCGGGTACGGTGGAAACCCTGTCCGGTCTCGGCTTCTCCAATCCGAGCGCGGCCATCGACACGATCCGCAACTGGCACCGGGGACGCGTGCCCGCCACGCGTACGGGCCGGGGGCGGGAATTGCTCACCGCCATCCTGCCGCGCCTGCTGGAAGACATGGGGAAAACCGGGGAGCCGGACGAGGCCTTCCGCTGGTTCTCCCGTTTCTTCGATGGGCTTTCCTCCGGCGTGCAGACGCTAGCCATGCTGATGGCCGAGCCGGACCTGCTGGACGATCTCGTCGCCACGCTGGCGCTGGCCCCGCGCCTTGCCGAAATCCTGTCGCGCCGGCCGGACCTGCTCGAAGCGCTGGTCAGCGGGCAGGCGCCGCGCCGCCCGATCCTTGCGCCCGAGACCGGCTTCGATGCCGCGCTGGACCTCTGGCGCCGCTATCACCGCGAGCAGAGCTTCCTGATCGGCCACCGCCTGTTGCACGGCCTCATCCCGGCCGCCGAAGCCGCGCGCCACTGGACCGAGCTTGCCGACGAGACGATCCGCGAAATGTCCGCCGCCGCAGCTGCGGAGACCGCGCGCCGCTATGGGCCCCAGCCCGGCCGCTGGGGCGTCTTCGCCATGGGCAAGCTCGGCGGGGCGGAACTCACCGCCGGCTCGGATCTCGACATCATCGTCATCTATGATGCCGACCCGCTGGAAGCGCAGACCTGGTACACGCGCTTCACCCAGCGCCTGATCACCGCGCTCACCGCGCCGACCGCCGAGGGCGAGCTTTACGAGGTCGACATGCGCCTGCGCCCATCGGGCCGGGCGGGGCCGGTCGCCGTCAGCCTGCCGGCCTTCGAGATCTATCATCAGAAGGAAGCCTGGACCTGGGAGCATATGGCCCTCACCCGGTTGCGGCCGGTGGCGGGCGATGCCGATCTCGGAGCCACCGTGATGGCCATCGCCGCGCAAGCAATCACGTCGCGCGCCACCGGCAAGGTCAACAATATCGACCCCGGCAGCAACACCGCAGTCACCATCTCTGCGGGGATAGAGGCCGACATATCCGACATGCGCGCCCGCCTCTACAGGGAGAAACCGGGCGCCGGGCTCTGGGATCTCAAGACCGCCGAAGGGGGCCTCATCGACGCCGAATTCATCGCCCAGCAGGAGATGCTGCGGGCCGGCGACCCGGCCCTCATCCGCTCGGCCACGCTGGACGCCATCGAGGCTGCGCCGCTGGCGTCGGACGAGAAGGCGGTGTTGCTGGACGGCGTGCGCTTCCTGCAGGCGTTGCAGCAGGTCCAGCGCCTGGCGCTGGGCGCTGAAGGGGCCTCCGAAGCGATGCCGGCGGGCCTGCGCGACCGGATGTGCCGGGCCGTGGGGACGGAAGACTTCGCGGCGCTGGAAGAGAAATTATCCTCAATAAAATCAGGGATTCACGCCCTGGCGGTAAAAAAACTGCACCTGCCTGCGACGGAAACCTGATGGCCCCTGCGTTGTAAGCTGCAATAGCCCCCAAACACAGGAGCCTTTCATGAAACGCACTCTTCTCGTCGCCATCACCGCAACCGCTGCGGCTGCGCTGGTCCTTCCGGCCGCCGCCCATGGACGCGGCAGGGGCGATGGCGACAAACGCGTCGAGTTCATCGTCAAGGACCGCCTCGAAGGCATCGACCTCGACGGCGACGGCGCCATCACCGAGGAAGAACTGGAAGCCAAGCGCGCCGCCCATTTTGCCGAAATGGACGCCAACAAGGACGGCGCTCTCACCCAGGCCGAGATGGATGCCTATCACGAAGCCAAGCGCGCTGAAGCCAAGGCCAAGATGAAGGCCAAACGCTTCGCCAAGATGGACAAGGACGGCAATGGTTCCATCAGCGCCGAGGAATTCGCCGATCATCCGATGCCGATGATGATGCGCTTCGACGATGACGGCGACGGGATCGTGGTCATCGAGGACATGATGGATGACATGGGCGACCATCCGCGCATGCGCAAACGCATCCACCGCTTCGAATGGCGCGATGACGGCGCCGAAGGCGACGACAGCGAATAGGCTGCCGGCGTCCCGCGAACAGGGCCGGATGCGAAGGGCATTTACCTCCGCCTGAACCCGGACTGAGCATTCAGTTCGTGCATTCGGCCCTCACTGGGATAAGCTCCGCTTCGTGGCTTTCACTTCGGATCTCGACCAGATCACGCGGGCGGCGGCGGGCGATCCCGGCGCCGTTTCGTGGCTCGTGGACCGCTATTCACCACAGGTACTGGGCCTGGCAACGCGGATGCTGGGCGACAGGACGGAAGCAGAGGACGTGACACAGGAAACATTCCTCCGGGCATGGAAGGCGCTGCCGAACTGGGAGCCGAGGGCGAAGTTCTCGACCTGGCTCCACCGGGTGGCGCTGAACCTGTGTTACGACCAGTTGCGCAAGCGCCGCGAAGTGTTGCCGGGCGAATTGCCCGACATGGCGGACACCGCGCCGACGCCGCCGGAACGCTATGAGCAGACCGAACGTGTGCGCACCATCGAGGCGGCGATCGCCGCCCTGCCGGAGCGCCAGGCCGCCGCCTTGACGCTGTGCGCGCTGCAGGGACATTCTCAGGCCGAGGCGGCAGATATTTTGGACACAAGCGAGGAGGCACTGGAAAGCCTTCTGGCAAGGGCACGGCGAAGCCTGAGGGCCGTGTTGGCAGAACGGAGCGTGGCATGACGAGGCATGGCATCACCGACGAACGCATCTTCGAGCTGATCGACGCCTATGGCGCCGATGCGGCCGCATTTCCGGAGTCAGAGCGCGAGGCTGCGCGCCGCCGCCTGACCGAGGCGCCCGGCCTGTTCGCCGCGGCGCTGGAGGAGGCGCGGGCGCTGGACGGCATGCTGTCCGACCTGCCGGAACCTGAGATGAGCCCGGCTCTGCGCACCGCGATCATGGCGGCTGCACCGCGCGCGCCGCGTACGGCCGGCGGAACGTTCCGTGCCCTGATGGGACGGCTGCCGAACTGGGTGCCGGCCGGTGCCGTGGCGTCGCTGGCCATGGGGCTGGTGATCGGGGCGAACGTTTCGCTGCCGGCATCGGCTTCGGTGGCGGCCGAGGATGCAGATTCAGTAATGTACGCCGCCTTTGGATTCGACGAGCTGCCCTTGCTCGACGAGGAGACTGAATGACCGAGACCCCCACACCCCCTCGCACGCGGCATGTGCCGTTCTGGCTGGTCATCTCGCTGATGGCCAACATGATGCTGGTCGGCCTGTTCGCCGGCATGTTCCTGCGCAGCGGGCCGAAGCCGCACGAAGCCCCGCATCGAAAGCCGCCGATTGCCTGGGTCTCGCATGAGGGCGACCGAATGGAAGTGGCGGCCGTCATGCGCCAGGCCTTCGAAGCCTCCGAAGAAGAACGCAGCGAGCGGATCGCGGCCCGCAAGGCCCTCGCCGATGCGCTGGGGAAGGATCCCTACAATGCCGATGCCGTGCGCACGGCCTTTGCCGGACTGCGCGCGGCCGATATGGCCGTTCATGCGGCCACGCATGAGGAAATGGTCGAGCAGTTCGCGTCCCTTCCGGTCGAGGAGCGGGTGCGCATGGCCGAAATTCTCACCCGTGGCCCGATGACAATGATGCCGCGCGGCGAGCGCCGTAACCTCCGGAGTTTCATCGTCCGCACCGACCGGGTGGAGGATGACGGCGTGCAGGTGATCGAGGAACGCCAGCTGATCGGGCCCGGCGACGAGGACGAGTAGGCCTTTCCTTTCCGGCCGTCCCGTTCCAGACTGGACGATGAAAGTGAGGGCCGATGAAAGAGTATGCCGATTATGATGCGCTGGGTCTGGCCGGCCTTGTGCGTTCGAAGCAGGTGAGCCCTGCTGAATTGCTGGACGCCGCGCTGAGCCGTGCCGAGGCTGCACAGGCCGAAGTGAATTGCTTCTCCGCGCTCTATCCGCATCTCGCCAAGGCACAGCTGAAAGATGGAACCGGCGAGGGCCCGTTCGCGGGCGTTCCGTTCGTCACCAAGGATCTGGGCGTGGCCGTGAAAGGCGCGCCGCTGACCAGCGGATCGGTCGCATGGAAAGGCTATGTCGCCGATGCCGACTCCGTGCTGGCGAGCCGTTACCGCGAGGCCGGGCTCGTCTTCTTCGGCCAGACGACCAGCCCCGAATACGGCCTTACGACCACAACCGAGTCGACCCTGTTCGGCCAGACGCGCAATCCCTGGGATGTGACGCGCACCTCCGGCGGCTCGTCCGGCGGGGCGAGCGCGGCGGTGGCCGCCGGCGTGCTGCCGCTGGCACAGGCGAGCGATGGCGGCGGCTCCATCCGCATCCCAGCTTCCTGTACCGGCCTCTTCGGCATCAAGCCGTCGCGCGGGCGCGTGCCCATGGGCCCCGGCCGCACCGAGGGCTGGATCGGCATGTCCACCGTCCATGCCGTCAGCCGCAGCGTGCGCGACAGCGCGGCGCTGCTGGATGTGAGCCATGGCCGCGAGACCGGCAGCCGCTATGTCGCACCTTCCCCGGAACGCCCGTATCTGGAAGAGGTCTCGCGCGATCCGGGCAAGCTGCGCATCGCGCTCTGGCGCAAGGCGCCGAACGGCACAACGCCCGACGCCGATGCCGAGGCGGGCCTGATGGCGACCGCGAAACTGCTGGAGGATATGGGTCACGAAGTCGTGGAAGCGGGCCCCGAGTTTGATGGCGAGGCGTTGTCGAAATACGCCCTGTTTGCCATCTCCGCCCATATTGCCGCCGCCTTCGACGACCGTGCGGCGATGCTCGGCCGCCCCATCGCGCCGGACGAGATGGAGCCGATCACGGCCTCCATGGCGGCGCTCGGGCGGACCGTGCCGATGGTGGAACTCGCCCGCGCCAACAATCTCTTCAACATGGCCGCGATCACGTTCGAGGAGTTCCTCGATGCCGGCCGGTTCGATCTGACGCTGTCCCCGGTCACGCACCGGGCACCGGACAAGCTGGGCACGATGGCACTGACCCAGGATGGCGAAGCCATGGGCAAGGCGATTGCCGGCTTCGGCGCGCATTGCGCCATCTTCAACCAGACCGGCGCGCCGGCCATGTCCGTGCCGCTGCACTGGACGGAGCCAACCGAGGAAGCGCCGGGCGGCCTGCCGATCGGCATGATGTTCGGCGCCCGCTATGGCGATGAAAGCCTGTTGTTCCGCCTTGCCGGGCAGCTGGAACAGGCGAAGCCATGGAAACAGCGCCGCCCACCGGTCTGGGTCGGCTGACAGGAACGCGATGAGCCGGTTCACCCCCCACCAGGGCGGATGCCATTGCGGCGCCGTGCGCTTCGAAGTCGACCTGCCGGACGCGTTCGAAGTGGAGGACTGCAACTGTTCCATCTGTGCCATGAGCGGCAACATCCACGTCATCGTGCCCGCCAGCCGGTTCCGCCTCCTTCAGGGGGCGGACAATCTGACGGAGTACACGTTCAATACCGGCCGGGCCCGGCATCTCTTCTGCCGGACGTGCGGGATCAAATGCTATTATATCCCGCGTTCGAATCCTGATGGATACGCGGTGACCTGGCGGTGCCTCGACGGGTGGGACAAGCTGAACGTCACGGTCAACACGTTCGACGGCCAGAACTGGGAATTGCACGCGGACAAGCTGGCCCACAAGTCGAAAGACTGACGGGGACAGGCGCGGATTATTCCTCCGCCAGCAGACGGTCCATGTCTTCGTCCGACCAGCCGAAATGATGGCCGTATTCGTGGATGACGACATGGGCGACGAGTTCGTCCACGGTCACGTCGCCGCGCTCGGCCCATTCGAACAGGATGGGCATGCGGAACAGGAACACCAGCGGCGTCTCGATGGACGGGCTGGTCACGCTCTCGTCGGTCACCGGCACGCCGGAGTAAAGACCGCTGAGTTCCAGCGGATCGCCGATGCCGAGTTCATCCAGCAGCGCATCATCGGCATAGTCCTGAACGATCAGGCGCACATTCGACGCTGCCGCTTGCATGTGCGCCGGCAGGCGCGCCAGACAGGCCTCGGCAAGGCCGAGCAGGTCATCCGCCGTCGGGGCGGTCTGCCGGACTGCGCTCACGTAATCACGACGGCCGTGCCGGAGATCGACACCATCATCATCGATCCGCCCTGGCCGACGACTTCATAGTCGATGTCGACACCCACAACGGCATTGCCACCAAGGCGCTGGGCCTCCTCGCACATTTCGCGCGTGGCGATCTCGCGGGCTTCGCGGATGGTCTTCTCATAGGCTTCCGAACGCCCGCCCACGATATCGCGGATGCCGGCGAACAAATCCTTGAAGATGTGCGCCCCGATAATGGCCTCGCCGGCCACAAGGCCTTTGTAAGCGGTGATCTCGTGGCCTTGCAGCGTGGGGGTGGTGGATACGATCATGTCTGGCTCTCTGATTATCGAATATCAATAATATCTGGTGAGTGAGTTCAGGCTTTCAAGAGGTCTTTTCAAAGACCAGTTTGGTCCATTCTATCCCGCGCGCCATGTTCTCGGCCTGGATGGAGCCGGCGCGGTCGCAATACAGGTTTTTCAATCCCAGCGGGGCGGCAAGCGCAATGGTTTCCTCGCCGGATATGTCGAACATGCGCCGGCCTTCCGGGATGGGGCCGTGGCGCTGGCTCATGAACAGGCGCCCGCCGGGCTTCAGCAGGCTGGCCACATGCGCCATTCCGACAAGGCGTTCGGCCTCGGACAGGTGCATCCAGACAGCATGCATCAGGATCATGTCGAACGTCTCGTTCCGGGCGCGCGTGGCGGTCAGCTCCGGCAGGGAGTCAGCCAGCCAGGTGATCTCCGGTTCCGGGTGAAGCTTCGCGGCGCCGGCGCGCAGTTCGTCGACAGGCTCCACCGCCAGAACAGAATGACCAAGCCGGGCGAACCAGGCCGCATCCCGTCCGGTGCCGGCACCGATGTCCAGAATGCGTGCAGGCGGCCTTGGCATGAACTCCGCCCATGGCGCATGCACATCGGCCGGATCGCGCTTTTCATAGCGAATGAACAGGTCGGCGGCTTCCTCCGCGTAGCCTGCGGTGGAGGCCGGATTGCTCATTCTGCAGCCGTCTTCGTGCCGTCAGTCCCGTTCAGGACTTCCAGCATCTTCACGGCACTGTCCGAGATCACGGTGCCCGGCGGGAAGATCGCCGTGGCGCCGGCGGCGTGCAGCGCGTCGAAATCCTGCGGCGGGATCACGCCGCCGACGATGATGCGGGCGTTGGCCGCGCCTTCATTGCCGAGCGCCCGCTTCAGTTCCGGCACCAGCGTCAGGTGGCCAGCGGCGAGCGAGGAGGCGGCGACAATGTCCACGCCTTCCTTGCGGGCATCGGCGGCGGCCTCTTCCGGCGTCTGGAACAGCGGGCCGATGACGACGTCCCAGCCAAGATCCATCAGCGCCGAGGCGACGACTTTCTGGCCCCGGTCGTGCCCGTCCTGGCCCATCTTGGCGATGTAGATCTTCGGCTTGCGGCCATGCCTGGCTGCAAATTCGGCGGCAAGCGCGGTCGCTTCCTTGGCCTTGTCGGTTGACTTCACCCCACCGCCATAGACGCCCTTGATGGAGCGGATGACGGCCTGGTGGCGGCCCTGGCTGCGCTCAACCGCTTCGGAGATTTCGCCCACGGTCGCCTTGGCGCGCGCCGCATCTACGGCGAGGGCGAGGAGGTTGCCCTGTGTGCCGGCGGCGGCTTCGGCGATGGCATCCAGCTTCGCGGTGACCTCGGTTTGGTTGCGCTCGGACTTGAGGCGGGACAGCTTGTCCAGCTGCATGCGGCGCACGGCGGCATTGTCCACCTTCAGCACAGGCACGTCTTCGTCCTCGTCGAGCAGGAATTTGTTGACGCCGACAACGGTCTGCGCGCCGCTGTCGATGCGGGCCTGCGTGTTCGCGGCGGCTTCCTCGATGCGCAGTTTCGGCAGGCCTTCCTCGATGGCCTTCGCCATGCCGCCCATCTTCTCGACTTCCTCGATATGGGCGAGCGCCTTGGCGGCCAGGTCGTGTGTCAGGCGCTCGACGTAGTAGGAGCCGCCCCACATATCGATCGTCTGGCAGGCGCCAGCCTCCTGCTGCAGGAACAGCTGCGTGTTACGGCTGATCCGGGCGGAGAAATCCGTCGGCAGGGCGAGCGCTTCGTCGAAGCTGTTCGTGTGCAGCGACTGCGTTTGCCCGCCCGTGGCCGCGATGGCCTCGAGGCAGGTGCGGATTACGTTGTTGTAAACGTCCTGCGCGGTCAGCGACCAGCCAGAGGTCTGCGAGTGCGTGCGCAGGCTGAGCGATTTCGGCGATTTCGGGCTGAAATTCTCCTTTACCAGCTTCGCCCAGAGCAGGCGCGCGGCGCGCATCTTGGCGACTTCCATGAACGTATTCATGCCGATGGCCCAGAAGAAGGACAGGCGCGGCGCGAA
>JAGQRO010000089.1 GCA_020425315.1 Hyphomonas sp. | reverse complement strand
TTCAACTTCCCGTTCCGCAAGCCCGTCCGCAAGGCGGCGTAAGCGGCAAACGAACACGAAAAGGCTGAGGTAAAGGCCCTATGGCGAAGACAAGCTCGGTAGAAAAGAACAACCGCCGCCGCAAGATGGTGAAGCAGTATGCCAACAAGCGCGCGAAGTTGAAGGCCGTCACGCAGAACAAGGAGCTCCCCATTGAGGAGCGCTTTGCGGCCCAGCTGAAGCTGGCGGAATTGCCGCGCAATTCAGCCAAGAACCGCATCCGCAATCGCTGCGAGGTGTCGGGCCGTCCGCGGGCTTACTACCGAAAACTTAAGATGTCGCGTCTGGCGCTGCGCGAACTTGGCAACCTGGGTCTGATCCCGGGCCTCGTCAAGTCGAGCTGGTAACAGATACGGACTTCAGGAGAACGAAGAATGAGTGTGAATGATCCGATCGGCGACATGCTCGCCCGTATCCGGAATGCGCAGGAGCGGGGCAAGTCGAAGGTCTCCATGCCTCACTCGCGGCTGCGCGAGAACGTGCTAAACGTGCTTCAGGGCGAAGGCTTCATCCGTGGCTATGGTGTTGTCCAGCTGGGCAACAACAAGTCTGAAATCGAAGTCGAGCTGAAGTATTTCGATGGTGCTCCGGTCATTCGCGAGCTCCAGCGCATTTCGAAGCCCGGCCGCCGCGTCTATGCGTCGGTCGCCACCTTGCCGACGGTTTATAACGGCCTCGGCATTTCCATCCTGTCGACCCCCAAGGGTGTGATGTCCGATGCGGACGCGCGCGCCCAGAACGTGGGCGGCGAAGTGCTCTGCACCGTATTCTGAGGAAGCTGTCATGTCTCGTATCGGCAAGAAAGCAGTCCCGGTTCCGGCAGGCGTCACCGTCAATCTCGCCGGTACCAACGTCTCCGTGAAGGGGCCGAAGGGCGAATTGAAGTTTGTGTTGACCGACCGCGTCATCGCCAAGATGCAAGAAGATGGCGTCAAGGTGGACCCGGTCAACAAGTCAAAGGAAGCCCGCTCCGCATGGGGCATGTCGCGCACCATGATCTCCAACATGGTCACGGGCGTGACGACCGGCTATTCGAAGACGCTGGAAATCAGCGGTGTGGGCTATCGTGCCGCCGTACAGGGCAAGGCATTGCAGTTGAACCTTGGCTACAGCCACGACATCAGCTACCCAATCCCGGATGGCATCGACATCAAGACGCCGAAGCCCACCGAAATCGTGGTCTCCGGCATCGACAAGCAGCAGGTCGGCCAGGTTGCGGCTGAGATCCGCGAGTTCCGCGGCCCCGAACCCTACAAGGGCAAGGGCGTCAAGTACCAGGGTGAATATATCTTCCGCAAGGAAGGCAAGAAGAAGTAACAGGTGGCCCATGGCTAAGAAGAATTCACATGATCTGCGCAAGGCCCGCGTCCGCAAGGCGCTCGCTGCGCGTGGTGCGCTGCGGCCCCGTCTTTCGGTGTTCCGGTCCAGCAAGAACATCTACGCCCAGGTCATCGATGACACGAAGGGTGTGACGGTCGCTGCTGCCTCGAGCCTCGAGAAAGATCTCAAGGGCACGATCAAGACCGGCGCTGACAAGGATGCTGCGGCCGCAATTGGCAAGCTCATTGCCGAACGCGCCATCAAGGCAGGCATCAAGGACGTCGTGTTCGACCGCGGCGGCTATCTCTATCACGGGCGCGTCAAGGCGCTCGCCGACGCCGCCCGCGAAGGCGGCCTCAACTTCTAATTCTGCGACACGACGGAAGGCGGAAAGCAATATGGCTAAGGAACGTGCCGAGCGCGAGCGCAAGGACAACCGCGAGGAGCGGGACAGCGAGTTCATCGACAAGCTGGTTCACATCAACCGCGT
>JAGQRO010000489.1 GCA_020425315.1 Hyphomonas sp. | reverse complement strand
CGCGAGGACGGCCTGTGGGACATCGATGCGACGGTGCAGGATTCCAAATTCTACGACTATTTCGATCTTGAACGCGGCAAGCTGCCCGCCGGCGCCTTTGTCCATAACATCTCGACACGCGTGACGATCGACAACGAGATGAATGTCAGGGAGATCGCCTACCACATGGAGGACATCCCCTATTCATTCTGCCATGGCGGCGGAGAGAACCTGCCCAAACTTGTCGGCGCGAACCTGGCAAAGGGCTGGCGCCATGCCCTTAATGAAAACCTTGGCCGTACAGCCGGCTGCACGCATCTCAAGGAAATGCTGTTCGGCGTGGCGACCGTCGCCTTCCAGACCCTGTCGGCCTGGCGTGAAAGCCGTACCGGAGCCGAGAGCCTTTCCACCGGTGACATCACCGAGACGCCATTCTATATGGGCGGTTGCCACTCCATGGCTTTCGACAGCCCCGTCGTGGAGAAGTTCTATCCCCTGTTTTACACCGGCAAGAAGAAACAGCGCGAAAACTGATTTCCTGCTGCGCCCCGCACCCGCCTTCTTGCTTCAGTCCTTCGAACGGGCCTTCGACAGAAAGGCCTCTCTTGCCTGACGGTGTTCCTCGCTGTTGAGCAGGGTGATGTAGGACTGCATCTCCTGTTCAAGGAGTTCGTCAAGAGACCCACCCGATGCCGCCAGCAGTGCCTTCAGATGCGCCTTCGATTCCATCGTGTAGGCCGCCAGTTCCATCGCACGTTCGCGGGCGGCGTCGAGCAGATCGGCGCCCTCGACAACCTCGTCGGCAAGGCCGATTGCTCCGGCCTCTTCGGCCTCGACCACCTTCGCCGTCAGCAGAATCCGTCTTGCGGCGCCATCGCCGACGCGTCGCGGCAGGGTCCACGAAAGTGCGAGATCGGGCGGCAGCCCGACACGCCCGAAGGAAGCGCAAAACTTCGCGCTGTCATCGGCGACGATTTGGTCGCAACACAATGCCAGCGAAAATCCCGCACCGAAGGCCGGACCCGCAACAGCGGCGACGGAAGGCTTGCTGCCGGCGATGAGAAACCGCACCACGTCGTGCAGGATGGTCATGCGCTTGCGCGCCACTTCCCGATCGCCGGTCATCGCGGAGATGTCTCCGCCTGAACAGAAACTGCCCGCCGCCCCGCAAAGAACGATCGCCCTGACCTCCCGGTTGTCCTGGGCGTCTGCCAGCGCATCGCGCAACTCGGCGCGCAAAACATCCGTCAGCGCATTCTTCTTGCCGGGTACATCCAGGGTAAGACAAAGAATCCCGTCAGCAAGTTCCCGTTTCAGTTCCTTCATTCGTATTTCCTTCAATTGCGGGACGAAAGCGAAGCGCGCTCACGAATGGCTCGAGCGCGCAATATCACAGGTTCGTCGATCATCTCACCATCAAGCGACATCGCCCCGCCAGTGCTCGCGGTCAAGACCCGTTCGGCCCATTCGATCTGCGCAAGCGATGGAGCGAAACCGTCGAGGGCCGGTCCGATCTGCGCCGGATGGATCAGCAGCTTGCCGCCAAAGCCGAGGCCGCTGGCATGGGCCGCATCGTGTTCGATCACGGCGGTATCGCCAATCGCCGTCGTCACCCCGTCCAGCGGGGCTGGGCGGCCGGCCAGCCGCGCCGCCAGCACCATGCGCGAGCGGGCGAACAGCAGGGCCTCATGGCTCTCCTCGCAGCCAATGTCGACAGCATAGTCGATCGAGCCGAAGGCCAGCCGGTCAGCATGCGGGGCCAGCGTCTCGACAGCCGCCAGTCCGCGGGCGGATTCGACCAGCGCAATGATCACCTGACCGGGCCTGAGCCGGGCGCGCAGGGCGGCTAGCTCGTCCACAGTTTCGGCTTTTGGCAGCATCACACCGCTGACGCCAGGCTGTGCGGCGAGCACCAGATCGTCCTCATACCACGTTGTCCGGGGGGCATTAAGCCGTAACAGGAGGGGCACTGGCGGGGCATCCGGCAGGGCATCAAAGAGGCCTGCGCGGGCGGCGGTTTTTGCCTCGGGCGCAACCCCGTCCTCAAGGTCGACAATCACCATGTCGCTGCCTGAAGTGCACGCCTTCGGGATGCGGTCCGGGCGATCGCCGGGCAGGAAGAGCGGGAAAGAGGTTTCAGGCAGGGGAGAGGCAGGACGTCGGGTCATGGGGCAGGCTCAGAATGAGCGGGGCAGGTTGAGGATGTGTTCTGACACATAGGACAGGATCAGGTTGGTCGAGATCGGCGCGACCTGGT
>JAGQRO010000088.1:3786-4065 GCA_020425315.1 Hyphomonas sp. | reverse complement strand
TCTCGAAGATGTTCAGCCTCGCCGAGATGTGGGGCCTGCGTCCGGACGGCACCAACCCGCGAAAGCACATCCGGAAGTATCCCGAGGAGAAGCGCGAGCGCTTTCTCAGCGCAGCCGAACTCCGCCGGATCGGTGAGGTGCTGCGCGAAATGGAGGCGGAGGGGATTGAACTGCCATCAGCAATCCTCGCCGCGCGCTTGCTGATCCTGACCGGCTGTCGGCTGAACGAGATCATGACGTTGAAGTGGGCATACGTCGATCTGGCCGAGCGCGTCCTGC
>JAGQRO010000088.1:0-3661 GCA_020425315.1 Hyphomonas sp. | reverse complement strand
GGCAAGCGCCTGAGCGATCTCCAGCCCTTCTGGCAGCGCGTTCGCGCCCGCGCCGGGGTGAAGGACGTCCGCATACACGACCTGCGCCACACCTTCGCGTCGACCGCCGTCGCCTCGGGTCAGGGACTGCCGATGATCGGCAAGCTCCTTGGCCACACGCAGGTCCAGACCACGGCACGTTACGCCCACCTCGCCGCCGAGCCGGTGCGCATGGCGGCCGATGCCGTCGCAGAAGGCCTGCGCCGCAGTCTAGGCTGAGTAGGCGAAGGATGCCTGACGCGTCAGCAACGACAGAGCGTGCTTGACGAGCCGTTGTTGGCCGAGGACAACCGTTGCGCGTCTGCCGCAGCAAGACGTTGGCGGCGGGCGAAGCAGCAGGGTCGCTGAGCCCCTCAGACGGAGCCTGGCCACGCCCACACCTGCGTCTCCAGTGCCGATCTCATATTTACCGATCCGGGGCAACCTGACACTATTGCAACATGAGCCTGATAAGATCAAAGAAACGAGTTGCCGACCATGGCGAAGTGTTCACGCCGCCATGGCTGGTCGACGCCATGCTCGACCTCGTCAAAGACGAGACGGACAGAATTGACTCGCGTTTTCTTGAACCAGCCTGCGGAAGTGGCAATTTTTTGGTTCGCGTTCTGCAACGAAAGCTTGCCGCCGTCGAAATCAAGTTCGGGAAATCTGATTTCGAGAAGAGGCATTTTGCCCTTCTAGGCTTAATGTGCATCTACGGCATTGAACTGCTCGAAGACAACATCGCTGAGTGTCGGGCAAACCTGATCGAGATATTTTCGGACTATCTCGGTTTGGATAAATCGGACGACCTCTATCGTGCCGCATCCTTCGTGCTGTCGTGCAATCTCCTCCATGGTGACGCGGTCACGATGCGAAGGCATGACGGTGAGCCGATCACTTTCGCCGAATGGGGCTATATCGGCAGGGGCAAGTTCCAGCGGCGCGACTTCCGCCTGGACGTCCTTACTGGCTCATCGAGGTTCAGCGCGGAAGGTTCGTTGTTCGCGCATCTCGGCAAGCATGAGCTCTTCACCCCGATCAGAACATACCCGCCAATGGCGGTGCGCGACCTCGCAACTGGCTGCGGTGGCACGCCGATGGAGGCCGCATGAGTATACAGGCTGGCTTTGCCCTTCGCGGGCGCAATCCCGACGTGCTGACCTGCATCGCGAACCTGTCGAACGACGAGGTCTTCACGCCACCCGAGTTCGCGAACCGAATGCTTGATACACTCGCGGAGGCTTGGGCCGCGGGTCACGATGGCGCGAACATCTGGGCTGACCGGAATGTGAAGTTTCTGGACCCCTTCGCCAAGTCTGGCGTGTTCCTTCGCGAAATCACCGTCCGCCTCACCGCGGGGCTGGCCGACGAGATTCCGGACCTTCAGGAACGCGTTGACCATATCCTGTCGCAGCAGGTGTTCGGAATTGGAATTACCCACCTGACCGCCATGCTGGCACGACGCAGCGTCTATTGTTCGAAGCACGCCAATGGCGCGCACGCCGTAACAAGGCGCTTCAACAGTGACGCTGGAAACATCTGGTTCGAGCGCACCGAACACACTTGGGCCGACGGAAAATGCAAGTTCTGCGGCGCCAGCCAGGCATCGCTCGACCGTGGCGAGGGACTCGAGACCCACGCCTACGCATTCATTCATACCGACAACATCAAGACTCGGGTTGCCGAGCTATTTGGAGGCGACATGCACTTCGACGTGATCATCGGAAATCCACCGTATCAGTTGGACGATGGCGGGCACGGAACCAGCGCCGCCCCGATTTACCAGAAGTTTGTCGAGCAGGCGAAGAACCTCGAACCGCGCTATCTGACCATGGTTATCCCATCCCGCTGGTTTTCCGGAGGCAAAGGTCTCGACGACTTTCGTGAGTCGATGCTGAAAGATGATCGCCTTCGCTCGATTGACGACTTCCTGAGCGCCGCGGACGTATTCCCGGGCGTGGGCCTGAAAGGCGGTGTCTGCTATTTCCTGTGGGACAAGGACAACCGCGGCCCTTGTCGGGTCGCCACTCATTTCAAGGATTGGCCGGCTTCGGAGGCCACGCGACCCTTGCTTGAGAAGGGCGCCGAAATATTCATTCGTTATAATGAAGGCGTCTCCATTCTTCGCAAAGTCATGGCTCACGAGACGGGACAGGACGAAGTCATGTCTCTGCCGGAAGCGCGCCGGTTCGATCGGCTGGTAAGTTCCGCTAGGGCTTTTGGCTTCAGGACGTTCTTCAAGGGAAAGAAGAAGAGATCACCGGGTGACGTAACCATCTACCAGAATGGTGGAGTTGGTTATGTTCCCCGTGATGATGTTCGATCCGGCCAACACCTAATTGATCGATGGAAGCTTTTCGCCGGTTATGCGGCTCCCGGAACTGGCAATCGAGACAGCTATCCTCATAAGATTATCAGCACGCCATTTGTTGCTGGGCCTGGGTCAATCTCATCCGAAACTTATTTGACCATCGGCCCTTTCGATACCAAGGAGGAGGCAGATAGTGCGCTCTCCTATCTTGCATGCCGCCTGACCCGGTTTCTGATCTTGCTGCACAAGTCTTCGCAGCACGTAACCCGCAAAGTCTATACCTTCGTTCCGATCCAGGACTGGACGCGGACTTGGACCGACGCGGATCTGTATGCCCTCTACGGCTTGTCCGAAGAAGAGATCGCCTTCGTCGAGAAGATCGTCCGTCCAATGGAAGTGGCGAGCGATCTGTTGGGCGACGTCTCGGTGGACGACGGCGACGATGCATAAGCCCACTATCGACGAAATCCTCGCCCCGAAGCCTGAAGCCCGCCCCCGCATCTACGCCTATTCCATCGCCGACGATGCGCATGCCGGTCTTCTCAAGATCGGACAGACGACGCGCGACGTGAAGCGGCGCGTGGCCGAGCAGCTCAGGACGGCAGCCATCAAGAACTATCGCATCGAGTTGGACGAACCGGCCGAACGGGACGACGGCACAGTCTTCACCGACCACGAGGTGCGCGCCGCTCTTGCCCGCAAGGGGTTCTCGGACAGCGAACTGGAGTGGGTGCGCTGCACGCTGAGCGACGTGAAGACCGTCCTGACCGAGCTGCGGACAGGCAAGAAGTTCAGCGGCAACCATCACCTGACGTTCCCGATGCGCCGGGAGCAGGCCGAGGCGGTGGACATGACCCACGGCTATTTCATGTCCCGCTGGGCAGAGGACATGCACGCAGTGCCGCGGTTCCTCTGGAACGCCAAGATGCGGTTCGGCAAGACCTTCACGACCTACCAACTGGCGAAGAAGCTCGGCGCCAAGCGGGTGCTCGTGGTGACATTCAAGCCTGCAGTTGAGGATGCGTGGCAGACGGATCTAGAGAGCCACGTCGATTTCGACGGTTGGCAGTACCTGTCGAAAAACTCCGGAGGCGACCCAACCCAGATCGATCGTTCCAAGCCCGTCGTCTATTTCGGCTCGTTCCAGGACCTCCTGGGCCGCGATGCAGCAGGGAACATCAAGGCGAAGAACGAGTGGCTCCACCAGGTGAACTGGGACCTCGTCGTTTTCGACGAGTACCACTTCGGTGCCTGGCGGGAGACTGCAAAAGAACTGTTCGAGGGCGAGGAAGAGGCGGTCGCCAAGAAGGAGGCCAAGCTGGAATATGA
>JAGQRO010000087.1 GCA_020425315.1 Hyphomonas sp. | reverse complement strand
TTGCCGATCCGGTGATCGATTTCGAGGTGACGCCGAACCGGCCCGACTGGCTGGGCGTGCAGGGCATCGCCCGCGACCTCGCCGCCGCCGGGGCAGGGCGGTTTCTCGCCAGTGACGTAAAGAAAGTCTCCGGCAGCTTCGACTGCCCGGTCGATATCAAGCTGGAAGCGAAAGAGGCGTGCCCGAAATTTGCCGGCGCGCTGGTGCGCGGCGTGAAGAACGGTCCGTCCCCGGACTGGATGCAGCAGCGCCTGAAGGCCGTCGGCCTGACACCGAAATCGCTGCTGGTCGATATCACGAACTATATCTCCTATGACCGCGCCCGCCCGCTGCACGTCTATGATGCGGCGAAGCTGCAGGGCGCCGTCGTCGCGCGCCTCGGCCGCAAGGGCGAAAAACTCGAAGCGCTCGACGGCAAGACCTATGAGATCGGCGAGGAAATGTGCGTCATCGCTGACGATAGCGGCGCCATCGGCCTGGGCGGCGTGATGGGCGGCCAGTCGACGGCGGTGTCGGACGAGACCGTGGACGTGTTCGTCGAAAGCGCCTGGTTCGATCCGCTGCGCACCGCGCGCACCGGCCGCGCCACGGGCATTCATTCCGATGCGCGCTACCGGTTCGAGCGCGGGGTCGATCCGCAAAGCTGCATTGACGGGCTGAACCTCGCCCTCGCGCTGATCACCGAATATGGCGGCGGCACCGTGACGAAGGCGAAGATTGCCGGCTCCATCCCGGCGCGCACCGACAAAGTGACCTTCTATCCCTCCGATGTGGAGCGCCTGACCGGCCTGGTCATCAAACCGGCAGAGATGCGCCGTATCCTGAAGGATCTCGGCTTCTCCATCGAGGATGCGGGCGATGCCTGGTACCTGATGCCACCAAGCTTCCGGTTCGACATGGAACAGTCGGCCGACATCGTGGAAGAAATGGCGCGCCTTGTCGGATACGACCAGTTGCCGACGACCTCGCTGCCGCTGCCCGAAGGCGGCCGCCGCGCGATCACCACGCCGATGCAGGCGCGCGTGCGCACGGCCCGGCGCGTGATGGCGTCCCGCGGCTTCCTCGAAGCGGTGACCTGGAGTTTCATGTCGAAGGAACATGCCGGCCTGTTCGGCAAGACGCCGGACAGCCTGACAGTGGCGAACCCGGTGGCGAGCGAGCTGAACCAGATGCGCCCGTCCATCCTCGGCAATCTGGCTGTTGCCGCCCAGCGCGCCGCCAATCGGGGCGAGCCGGGCGTGCGCTTCTTCGAGGCTGGCCCGGTCTATCTCGGCGACGGGCCGAACGACCAGCGCACGATGATCGCCGGCCTGGTCTGCCCGGTGGCCCAGCGTCACTGGCAGGGCGCGCCGAAGCCATATGATTCCTATGCCGCCAAGGCGGACCTGTTCGCCGTACTCGATGCGCTTGGCCAGCCGGGCGAGCGTTTCCAGGTCGGCGCGCCGGTCCAGCCGCACTGGCATCCGGGGCAGGCAGGCAGCCTGCGCCTCGGCCCGAAACTGACGGTCGGCCATTTCGGCGCACTGCATCCCGGCGTTCTGAAGGCGCTGGACGTGGACGGCCCGGCTTTCGGCTTCGAGCTGAACCTCAATGCCCTGCCGTTGATGAAGGCGCGGGCGACCAAGACCAAACCGGTTCTGGAGCGCCTCGAGCTGACGCCGATCCGGCGCGACCTCGCCTTCGTGGTCGATGAGGCCGTTGCGGCCGGCGATGTCGTGCGCCATGCGCAGGGCGCCGACAAGCAGCTGATCCATTCGGTCGACGTGTTTGACGTCTATCAGGGCCAGGGCGTGCCGGAGGGCCGCAAGTCCGTCGCCATGGAAGTGACGATCCAGCCGAAGGAAAAGCTGAAGGATGAGGACATCCAGGCCCTGATGGACAAGATCGTTGCAGCGGTCGCCAAGGGCGCCGGCGGCGTGCTAAGGGGATAGAAGGCGGTCGCAGCGACGAGGCGGGAGATGGCGGTGCAACAGCTGATGGTGCAGAACGGGCTGCGCTACAGGCTCTATCAGGAAATGGTGCCGGAGGCCCGGGCGGCCGGCATTTCGAAGACCAATATCATCATTGTCTTCCTTGTCCTGATGAGCTTCCTGTTCCTGGCACTGGAGACCGAGCCGACGCTCACCGTCCAGCCGGCCTGGCGCACCGCGTTCGACATCTTCAATGTCTTCGTGGTGACCGTGTTCGCCATAGAATACGTGATCCGCGTGATCATTGCCGGGCTCGATCCCCAATATGCCGGCATCGGCGGACGCGTGAAATACATGACGCGGTTCTATTCGGTTGCGGACCTTCTGGCCTTCCTGCCGGAACTCATCGTGATGGTGGGCGGGTTCGGCATTCCGCTGATCGCCCTGCGTGTGCTGCGCCTGTTCCGCCTGATCAAGATTGCCCGTTTCGTGCCGGCCTTCGGCGTGTTCGGCGCGGCGGTGAAGCGGGGCGGGACGCAGCTCCTGACGGCGCTGATCATGGCGCTGATGCTGGTCTATATTTCGGCGGTGGCGCTTTATTTCATTGAAGGCGTCGGCGGCGAGCATCAGGAGAGCTTCGCCTCGATTCCGCGCGCTATCTGGTGGGCGATCGCGACGCTCACCACGGTCGGCTATGGCGATGTCTATCCGGTCACGCCGCTCGGCCGGATGTTTGCGTCGGTCATCGCAATTGCAGGTATTGGTGTCGTTGCCCTGCCGGCCGGCGTGTTTGCCAGCGCGTTTTCGGATGAGCTGCGCGAGCGTCATGAGGCGAAGCTGGCCTCCCAGGTGCACGATTACAGCGCACAGGCCGAGCGCCTGCCTCAAGACACCCCGCCGGAAATCGACTAGGCGCCCGCCTTCGGCCGGGTGATGACGAACACCGCGCCCGCCGCGATCACCGACAATCCGATCCCCAACGGCACCGGCCGGCGCCAGAGCAGGGCGCCGACAAGGCAGGCGGCCAGCCCCATGCCGGTCAGCGCCGCCACTTTCGCGGCCCTGGTCAGCGCGCCGGTTTCCACGAACAGGCGGATCGGCGGGCCGATCTTCGGCCGGTTGTAGATCCATTCCGCCCAGGCCGGGTTCGACCGGGCAAAGGCCAGCGCGGCGACGATCCAGAAAACCGTGGTGGGCCAGATGGGTATGAACAGCCCGATCGCGCCGAACGCGAAGGCAATCACTCCCAGGATGCGCCAGCTCCACATGCGCGGGGGACAGTGGCGCGGGTCTCGGGCTCTGGCAAGCGGGCCCTTGCGACGCCCCCGGCACCGAAAAACCCTGAATAATGTCCGAATTGTCCCAATCGCGCCCTGTTCGCGCCCCTGCGAAGATGTGTAAGAATATTCATGGAGACGTAAGGAGAGGGTCTATGACGCACCACATCCCGGGCCGGAGGGGGTATGCGAAAGCGGCGGCGATGGCCGTCCTTCTGGGAATTCTCGCGGCGTGTGGGGGAGGCGGCAAGACCGACAAGGCCAAGACGGACGATGAAGGCAGTGTCGTCCAGCTCTCTGCCGCTGAAAGCGTCGCGGCGCGCCAGCGCGAGAAGCGCCGCCAGCAGGCCATCGAGGCCCGCGAGCAGGAGTTCACCTATTTCCGCTACCGCATCGACACGGCCGGCGACGACCCGCTGGCCTGTTTCGTCTTCTCCGCCGCGCTGGACCCTGAGACCGATTACTCCCCCTATGTGGAATTCCGCCCGGCCTTCAAGCCGGCGCTGAGCGTTGAGGGCCGCGAACTTTGCGTCGGCGGCCTGACCTTCGGGTCCGAACGCACCGCCACGCTGCTCTCCGGCCTGCCATCGGCAGACGGGCGCACCCTGAAGAACCAGGAAGACGTGCCGATCGATTTCGCCGACCGGCCGCCCTATGTCGGCTTCAAGGGATCCGGCGTCATCCTGCCACGCGAGGACGCTGACGGCCTGCCCATCGAGACGGTGAACGTCGATCAGGTGGAAGTCACGGTCTCCCGCATCAATGACCGCGCGCTTGCCTTCAAGCGTATCAGCGAGGGCAGCACCGTCGCTCAGGGCCGCTATTCCTGGACCTGGGGCGAGGACGATCCTGACGATGTGCAGGAAGAATTGTTCAAGGGTACGATCGATATTGCCCGCCAGCAGAATGCCGCCGTGATCTCCGTCTTCCCGCTGGAAGCCGCCGTCGGCACGCTGAAGCCCGGTGCCTATTATGTCACCGTCAAGGATGCCGGCGAGATCAGCGACTCGGTCGGCCCGCCGGCCTCGTCCAGCCGTTGGATCATGCTGACCGACCTCGCCATCACCGCCTATGAGGGCCAGAACGGGCTCGACGTGACGCTCCGTTCCCTGAAGGATGGCAAGCCGGTCTCCGACACAGAAGTCCAGCTGATCGCGCGCAACAATGACGTTCTGGCCGAGTCGAAATCCGACCAGCAGGGCCGGGTCGTCTTCCCCGCCGAGCTCACCAAGGGGCAGGGCAATCTCGCGCCGAAGCTGATCCTGGCGGTCAGCGCCAAGGGCGAGCTGGCCGCGCTG
>JAGQRO010000086.1 GCA_020425315.1 Hyphomonas sp. | reverse complement strand
TGCCGCGCATCAAGGGCAGCCACAATGCCATCCTGACCGGCATGATGGGCGCCGAGGCGGCCTTCAACGCCATCGTGGACGGCCGGCAAGGCGACACGCTGGACGCCTATGAAGAGGCCTACAAGGACTCTTCGGTCTACAAGGAGCTGAAGCAGGTGCGGAACGTGAAGCCGCTCTGGTCGAAGCTCGGCACGGCCATCGGCATCCCGATGGGCGGCCTCGAAATGTGGGTCTCGACCCTGTTCGGCGGCTTCTCCTTCTTCGGCACGCTGAAGCATGGCAAGTCCGATGCCCAGTCGCTGAAGCCGGCGAAGAAGTTCAAGCCGATCGACTATCCGAAGCCCGATGGCGTCATCAGCTTCGACAAGCTGACCAATGTCTCCTTCACCAACACCTTCCACGAGGAAGACCAGCCGGTGCACCTGAGAGTCGCCGACCTGGCCCTGCAGGTGTCTTCGGAGCACGACGTGTTTGCCGGCCCTTCGGCGCGCTATTGCCCGGCCGGTGTGTATGAGTGGATCGAGGATGGCGGCGAGTTGAAGTTCCAGATCAACGCGCAGAACTGCATCCACTGCAAGACGTGCGACATCAAGGATCCGAACGGCAATATCAACTGGACCGTGCCGGAAGGCGGCGGCGGCCCGGCCTATCCGAACATGTAGGCTGCTGGCGGGTGCAGATTTTTCTGCACCCGCTGCATCCATCTGCCGGGCTCGCGGCATCTCAGGACTGAATACCGGCGTGAACCGCGCCGGGGGAGAGCCTGGGAGAGTATCATGCCGCGTTTGTCACACCTCGACCGCAACTGCGCCGCGCTGGCGATTGCGAGCCTTTGCCTGTCCGGCTGCGTTTCGGTTTCGCAGACCACGCCAAAGGACATTGCCCACACACTGGTCCGCGAGGCCCTGCAGGCCGTCCACCAGGGTGAGGGCGGCCTCGTCGTGACCGCCGGGCCGCTCAAATTGCGGATCGGCTGATCCTGCAAGTTTTCGTGACGCAGATGTTTGTTGCTTGAGCGCAGCCATCCGGCTCTCTATCCCGCAATGGTGAAGAGGGCAGGGAAGATGGCTCCGGCGCAAAGGCTCCTGGCGGAATTTATCGGCTCATTGTTCCTGGCCGGCGTCGTCATCGGCTCCGGCATCCTCGCGGTGGCCGTCAGTGCCGGGAATGATGGTGTCGCCCTGCTGGGCAATACGGCCGCGACGGCGGCGATCCTCTGGGTGCTGGTCGCCGTGCTGGGGCCGGTCTCCGGCGCGCATTTCAATCCGGCCGTGACCCTCGCCTTTGCCATGCGGCGGGAGATATCCCCCGGCATGGCCGTGATTTACGGGATCGTGCAAATCGCCGGATGTGTCGCCGGCGCGATGCTGGCACATGCCATGTTCGAACTGCCGCTGGTTCAGGCGGCGTCAACCGACCGGTCCGGCGCGGCGAAGATGCTGTCGGAGGGCGTGGCGACGTTCGCGCTGGTCTTCGCGATCTTCGGGGCGATCCGGCATGCGCCGAAGGCCGTTCCGGCGGCGGTCGCGCTGGTCATCGCGGCGGGATACTGGTGGACTGCCTCCACGAGCTTTGCCAATCCGGCCATCACGATTGCCCGTGCCCTCAGCGATACATTTGCAGGCGTGCGCGGCGCCGACGTTCCGGGTTTCATCCTCGCGCAGCTGATCGGGGCGTTGCTGGCGACCGGCGTTTCGGCTTTCCTGTTCGGGCAGGACAAGGACGCCCCCGCATGAGCCGTTTTCCCGTCGTGATCCATCACAATCCGGAGTGCGGCACGTCCCGCAATGTCGTCGCCCTTGTGAAGGCGGCCGGGTATGAGCCGGAAATCATCGAATATCTGAAGACGGGCTGGACGCGTCCGCAGCTGCTGGCCTTGTTCGCGGCGGCGGACCTGACGCCGAAAGCAGCGCTGCGCACCAGCAAGTCGCCTGCCGAGGCGCTGGGCCTGCTGGCGGACGATGTGAGCGATGAGGCCATCCTCTCCGCCATGCTGGAACACCCGGTCCTGGTGAACCGGCCGATCGTGTGCACGCCGCGCGGCGTGAAGCTGTGCCGGCCCAGCGAAACCGTGCTGGACCTGCTGGACCGGCGCCCCGATGGCCCGGTCTACAAGGAAGACGGGGAGCTGGTCTGGGATCCGGCCGGGGCCTGAGATTGCGCAGCAAGCAGGCGGCAGGGGCGGATCGCGCGCCCGCGCCCGATCGTGAACGCCAATTCACCTTGTTTCACCGCGCTGGCGCCTTGCTCTCGCCGCACCGGGCTGCTTCACTTGCCGTAAACCTGTTCTGGAGTTTCATGCCCTTATGAGACTGAAACATCTCGCCGCGGCCAGCGCCCTCGCCCTGTCGACCGCGCTCGGTGCCTGCGCCTCTGCGCCCTTCGGATCCGCAGCTAGTATTGATACCGCTGCGGTTGAGGATGCCTATTCCGGCGTCTCCGGGGCCGCCCGGTCCACCGCCGTGGTTGACCTTTCCGGCAAGCCGGTCGGCATTTCGGCCTATCCGGCGCCCATCGATGCGGTGAAGGCCGGCGACATGGCCGCCTTCCTCACCATGACCCGCAACATGGATGTCGAGGACCGCTCCGAGAGCCCGCTGCTGGATGCGTTCCTGATCCTGGACAAGGCCGCCAGCGGCGACCTCGAAGGCGCACGAACGGAACTGGCCGATTCCTCCATTGCCGGTGACGAGGAAGGGGAGACCGGCCTCTATGCCTATCTCGATGCCTGGTTGCTTGCGATGGAAGGCCGGGAGGCTGACGCCATCAAGCGCCATCGCGGCGCCGCCGGCAGCATGCCCGGCCTGACGGGAGACCTTTCCCTCGCCGCCATGCTGGAGGCGTTCGACCATCCCGAACAGGCGCTTGCGGTCTATGAGTCGCTGACGCCGACGAAGATCGAAGCGCCGGAACATGCCTTCGATCCCAAGGGCCTGCTCTACAGCCATATCAAGACCGTCGTGTCCCGCCACGCGCTGCTGCTGCAGCGGCTCGGCCGGATCGAGGAAGCCAAGGACGTGTACCGGCAGTTGGCCGATGCGGAACCGGAAGAGGCGATCAGCTATGCCGCCGCGCTGGACAGCCTGGAGACCGGCAAGAATCTGAAGAACGAGATGCTGACCATGCCGGCGGCGTTCACGCAGTCCCTGTCGGACCTGTCGCGCGCCCTGCAGGAGCAGCGCATCATCCGCACCATCATGCTGGGCGGCCGGGCCGACGGGTTCGACGACCAGCGATCGGCGCTGGACCAGGTGGCACTGCTGATCCATCCGGAAGATGACGGCCTGCGCTCGGCCATCATCGACGAGATGTATGCCAATGCGCTCTATGAAGGCGTGGCTCATGTCGCCACCTCGGCGCCGAAGCCGACCGCCGCGCTGCAGATCGCGGCCGGGCAGGCGCTGCTGATGGCCGGCAAGGAAGACGCCGCCCGCAACGCTATCGACCGGGCGCTTGACCTTGCCGATGACGATGAGCGACTGACGACGCTGTATGGCGCGCTGCAGTTGCGCCTGCTGCTGGACGACGAGAAGGCCTCCAAGGCGCTGGTCGATGAAGTGATTTCCCTGTCGGAGAACCAGGCAGAGAAGGCCGCAGCCCATGGCCTTGCCACCGAGATCTACAGCCAGTTCGGCGACTTTGGCGTTGCCGCCGAACATGCCGCCGAAGCGCGGACGCTGGACGACACGCATGACCGGCGCATCGTGCTGGCCGACGCGCTGGGCAAGAATGGGCAGATCAACGAGGCGCTGACCATCCTGCGCACCGAGCGCCTGTCGCGGCCGAACGATCCTTACATGCTGAACACGCTCGGCTATTTCCTGATCGAGCGGACCGACAAGCTGGATGAAGGCTTCAAGGTGCTGAGCCGGGCGCGCGGCATGGCCGAGCATGACCCCTATATCGCGGACTCCCTCGGCTGGGCCTATTACCGTCTCGGCCACCTGTCGGAGGCCCGGCGCCTGATCGAAATGGCCCGCAAGGAGCTGGAGCCGCACACGCATTGGGAAATCGAGCATCACCTGGGTGACATCTACTGGCACCAGGGCGATGAGGAGAAGGCCCGCGATGCCTGGCAGGCGGCGCTGGAAAACCACCCGCCGGTGACGGAACGCGCTGAAATCAAAGAAAAACTTGCCAATGGCCTGTCCGATGATGCGCCAGAGCGCCAGCCGCTACCCGATGTGTCGCTGCAGGACGGCGAAATCGGCAAGCAGGACATCTGACACCCGCCCTTTAACCGGCCCGTCCAGCGCCTTACTATAGCCTGAAAAGGCTGCGATTCCCGTCTGCGGACGGCAGGGATACCCTCATGATCGACAAGAGATATCAGGAGACCGGGGACGGGTCAGGATCAGGCGCCGCCCTGCGGTTGCCGTCGCTGCGCCTGCCGGGGCCGCGCTGGATGTGGGTCTGGTTCCGCCGCCTGTTCATCCTGGGTGTCATTCTGGCGATTGCCGGCATGATTGCGCTGTGGATGTATTTCGCCGCGCTCGGCCGGACGGTTCCCTCGATCGCCAAGCTGAAGGAATACGAACCGCCGATCACCTCGCGCGTGCATGCCGGCGACGGGACGCTGATCGCGGAATTCGCTGACCAGCACCGCGTATTCGTGCCCTATGAGTCGATCCCGAAACACGTCGTCGAGGCGTTTGTCGCCGCTGAGGACAAGAACTTCTTCACCCATAACGGGATCGATTATGTCGGCCTGGCGCGCGGCGGCATCAATTCGGCCAAGAACAAGCTGACCGGCTCCGGCGGATTGCAGGGTGGTTCGACCATCACCCAGCAGGTCGCCAAGAACATGATCCTCACCAATGACCAGACACTGAAGCGCAAGGCCAAGGAAGCCATCGTCGCCCAGCGCCTGGAAAAGGAGTTCACCAAGGAGCAGATCCTCGAGCTCTATCTCAATGAGATCTATCTCGGCGGGCGCTCCTATGGTGTCGGATCGGCGGCGCTCAACTATTTCAACAAGTCGCTGCCGGAGCTCGACCTGTCGGAAGCCGCCGTGCTGGCGTCGCTCCCGAAATTCCCGGGCAAGGTCAATCCGTACACGAACCCCGAACGCCTCGTGCAGCGCCGCAACTATGTGCTCGGCCGCATGGTCGAGGATGGCTATATCACCCAGGAAGAAGCCGACGAAGCGCTCGCCAAGCCGCTGGAGACGACGCCGCGCCTCAAGGGGCCTGAATATGCGGCTGCGACCTATTTCGTGCAGGAGCTGCGCCGCGACCTGATCAAGTCCTATGGCGAGGAGACGCTGGAGCAGGGCGGACTTTCCATTCGCTCCACCATCGACACGCACCTTCAGTTGGCGGCCCAGCAGGCGCTGCAGAACGGTCTCATCGCCTATGACCGCCGCCATGGCTGGCGCGGTCCGGTCACGACCATCGAGCCGGGTGACACGGCGCTGGAAGAGCTTGGCAAGGTGAAACTGCCCGGCGGCTATGGCACCTGGGAAGCGGCGATGGTGCAGAAGGTCTCGCGCAGCGGCGCCGAATTGCTGTTGACCGATGGCGCGACCATCAAGCTGCCGACCGAGGAAGTCGAATGGGCGAACACCTTCAAGCCGCAGGGCGGCAAGGCCGGCCTGCAGGTTGGCCAGGTGGTGATTGCCGAACTAAAGCGTCAGGTGCTGAACGCTGACGAGACCCAGGCGCCGCCGCCGGAAGAGGCCGAACTCGATCCCGATGGCGACCCGGTGGATTTGCCCGCGCCGAAGCCGCTGCTGGTGCCGGTGGGCAATGCCATCCTGCGCCAGGTGCCGGAAGTGGACGGCGCGCTCGTTGCGATTGATCCGCATACCGGCCGGATCCTTGCCATGCAGGGCGGCTATTCCTTCTTCAAGTCGAGCTTCAACCGCGTCACCCAGGCGAACCGCCAGACGGGCTCTGCCTTCAAACCCTTCGTCTATGCCGCCGCGCTCGAGAAGGGCTATACGCCGGCGACGCGGATGCTGGATGCGCCCTTCGTGTCGTTCGACGTGTCGACGGGCGACTATTGGCGCCCCTCCAACTACACGGACGGGCAATCCTACGGCATGGTGACGCTGCGCATCGCGCTGGAGAAGTCACTGAACCAGGTGACCGCCCGCGTGGCGCAGGATATCGGCATGCAGCCGGTCTCAGACCTTGCGGTGCGGGTCGGCGCCTATGAGGAACTTCCTCCGTATCCGGCCATGTCGCTGGGCGCTGGTGAAACACACCTGATCGAGCTTACCCGCGGATATGCCGCCTTCGTGAATGGCGGCAAGAAGGTCACCCCGACGCTGCTGGATCGCGTGCAGGACCGTCACGGCCGCACGCTGTTCCGCCATGACACGCGCCCGTGCGAGAATTGCCAGGTCGAGGAATGGGACGGGCAGGGGCCGCCGGAGCTGCAGGATACGCGCGAACAGGTGCTGGATCCGATTGTCGCCTACCAGGTCACCCACATGATGGAAGGCGTGGTCGAGCGCGGCACGGGCCGCCGGGCGCTGCGCGTCGGCAAGCCGCTGGCCGCCAAGACCGGCACGACCAATGATTATCGCGACGCCCTGATGATGGGCTTCTCGCCAGACCTCGTGGTCGGCGTGCGCGTCGGATTTGATGACAACCGCGAACTCGGCGAAGGCGAGGCTGGCGGCTCCGTCGCTGCGCCGATCTTCACCGAATTCATGGAAAAGGCGCTGGCCGACCAGGCCGCCATTCCGTTCCGTATCCCGCCGGGCGTGCGTCTTGTGAAGATCGATGCGCGCACCGGCGAACTGCCGGGACCGGGATCGGCCGTGATCATCGACGAGGCATTCCGTCCGGGTACGGAGCCGGGCCTGTCGGCCTTCTCCAGCAGCGACGATTGCCTGTCGATCTCGGGCAATTGCGGCTCTGGCGGCAGCAGCATTTCCGGCTTCGATCCGGAACGCGATGCCGGCATCGTGCCGGAAGACAGCGACCCGTTGCAGCCGACCGAGACGGCCGTTTCCAACGACCTCGACGACATTTATTGACGGCGGGTCTGTTTTGACCCTGCGGGGCGGGTGCGATATAGGCCCGCCTCGACACCAGTTTCCTATTCCGAAAGGCCCATCCCATGTCCGCAGAAATCAAGGCACTCGCAGACCAGATCCGCAAGTCGGCCGATTTGCTACGGAGGCGTCTTTGACTGGGATACGGCCACAAAACGACTCGATGAACTGACGGCGCTCTCCGAACGGCCGGACTTCTGGGACGATCCGCAGGCCGCCCAGGCCATGATGCGTGAGCGCCAGAAACTGGCCGACGGGATCGAGACGGTCATCGCTCTCCAGAAGGAAGCCGACGAAGCCGGCGAACTGCTCGAACTCGCCGAGGGCGACGAGAGCATGATTGCCGACCTCGAAGCCTCGCTGCGCACGGCGGCAGAACGGGCCGAGAAGGCCGAGCTTGCCGCGCTGCTTTCAGGCGAGGCGGACGGCAATGACGCGTTCCTGCAGATCAATGCCGGCGAAGGCGGCACCGAGAGCCAGGACTGGGCCTCGATCCTGCGCCGCATGTATGTGCGCTGGGCCGAACAGCACGGCATGGCGGTCGAGGAGATGGACGAGCGCGAGGGCGAGGAAGCGGGCATCAAGTCCGCCACGCTGCAGATCAAGGGCGACAGTGCCTATGGCTGGCTGAAGTCGGAGCAGGGGGTGCACCGGCTCGTGCGCATCTCGCCGTTCGACAGTTCCGCGCGCCGCCACACTTCGTTCGCCTCTGTCACGGTGACGCCGGTGATCGATGACAATATCGAGATCGAGATCAATCCGGCCGATGTGCGCACCGACACGTATCGCGCTTCCGGCGCCGGCGGGCAGCACGTCAACCGGACCGACTCGGCCGTGCGCCTGACGCACAATCCGACCGGCATTGTCGTGCAGTGCCAGAATGACCGGTCGCAGCACAAGAACCGCGATCAGGCCTGGAAGATGCTGCGCTCACGGCTCTACGAGCTGGAATTGCAGAAGCGCCGCGAAGTCGCCGATGCGAGCTATGCCGGCAAGAGCGATATCGGTTTCGGCCACCAGATCCGTTCTTACGTCCTGCAACCGTACCAGATGGTGAAGGATTTGCGCACCGAAGTCGAAACGTCGGATACGGACGGTGTGCTCGATGGCGACATCGACCGGTTCCTCTCCGCCGCCCTCGCGGCCTCTGTGGCGAAAGGGGAGGAAGAGGAGGCGTAAGGCCTACTCCTCCGACGCCTCTGGAAGGTCTGTCGTGACCAGCCGGAAGCCGAACACCTTGTCGCGCACCGAGGCGTCGATGCGGGCCCGGTTGGCGGCGCGGTGGTCGTCCGCGTCGCGGCCCCAGGCGCCGCCGCGCAGGATGCGCCGGGCACAGTCGCCATCATGCCGGGCACTGCCGTCCGTTGGCGCGTCGGTGTAGTTATTGATGTAGCAGTCTTCCACCCATTCGCGCGCATTGCCGAGCATGGCTTTCAGGCCGAACGGGTTGGCCGCCAGCGTGTCCGGCGGAACCGGCGCGTTGACCGGCGCAATCGCCGGATCGAACCGGTCGCCCCACCAATAAGGTGTCGCCGTGTCGGCGCGGGCGGCGTATTCCCATTCCGCTTCGGTCGGCAGGCGGTAGGTCCGCCCGGTTTTGCGCGATAGCCAGCTGGCATAGGCGCCGGCATCATACCAGGACACGCCGATCACCGGCTGGGTGCCGCGGCCATAGTCCCGGTCGGGCGGGGAATAGCTGCCGCAGCCATCATCGGCGACGCAGGCATCCCACTCGTCAAACGTTACTTCCGTCTCGCCGATGGCGAATGCGGATAGCGTAACCAGGTGCAGGGGGCCTTCATTGCCGGTTCGTCCGGGTTCGGATGCTTCTGATCCCATGGAGAAGGTACCGGCGGGAACGACCACCATGGACGGACAGGTGTCGCAATCGGCAAACATCACCGGGCCGGCCGGCGTCTCGTCGTCGCCGGTGCCGGCATCGCCCGAAGTGCCGGATCCGCCGAACGCGAAGATGGCGATGGCGGCCGCGATCGCGAGGGCGCCGCCGCCAAGAATGACGGGGTTCGGTCGATTGCCGGCCGCGGCGGCAGCAGCGGGTGCAGGAACCGGCTCCGGAGCGGGGGAAGGGACGGCAGCCGGAGCTGGCATTGGCGTCGGCGCGGACGCCGGCTCATCGGCGGTGCGGGAGAGGGCGGTGAGCCGGTTGCGCGCAAGGTCCACGAAGTGTCCGTCCGGGTAGCGGCTAAGATAGGCCTCGAAATCGGCCTCGTCGTCACTGTCCTTGATCGACGTCCAGAACGTGTTCTCGATGGTTGCGTCGGGGGCCGTTGCAGCCGCAGGAACCCGTTTCGGCGCATCGTCAGACGATTTGCCCGAACGTTCCAGCGCGAGACGGATGTCGGCGACGAACTCTTTCCAGCGGGCTTCCTCCCGGTCGCCGTCCCAGCCGATAAGATCGGCGGTCTGGGTCAGTTCGAACATGATCGGGCGTTCGGCATCCTGGATCATGGCGGGGATGACGACCGAGCTGCGCTCGCCCAGCGTCGCTTCGGCGCGCACCCATTTCGATTTCACCGAGACTTCGGACCAGAGAACGACCACGACATCGGCATCGCGCAGCATGCCTTCGGTGACCTCGTCATAGGTCTGGCCGGCGCGCAGGACCTTGTCCCACCAGACCGAAAAGCCCTCTGCCTCCAGCGCCTTTGCGACCTGTTCGGCCTTCGGGCGGTCCGCCCGGCTATAGGAAAGAAAGATGTCCGCCATGTCCGATCCCCCGGTTTCCGGAGCCGCACTCCCGAAAAGTGGATCGCATTAACACTCAATCATGGGCGCGCTGCAATGCAGACCGGTCCGGAATCCCTTGAACGGCAAAAGAAAAGCCCGCCGGAGGGCATTCCGGCGGGC
>JAGQRO010000085.1 GCA_020425315.1 Hyphomonas sp. | reverse complement strand
TCTTCTCGTGTCTCCGTGAAGGCAGCCGCGCCTAGCACGGAAAGACAGGGCATTGAACACCGCGATATCAGATTCAGAACCAAAATGGGTGGCCGGCTTCATGTCCGGCACCTCGCTGGACGCTGTGGATGCCGCCCTGATCCTGACCGATGGCGAGCGCGTGCTGGAGTTCGGCGCCACGGCGGAGCGCAAATACACCGCTGATGAGCGGCGCGTCCTTCAGGTTGCCACCGATGCAGCCCGCGCCTGGAACTGGGCCGGAGAGGTGCCTGAGGAGGCCTTTGCGGCGGCGAAAGCCGTCATCACGGCGACTCATGCCGCGGCCTTCGAGCAGCTCCTGTCCGGCTGGAATGGCCCAGCCCCGGCGCTGGCGGGGGTTCATGGCCAGACCGTGCTGCACCGGCGCCCGAAACCCGGCCAGCCGGGCGCGACGCTACAGCTGATCGATGTCCCGGCCATGCGCGCGGCCCTCGACGTGCCGCTCGCCTGCGATTTCCGCACGGCAGACGTGGCCTCCGGCGGGCAGGGCGCGCCGCTGGCGCCGGCCTATCATGCCGCGCTGCTGGAGCGTCTCGGCGACGGAGCGGCCTGCGTGCTGAACCTCGGCGGTGTCGCCAATATCACCGCGAAACTGGCTGACGGCACGCTGATGGCCTTCGATACCGGCCCCGCCAACGGCCCCATCGACGAATGGGTCGAGCGCCACGGCATCGGCACGCATGACGTGGAGGGCCAGCTCGCTTTGGCGGGACGGGCGGATGAGGCGCGGCTTACCCGGCTGCTCTCCCATGACTGGTTCCGCGAACCGGCGCCCAAATCGCTCGACCGGTACGATTTCAGCGCTGCGATGGCCGACGGTCTCAGCCTCGAAGATGGCACGGCCACACTCACGGAATTCTCGGCCCGCGCCGTGGCCGCGGGCGTCGCGCAACTGCCGGACAGGCCTTCCTGCGTCATCGCTTGCGGTGGCGGACGGCACAATCCGGCCTTCCTGGCGGCGCTGGCGCGTGCGCTGCCGTGTGAGGTGATGACAGCGGAACAGGCCGGCTGGCGCGGCGACAGTATCGAGGCCGAAGCCTTCGCCTTCCTTGCCGCCCGCACGGTCCGTGGCCTGCCCATCAGCTGGCCCGGCACCACGGGCGTGCCCCAGGCCATTACAGGCGGCGTGCTGCTGCCCTAACGAGCCTAGTAGTCGCCGCTTTCGATCATGTCTTTGATCTGAGCGATGGTGGCCTCGCAGAGGACGGCAATATCAGTAATCGTGCCTTCCTTCAGACGCTTCTGGAGCATGCTGATCGGGTAGCAGGCAAGTTCGTAGCCGTCCGGAGATACTGCGGTTTCCTCGCCATAGGAGTCCGTCACGCGCATCCACTGCCAGCCGGTCTTGTCCACGATCAGCTGTCCGAAGGACAGGCCGGCGGCAATCTGGCCTTCGACATAACCTGGATGGTCCGTGCGCAGGACATCGTAGAGGTGTTGGACTGCCTCAACGCTCAGCGGTCGCTTTGAGCCGACAAGGCGTGCGGCCAGCTCCAAACCGTCCTCGAGCGCCTTGGCTTCGGTATCGGATAGAGGGCGGAGCTGAATGGAATCCATGCTGGCAGCCCCAACGTCCGATTCTACTAGTCCTTCTCCGCCTCGATCCGCAGCTTGTCCTCTGCATCGGCAAGGCGGCGCAGCAAGTATTGCTCGCACGTCCTGATCAGCTCTTCGCGGCGGTCGACATAGAAATGGTTCGCGCCTTTCACGGTGGCGCGGTCGATTTCCTCGCCCTTCTGCACGCGCACCTTGGTCAGCGCCCGCTCCACGTCCTCCGGCGAGGACACGGAATCGCTGTCGCCCGAGACGATCAGACCCGAAGCCGGGCAGGGCGCCAGGAAGGACAGGTCATAATGGTTCGCCGGCGGTGAGATGGCGAGGAAGCCGTCGATCT
>JAGQRO010000488.1 GCA_020425315.1 Hyphomonas sp. | reverse complement strand
CCGTGGCTGCGGAACACTTTCAGCGTGCCGGTGCGGCCCATGAAATTCATGATGCCGAGATCGGTGAAGGAGGCGTAGCGGGAATTCGTCATGTGACCCATCGGGTCATGGTCGCCGATCCAGACGCCGGTATGGACGGTATGCACGTCCAGGATGTGGGTCTTCGTCTTCGCGAAATAGGCCGACAGCAGGATCCGAAGAAGCCGGAAAAACAGATTCATTGGGCGCAGTTCTCCCTTCCCCTGCACGGGCCCCGGGTCTTTTCGGGCCGGCGACTATGCGACTGCCCCCGCCGATTGCAAGGCCCGGCAGGCACGCTGTCATGATGATAACAGGGAGAGGCGCCCATAGGCGTTAAAAAAGAGGCCGGTTCGTTCTGAACCGGCCCGAGAAACAGGTAAGATGGAGAAGCACCAGTTTCGTTGCTTCACCGGACCTATGCGTAGGCACGCCAAACCGTTCCGGATTTTTCATCCGGATATGGTTAAAGATTCAAGGTATTAGGTTAACCGCTTTGTGGCCGGCGGCTATAGAGGATCAGGAGCGCGACCAGGCCGATGGAGGTGCCCTGGCTGGAGAAGAGTTCCAGCATCAGGGCGAAGAACCAGGAGGGCAGGTTGGTGCGCGCCTGCGCCTCGGTCAGGATGTTGCCGTCGCCCTGGCCGAGCAATTCGGCATTGGCCGCTTCAATCTTGGCCTGAAGTTCGTCGCGCCGCTTTGCGAGGCCAAGCTCATTCTGCGCGTCGCGATAGGGCTTCTGTTCGGTGCGGCCGACGCGCTCCACTTCGGCCAGATAGATCTCAAGGCCTTCGACGGAACGGGTCTCCGGCGGAATGCCTTCAAGCTGTCGGCGCCAGTCGGCGATCTGGCCTTCGAGAAGTTCGCGGTTTGAACCTGCACGCTCCACTTCGGCGGCCGCCGCGGCATTATTGGCGGAGATGAAGCTTTCTGTTCCCACGATGGACGTGCCCATACCGGCAAGCGCAAAGACGAGGGCGCGCAGGCCCTCCTTCATGCGGTGATTGGCGGTGTGCCAGTAAAAGAAGGTGAAACCGCCGAACGAGACGATGGCGGCTATGACGCCGGCCCAGCCCCAGACCTGCGCCTGAAGCGGATCGCCCACCGAGCTGGAGAAGGCCTGGAAGTTGGCAAAGCCCGAGAGCCCCGCAGCCGCGAGCCCGGCGCAGAGGAAGACCAGCGCCAGCACGGAGATGATGAATTTTTCGCCGTTGAAGGGCTTCTTCTCTTTTGGCTTAGGCGGCGGGAAGCGCACGTCCAGCCGGTCGGCCTCGCCGAGATGCTTCACCTTGGCCTCGTGCTTCGCGAGGTTGCGGTCCACACGAGCGGGGGCAGGGGTGAACTCGGTATCACGCACGGCCGGGCGGAGGGCAGGGACCGGCGCCTCGTCGTCCTCGATCACCTCGGCGTCGAGCGGGCGGGGCGCATGCATCTGCTCGATCCGCTCGCGGCGCACCTCCTCCTTCAGCCGGACGAGCTCCGCGAAGGTGCCATGCGTCTCGCAGGCATTGCACCAGAAGGTGCCCTGGGTGGGCTGCAGCATCAGGGAGTTGTCGCCGGAGTCCGCGCATTCGGGCGTCAGATCGCACGGCACGCGGACTTCGGTCTCGTCCTGGCTCGACTCGAAGTC
>JAGQRO010000084.1 GCA_020425315.1 Hyphomonas sp. | reverse complement strand
CGCCGGACCTCTGGTTCTACGCCTGCCACTTCCCGGGCGACCCGGTGATGCCCGGCTGCCTCGGCCTCGATGCGATGTGGCAGATCGTCGCCTACTGGCTCGGCGGGTCCGGCAGCCCCGGCAAGGGCCGCGCGCTCGGCGTCGGCGAGGTCAAGTTCACCGGCGAGATCACGCCGGACAAGAAGCTCGTGCGCTATGAGATCGACATCAAGCGCGCCCGCCGCGGCAAGCTGGTGCTCGGCATCGCCGACGGCAAGGTCTTCGTCGATGGCGAACATGTCTACACCGCCCTCGACATGAAGGTCGGCCTGAAAAACATGCCGCCGGCCTAGGCGGCACGTCCCTAGCGCGACTGGGCCTTGAAGAAGGCCCAGATCACTTCGCTGGCGTTGAAGTCTTCCACCGGGGCGTCGCCCTTGCGGGAGCCCTTGCGCCCGCCCGGCCAGGCATGGCCGCCTTCGGTGAGGGATACCCAGCGCACCGGCGCGGCGCACTGTTTCCCGGTGCGGAGCGTGTAGGTGTCGGTGGTCTTTGCCTTCGCCTCGCGCTGGCAGCCATTGGCGCCCATCCAGTAGTCGAACGCCGCCTCGGCCGGGGCGTAGGGCAGATCGTTGGGCGCCCCTCCCCGCCGTGCCTGCTTCTTGCTGTAGCCGCCCTCGACCGGCACGTTCTGGTCTTTGAGGCCCGTGATGATCAGGGCCGGCACGGGCGTCGCGGCGGGCGCCTCGTCGCCGAATACGGCGCCGACGACCGGCGCGATGGCCGCCACTCTGGACGACAACTCGCGGCCTGCCCGGTGGGTCATCATCGCCCCGTTCGACATGCCGGTGACATAGACCCGGTCCGGGTCCGCAATGCCTTTCGCCACAAGATCGTCGATCAGGTCAGACAGGAAGCCGACATCGTCGACCTGCTGTTCCAGCGCCGAGGCACAGCAATGGCCGGCATTCCAGGTGAGGAAGGGCCCGCGCTTCGACGTGCCGTCCGGATAGACAACCGTGAAGCCTTCGGCATCGGCAAGCTCGTTGAACCCGGTCATCTTGACGCCGTTCTTGCCGCTGCCGCCGCCACCATGCAGCATAATGATGAGCGGCGCTGGGCCCTTCAAACTGTCCGGCCGGTGCATTTCATAACTGCGCGTCAGGCCGCCGGAAGCGATCTCATGCTGTGTCGTGTCTCGGCCTTTCCGCAGCGGGCCGGCCTCGGCCACGCAGGCGGTGATCAGCGCGGCGCCGGCCGCCAGCGCCCATGTCATTCTGCCATATGACATACTGGTCTCCTTGAATGTCCCGATTGAAGCTTGAACGCAGGGAGATACAGAATCCGTCGCGGGATCAATTTGCCTGAGTCGAATGGTCTAATCGATCGTGGACTCAAGAGCAGCCCTCGGCGAATGATTTATCCATGACGTTTCCGGTTCGCGTTTTCTGGGTTCTGAGCTGCCTTGCCATCCTGACCGCATGTCGCGGGGAGGTGACCTACCCGGTTCGCACAGCATGTGTGGCACTGCCGGATGTGTCAGATGTGCCGGCTTTCCTGCAGGATGTCAGGGACTTCGCGGATGGCGAGTCTCTGGATTATTATGACAGCGGCCCAATCAAGGCCCGAATGGATCGGGGCACCGTGCAGCACGTTGGCGAGAAGCCAGTCGCACTGTATCGCAATGGAGACCCCATCATCTGGATCGTTGTCGCTGCAGGAGATACAGACCTCGTCAACATCACAAACGACATCGGCCCTCACCAAAACGCGCTCCTCTCATTCGAAACGGACATGCAGCTGTCGGAAGGCGCCGCATTCAGCGAACAGTTGTTGGGGCACCTGGCGGATAAATGGCCGATCATCCCGCCTCCAGAGGACAATCGGCCCGGCGACATCACCTACTGCGTCGGTTGAGACGCGCTCCACGTTCCTGCCGACCTCGAAGACTTGACCGCGCCCCCCGCGCCACCTAGCCGTTCAGTACGAGAAAACAGGAAGGAATCGCGCCCATGGCTGACGACTGGACCCCGCCCGAAGGCAATCTGATGAAGGGCAAGCGCGGCATCGTGATGGGCGTTGCCAACCAGAACTCCATCGCCTGGGGCATCTCCCGCATGCTGGCCGCGCAGGGCGCCGATATCGCCTTCACCTATCAGGGCGAGAGCCTGGAACGCCGCGTACGCCCGCTGGTCGAATCCATCGGCATGGACACGATGATCCCGGCCGACGTGACGGACGATGCCTCGATGGACGCCGCCTTTGCCTCGATCAAGGAAAAGTGGGGCAAGATCGATTTCCTCGTCCACTCCATCGCCTTTGCCGGCAAGGACGAGCTGATGGGCTCCATGGTCGCCAACACGTCCCGCGAAGGCTTCCGCCGCGCCATGGACATCTCGGTCTACTCCTTCATCGACAGCGCCCGCCGCGCCAGCGAGATCATGCCGGATGGTGGGGCGATCATCTGCATGACTTATCTCGGCGCCGAGCGCACCGTGCCGTCCTATAACGTCATGGGCGTTGCCAAGGCGGCCCTCGAAGCCTCGACCCGATATGCCGCGCGCGACCTCGGCACACAGGGCATCCGCGTCAATGCGATCAGCGCCGGCGCCATGCGCACCCTGTCGCTGGCCGGCATCCGCGGCGGCAAGAGCCTGATGGGCACCGGCCGCGACTGGTCGCTCCTGAAGGAAGACACACGCATGGAAGGCGTCGCCGGCTGCGCGCTCTACCTCCTCTCCGAGCTTGGCCACTCCATCGCCGGTGAAGTCATCCATGTCGATGCCGGCTTCCACGCCGTCGGCGTGCCGGAGCTTCCAGAAGAGGAATAGCGAAGACATGACGACTCGCACCGCCACCTGCCGCTGCGGCCAGCTTCAGGCCGTGTGCGAGGGCGAGCCGGTGCGCATCTCGGTCTGCCACTGCCTCGACTGCAAGAAGCGCTCGGGCAGCGCCTTTGCTGCACAGGCGCGCTGGCCGGTGGCGCAGGTGACGATCACCGGCACGGCGAAGACCTTTGAGACGCGGGCCGACAGCGGCAATTTGTTCACTTCCCGCTTCTGCCCGGAGTGCGGGTCCACCCTCGCCTATATGCTCGAAACCCAGCCGGACATTATTGCCATCGCGATGGGCGCTTTTGCGGACCCCGCCTTCCCCGCGCCGGCATACTCCGTCTACGAATCACGCCGGCACGCCTGGGTGGAGATCACCGGCGAGGTCGAGCATATCGACTGAGGCCGGCAGAGCCGCTTGACCCCGCGCGCCGGTTCGGCCCATAAGCACCGCTCCAACGGAGCGTTTATGTCTCGCATCATGTCTGAGTCCCGCTAGGGGGCCTGCCGTTCCCGCACTGATCGTCAGTGCAAGGCAGGCCGGCACGAACAAACCCGCTGGCGCCATTCAGCGCCGGTGATTGTTCCTGCGCGCCGTCACCCCCTCCGGTGAGGCGCACCTCCGGACATCCCTACCAATGGACATTTCCCGCGCCGAACAGCGCATCCTCCACCTGCTCGCCCAGGGTGGGCATATCGACCTCATCCGCGACGACCGGCGCAAGCCCTCCGAAGCCCAGTGTTTCACCCGCGACGGCTGGCGCTATGGCGGGCTCGACCTTGAGCTTTTCCGCAAGCTCAAACGCCGCCGCGCCATCGCCTCGAAACAGGGCCAGCCCTACCGCATCACGCGGCGGGGCCTGGAACTGGTGAGGTCCGAATTCGACAATCGCTAAGTCAGGCGGCCGGGGAAATTCTCCGGCCGCCTGATCCGATTCGGCCCGGTCTCACGCCTCTTGGGGTGAAGGGCCCTTGTGGGGGGCGCCAAACAGGGAGGCCAGGATGGCCGGCCGTATCGTTGTTTCCATTCTGCTTTTTGCCGTGATCGCCGTGATCGGCGTGTTCACTCCGCCGGCCTCGGCGGACGAAGGCCAGGGCCCGGCAGCCTTCGGCCCGCGGGACTTTCCGCTCTCCGTCGACACCTATTCCTCGAAGAAGCGCGACGGCACCAAGGACGGTGTCTTCGTCATCCATGGCCACCGCGCCGGCAATAGCGAGGCCGAGCGCCTGTTCGCCGCCTATTCGGAAATCCGCGCCGTCAATGGCCAGACCTTTGGCAGCGCCCCGGCGCTCTATCACTACATCTCCAATCTCGATGCGATGGAGGCGGACATCACCTTCGCCCGCCGCGCCGACGGACAGGAAGTCACCGAAACCGTGACCCTCGCTGCCCAGCGCCCGGATGCGGCCTGCGGCAGCCCGCAGCGCATCGAGGAGGGCGTCACGACCTTTTTCGAGTTCTGCGGCAAGCGGTATCGCCTCGTCACGCGCAGCCAGTTGCTCGCCTGCGCCCGCCCGGCCATGACCTCGATCAACAATTTCCTGACCCCGCGGTCCGATCCGCCCTGCGCCCTGATCGGGCAGGACATCGTGATGGCGCTCGGCCAGCATGGTTGCCGGCGCGACCAGTCTTCGGCGCTGGTTGCCGGCACCGGGCTCGACACCAAGAACAATGCCGATTTCTCGGTCTATCTGCGCGGCGACACCGATGCCCTCGCCATGGAAGCGGCGCGTGCCTCCTGGGACTGCCATGCCCTTCTGGGCGATGCGGTGGAGCCGGCCCGCATTCTCGGCATCGCCTTCTCGTTCGACTATCCGCACTTCTTCTATTTCGGGCGCCTGCATGTGTCCGAGGAGAAGGAGACCGGGTCCTGGGTTACGCCGGTGCTGCGCAAGGACCGCGTCTATATGGTGCCCGACCATGTCCTGTTCGCCGAATCCGCCTCCCAGTACGAGTATGAGCCGAACCCCTACCTCTATGGCGGCATCGACTGAGACCTCCGGGGCGCCGAGGCAAGGCCCGGCGCCCCCTTCCTGAAACCGGCCCCTGAACCAGAAAGGGGTTGCGCGCTCCCCGGAAATGAACAATAAATGAATTGTTCATTCGTTTTCCGGAGGCGCCAATGCCCGCACGCATCTTCATCTGGGTCGGCCATCCGCGGGCCACATCGCTCAGCCATGGCCTCGCCGATGCGTTCCAGCAGGGCGCCGAGGCGAACGGGGCCGAAGTGCGCCGCATGCACCTCTCCGACATGGATTTCGACCCCGACCTCACCGAGGGCTATCACGCCCGCAAGACGCTGGAGCCCTGCCTGGAGGCGTGGCGCGAGAATACGAGCTGGGCGAACCATGTCTGCTGGGCCTATCCGCAATGGTGGGGCGGCATGCCGGCCAAGATGAAGGGCGTGATCGACCGCGCCTTCCTGCCCGGCTACGCCATGCAGTATCATGAGAAAGACCCGTTCTGGGATCGTCTGCTCGCCGGGCGCAGCGCCGATGTGTTGATGACCTCGGATGCCCCGCCCCTGTTCGACCAGATCTCCTACAGCCGCGCCGCCAAGATGCAGGTGCAGAAACCGGTCCTGAAATTCGTCGGCATCCGGCCGATGCGCTTCCTTCAGGTCGGCCCGGTGAAGGGCGCGAAGGAAAAGACCATCGCGAACTGGCTGAAGAAAGCGGAGGCGCGCGGCGCGGCGGCGGCGAAGCGGCGCGCGCGGGCATGAGTTGCCCGGCGCCGGGGGCGTGCTAACACGGGGCCCATGAAAACCTCAGATGACACTCACGTCCTGCTGGACGGGTTCCCGCACTATCCGGAAGACGAGATGCTGCGGCGCGCCGTGGCCTTTCAGGAGTCGATGCGGTCCCGCCGCTCGGTTCGTCAGTTCTCTGACAAGCCGGTCACGCGCGACATTATCGAGGCCTGTGTGCGCACCGCCGGCTCCGCCCCCTCCGGCGCCAATCACCAGCCCTGGTTCTTCGCCTGCGTCGGCAGCGCGGAGAAGAAGCGCGAGATCCGCCGCGCCGCCGAGGCCGAGGAGCGTGAATTCTATTCCGGCCGTGCCGGCGAGGAATGGCTGGATGCCCTCGCCCCGATCGGCACCGATGCCGACAAGCCCTATATGGAAACCGCGCCCTGGCTGATCTGCATCTTCGCCCAGCGCCGCGGCGGCGTGCGGGAGGGCGAGGACCGCAAGAATTACTACATCCATGAAAGCGTCGGCATCGCCACCGGCCTGTTGATCGCGGCCTGTCACGAAGCGGGCCTTGCCACGCTGGTGCACACGCCGAACCCGATGAAATTCTTGAACACGATCTGCGACCGTCCGGAGACGGAGAAACCCTTCCTCATCCTCGTCGCCGGCCATCCGGCCGAGGGCGCGATGGTGCCCAAACACGCCCTGATCAAGAAGCCGCTGGAAGAAATCGCGGCGTTCCTGTAGCGCGGCCAGCCCGCGCCCGTGCTTCGACTTCGCTCAGCATGAGCGCTGCGCAAGGGCGGCGGGAACCGGACTCATCCTGAGCGAAGTCGAAGGATGAAGCCGTATCACGCCCTACCCGCCCACAGTGGCGGCGGGGCCCGGCAGGTGGATGATATTGGTGAAGCCCGGCCTGTCGGCGGGGCGCATGCCCTTTGCGGCAAGATCGAAATCGCCGCTGAGGCCAGCCGGAATGGTGCCGTCGAGGCGCAGATAGTCGCCATGGGCGCGCTTTGCCTCGAACGAGTCGAAGGTCCAGCCATGCAGCACGGCCCGCGCGTCCAGCGCCTCACCGGGAGACAGGCGCACCGGCAGCGGCGCATCCAGCGTGCCGCCCAGTTCCATGAAGACCTGCGTGATCCACACGCCGGACTTGGTACGCACCACGCCCATCGCCGCCCATTCCATGTCCGGATTGAGAATGTTCTTCTTGTGCGGCGGGCTGTTCATCAGGTTCGAATGCAGCCGGTCGACCGCCTTGCGCTCCAGGTTCCACCGTCCCCGGACGATTTCCACCATGGCGACATTCTCCGCCGAGGCCAGCACGATGGCGCTGCGGTCGAAGGCGGCGATGCGCTGGTGCGGCATCCGCCCGTCTGGGGATTCGTGGCCGAAGAAATTATTGAAGGCCATGTCGAGACTGTGGATGCGCGCCACATCCACCAGTTCCGGGCGCAGCTTCAACGGCTTCAGCCCGGCCGAGATGCGCTCGGAATTGACGAGGCGCAGGAACTCCGCCTCCATCGCGGAATCATGTTCGAAGCCGGCCGGCATGGCGGCCATGCAGGGTTTCAGGTCCTCGACATAATCGGCCACCGCCTTGCCCCGGTGCGCGGTGCTGAGGTCGCAGGCGCCCGCCGGCAGGGCCAGCGCGCCAAGGCCGAGGGCAAGCAACAGAAGGCGAATTCGCATCGTCCGGCCAGCATACAGGGCCCGACATGAACAGAACAGTTACAAGCCCGCGCAAAGGGCGCAGCGCTGCTCATGCATCAGAGCACGCCGGCGCCCTGCAGCCGCGCCGTCACCGGGGCCAGCATCCGCTCGATGGCCTCATGCGTCGGGCGGACATTGCCATAGGCCGGCAGGCCCTCGTCGGCGATGACGAGATCGGCCTCGAACTTCGCCGGATGGGTCCAGCGATAGTGCGCTGCGCGCACCGTGCCGAGATATTGCTGCAGCACGTCTTCGACATCGCGGCCGCGCTCCACCACGTCGCGGCGGATGCGGCGCGCGAGGCGAAGGTCATCCGGCGTGTCGACATAGACCGACAGGTCGATAAGCGAACGGATCTTCGGCATGGAGAGCGCATGGATGCCCTCCAGGATCAGGATCGGCGCCGGCTCGATCCGGCGCGTCTTCTTCGACCGGTCATGGCGGCCATAATCATAGATCGGCTGGTCGATCCCCTGCCCCGATTTCAGGGCCTTCAGGTCCGCCACCAGCCGGTCGACTTCCTTGGACGCCGGGGCGTCATAATTGATCGTCGCGATCAGCGCCCTGCGCTCGTCTTCATTCTTCGGCGTGCCGTAGAAGCTCATCGGGTGGTAATAGGCGTCCTCCCCGAACATTACGGCCGTGCCGGCCGGCAGGTGCGCCAGCAGCGCCTCGGCCAGCGTCGACTTGCCAGATCCGGATCCGCCGGACATGGCAATGAGGAAGGATTTCTTGCGCGTCATGCCATCGGCTTTAGCTGGAAAACTGCCGTGCCATCAACGGGAAATGCAGTCGCCGGCCCACCCGGCCCGCCCGATTTGGCCTTTCCATCCCGCATTGCCCTGCCCTAAGGTCTGCCCGGAGGGGGCCGCTGGCCCGGACGGGGGACAATTCAGTGCTGCTGCGCCGCGTTATCGACCATGTGAAGAAGCAGGAATGGACGGCCGTCGCGCTGGACTTCGTGATCGTCGTCGTCGGTGTTTTCATCGGCCTCCAGGTCAACAACTGGAACGAGGCCCGCGGGCAACGCTCGGCCGAAGCCGGCTACCTCGCCGCCCTCGAAAGCGATGCGGTGTTTTCAATCAACAGCCTTCAGGAGACCCTGAGCCGGATGGACCAGGCGCAGGAGGCGCGCCGGGCCCTTTACGAGGTCAACAGGGAGGGCAAGGCCGAACTGCCGCCCGCCGAGGTCAACAAGCTGGTCCAGGGGGCGATGTTCAATATTCAGCGCATGAACATCCGACAGGTTGCGTTCGATGCCCTGACCAATTCGGGCCAGCTGTCGTTGATACGGGATCCCGAGCTGGCGTCGGAGCTGCAGGCGCTGGACGCCGCGATCAAACTGGCGCGGCGGTGGGAAGGCGAGAGCGTCAACTTCACCTATGAGTTTTCCGACCCTTATCTCATTTCCGAGGCAGACACAGAAAACCTCATGATATCAGGCATAGTCGGCGACGGGCTGAGTGTGGCATGGATCAAGGGGAATGAGGCGCCGACCCTGACGGCGGAGCAGCTCAAATCAGCCCGCTTCAAGAACCTTCTTCTGTACCAGGCTGAAATCTCGCGCGGGCGGGCCCATGCGACGGCGGACTGCCTGGAACAGTACCAGAAAGTGCTGGACCTGATCCGGGCACGGCAATCCGAAATCGGTCGCCGGCCATGATCCTCCGCCGCCTGACAGATGCGTTCCGCAAACAGGACTGGTTCACCGTTTTCATCGAAACGATGATCGTCGTGCTCGGCGTGTTTCTTGGTCTGCAGGCCAGCAACTGGAATGAGGCGCGAAACGACCGGTCAGACGCGAGCCAGTATCGAGAACGCCTCGTGGCCGACATGGAATTGTCCGTTTCGCGCAACCAGGACCAGATCGACTACAGCCGCCGCCAGCTGGAACAGCTCGACCTGGCACTGACCGCTCTCGAATCCTGCCAGCTCGCCGCCGAAGATGAGGGCCGTTTTGCAGCAGGGCTGTACAATATGGGCAAGTTCGATCTGCCCACGATGGTGATGGGAACGATCGATGAATTGAATGCCACGGGGAAGTTTCCACTGATTGGCGACCCCGAATTGCGCAAAGCCATCACGGAGACGGTGAGAATCCACCAGACGACTTTTTCGATAGACCCCCAGATTACGGCACGCTCAGTACCCAGCGTAAATTATGTACGCGCGCGCGTCCGGTTCGTTCTGGATGAACACTTCAACCGCCCGTCCACGATCGGCCCGGACAAGGTGGTCTACGATTTCGATGCCCTCTGCGCAGACCCCTTCTTCATCAATGCGGTCGCAACCGTCCGGGAAATGACGATCGCGACCATTGCACTCAATCAGGAAATTCGCGATCGCCAGGACGCCTTGCTCGGGACATTGGAGGCAGGGCAATGATCCTTCGCCGCATCGCTCAGCATGTGAAAGACCAGAACTGGACGGCCATCGGCATCGACTTCGTGATCGTCGTCCTGGGTGTCTTCATGGGTATCCAGCTCGGCAACTGGAATGAGCGCCTGAACGACCGGCAGCGCGCCGAGGATTACCTCGCCCGCCTCACGCAGGAAATGACGATCAATCTTAAAGCCTTTGAAGGCCGGCAGGCGAGCTACGCCTCGCAGATCGAATATGGATTGTTCGTGATGGACGCTTCAGAGGCGCCGTCAGATCGCGAGGCCGCCTGGGAGATCATCCGGGCCTTTTTTCAGGCGAGCCACGCCTTCACCATCACCCCCCAACGCGGCACCTATGATGAGATTATCAGCTCGGGCGATCTCGCGCTTCTTGGCGACCAGGAACTGGTCAACGCCCTGAGCCGATTCTACACATTCGGCGGCTTCTCCACCATCGAAGTCATCCCGCCATATCGCGAAAGCATCCGCCGGCTCATCCCGTTTCAGATGCAGGAATACCTTCAGACGCAGTGCTATAGAGTGGACATACTGGATAACCACTCTCTGCTTGATTGCCCGCCCCCGGACGACGCCGAAAGCCTCGTTGACCTTGCCACGCAACTTCAGGCCGACACAGAGCTTAAGCGGGATCTCCAATACATGCTGAGCTATGCCGGCGTCTCGGTCGACATTGCCACGAACCGCGCCAAGAGAGCGCATGAAGTGCTGGCAATCCTGTCAACCCAGACAGGCTCGACGGGAGATTGAGCCGATGATCCTGCGCCGCCTGACAGACGCCTTCCGCAAGCAGGACTGGTTCACGGTATTCATCGAAACCCTGATCGTCGTGCTCGGTGTCTTCCTCGGCATCCAGCTCGGCAACTGGAATGAGGCGCGTCTGGAGCGGGCGCAATCGGCTGCCTTCACCCGTGCGCTTGAAAACGATCTCCGCGCTGAAGCCTTACTCTATCGCAATGCCGTCAGCTATTATGGGTCGGTCATGGAAAGCGGCGAGCGCGCACTCGCAGCGCTGGAGGGCGACGTGGAGCTGGCGGACGAAGACCTCGTCATCAACGCCTACCGCGCGAGCCAGGTCGCTCAGGCGCCCGCAAACCGCTCGACTTTCGACGAACTCGTCTCGACCGGGCGCATCAATCTCATCACAGACAAGGAATTGCGCGCGATGGCGACCAGTCATTTCGGCCTGAATTGGGTCGAGGTTTCAGCCGCCGACGGTCGCCAATCCGACTATCGCCAATTGTTTCGCAGCCTCATTCCGCCCGAGGCCCACCGCGCGGCGCGCGCGCATTGCGGCGATGTCGAAAGGAAGGAAGTCGTCGCGCTGGACTACGCCTGTACCCTTGACCTGCCACCGGCCGCGATTGCACACGCGGCCAATGCCCTCCGCAGCGACCCGGCCCTGCCCGACGCCCTGAGACGGCGCATCAACGAACTCGATGTTCAGATTACTGACCTGCAGCGTGAAGCGGCACAGCTTGAACAAATGTCGTTGCGACAGGAGCAACGCCAATGATCCTCCGCCGTCTGACAGATGCCTTCCGCAAGCAGGACTGGTTCACCGTCGCGGTGGAAACCCTGATTGTCGTGCTCGGCGTCTTCCTCGGCATCCAGCTGGGCAACTGGAACGAGGCGCGCGTCGAAAAGCACCTTTCGCGCACCTATGTGGATCGGCTGATCAATGAGCTGCAGCTTGAACAGCAAACAATCGAAATCCAGATCGACTACTATACCGAAGTTCTGGCGGCCGTTCGCCGCGCGGCTGCGCTGCTCGAGGATGAGGAGGCCGACCCGAAAGAACTGGTCGCATCCGCCTACCGGGCGACCGAGGTTCTCATCCTGGCGCGGACCGATGCGACATGGACCCAGATGACGGCGTCAGGCGACCTGACCCTGCTTCCGCAAGACACGATACCGCTCCTGAATTATTCCTATTCGTTCGATGCCGGGGGCGAAGCCCTCCGGACATTGAGCGCCTCCGACTACAGGCGCGCCGTGCGCCAGATCATCCCCATCGAGGTGCAGGACGCGATCCGCACCGGCTGCGGCGACCAAGCCAACAAAGACAAGGCCACAATCGGTTTCATGGAAGACTGCAATATCGATGTGGACCCGTCCTTGCTGCGATCGACGGCCGAGGCTCTCCGCGATGATCCGGCCGTCGCGCTGACACTGAATTATCAGTATTCCGATGTCCGTTTTGCGATCGGAAACCTGGCCAGCAAGGTTCCCGTGCTCCGGAGAGCGCTCGATGCCATGGGCGCCCCTCCGGGCGATGAAGGGGTCACCCCATGATCCTCCGCCGCCTGACAGATGCCTTCCGCAAGCAGGACTGGTTCACGGTCTTCATCGAAACGCTGATCGTCGTGCTCGGCGTGTTCCTTGGCCTGCAGGCCAACAACTGGAACGCCGCGCGGAGGGATCGGATTGAGGCGGAGGCCTCGCGTGAGAGGCTAATTGCCGATTTGCGCGCTGATCTTGATGCCTTTGCGGTTCGTCGGCAGTGGTACGAGGAAGTCCTGGAGGCGGCCCTGCGCGTTGATGACGCTCTGCAATCCGATCCGCCCGAAACGGTCGATGAGACGTGGCGGTTTGTCCGCGACAGCTGGATTGCCAGCGGCGAATGGCCGTTCGCACCATCGGCGCAGATCTACAAAGAACTTCAGAATGCTGGCGATCTGGACCTCATCGCCAGCGGAACGATGCAACGCCGATTGCGCGACTATTATGAAGACTCTGCCAGCGAAATTGAAATATCGCTGACATTCAGATCCCCCTATGCTGACCTGGTGCGCCAATTAATTGAAGGCCGCGTCGGTATGCATATCGCTGACTGTCTGTCGGCGGCCAGTCTTGAGCCCAGCCTGCCAGGTACAAACCCCACTACATTCTACAAAGACTGTCCGCCACCAGAAGATTTTGCGTTCGTTACGCGCTCAGCCGCAAGCCTCCGGGAGTCGGCGGCGCTCCGATCCCAGCTCAATGCGCGTCTGAACAATCTTTCGGGGCTCCGGTCGCTGCTTGAGTATCTTGATCGACAGGCGGCATCACTGGTGTCTGATCTGGAGACAGCACGATGATCCTCCAGCGCCTCACCAATGCCTTCCGCAAGCAGGACTGGTTCACGGTCTTCATCGAAACGCTGATCGTCGTGCTCGGCGTGTTCCTTGGCCTGCAGGTCAACAACTGGAACGCCGCGCGGCAGGAACGCGCGCAGCAGGCACTGGTCGAAACCCGCCTGCAGGATGATTTCCAGCTCCTCGACGAGGAGCTGACCGGCGGACTTGAGTGGCAGGCAAACATCATCCTGTCGCTCGACACGCTGCGCACCGCCATCCGTCGCGGCGAGGCGCTGGACAGCGAGGATGAGGCCATAAAGTACGCGCTCGCCTATGGTCGGGCCTACCCGTCCTTCCCGCGGAAATCGGCGACTTATGACGAGCTCCTGTCGAGCGGAAAACTGTCCCTGATCCGGGATGACGCGCTCCGCGCCGCGCTCGCCGACTATAATGAACGCATCGACAACAGCCTCTACAATATCGAGCAGACGCGCGCGCCGATCAATTTCGACCTGCTCTTCCTCACCAAATACGCCGAACTGGCACCGATCCGCCAAGGCGCAACCGGCATCCAGACCGTTCTCGGCTATGACATGGCCGCCATGGCGCAGGATGAAGCTTTTCGTGAGCGGCTCGAAATCCTGATCGTCATACAGACATGGATCTATACAAATCTGGAGAGCCAGAGGATCGGGATCGATGCCGTGGAGACGGCCATGGAGTCGGCAAAATGATCCTCCGCCGGCTGACAGATGCCTTCCGCAAGCAGGACTGGTTCACCGTCCTGATCGAAACGCTGATCGTCGTGCTCGGCGTCTTCCTCGGCCTGCAGGTCAACAACTGGAACGCGGCGCGCGCCGAACGCGAGCAGTCGCAGGAATACCTCTCGCGCATCCGCGCCGATCTCGTGGCAGACATGACGGAACTGCGCCGGCACCAGGACATGTGGCAGGAGGTTGCCAATGAAGGCTATGTCGCCATCCATTTTGCCGAAACCGGGGAGACCGGCGGCGCCACAGACTGGGAAATCCTGCGCGCCTTCCTGAATGCCAGCCAGGCCTGGCAGTTCACCTTCATCGACTCGACCTATTCGGAACTGCGCAGCGCCGGCGAACTCAAGCTCATCCCCGACAATGAGCTGAGGAGCGCCCTCGCAGACTATTACGTTCTCGTCGCGGCCCGGCGCGGCGGCCTTGGCCCCTATCATCTCCTGCCGGAGTATCGCGAAAAGGTGCGCGGCCGCGTGCGCTCCGACATCCTGCGCTATTACTGGGACGCCTGTTTCCAGCAGGGCGCCGGCGTCCAGATCTTCATCGACTGCCCGCCGCCGGAAGGCACTGACGGGATCGCCGGAATTGCCGAACAGCTGGCTGCGGATACGGAGCTTCTGGATGGTCTGCGCTACTGGGCCGATACACAGCGCCAGGCCGTGGAACTTGCCGGCTTCGACCTGGACCGCGCCCAGGCCATCATAGACCGGGTGGACAGCCTCTCATGATCCTCCAACGCCTCACCGCCTCCCTCCGCAAGCAGGACTGGTTCACCGTCCTGATCGAAACACTGATCGTCGTGCTCGGCGTGTTTCTCGGTCTGCAGGCCAATAACTGGAACGAGGCGCGCAAAGACCGGATCGTGGAACGCCAGACGCTGGACCGGCTGCGCGTGGAAGTGCCGGCCCTGATGGCCAGCCGCGCGCGCGTCCTTGAATTCAGCACGGCCCGGAAAGACGCGCTGGAAGGCGCCGCCGCCAAAGTGTTTGCCGCCGACAGTCCCGATCCGCTGACGCAATTCGAGTGCCTGGCGATCACCCTGTCGCACATCTACACCCTGCCGCCGGACACGTCCCCGATGATCGAGGAACTGGTCTCGACCTCGCGCACAGCCACACTCGGAGACGCGCGCGTGCGCGCCGCCCTGGCGGAGTTCCTCCTGGCGCGCGACGACAGCCGCACCGTGCAGCGCGCGGTCAGCATCGACATCCACCAGCTCTCGCTGGAGTTTCCGGACCTGATGAAATCGGTCTATCAGCCCGCCAGCGGCGGCGCGCCCGGTTCGGCCCGCACCTCCTGCGACCTTGCCGGGATGCGCGAAAACGGCCGGTTCGGGAACACGCTCGTCAGCAACCAGCAGCGCTTCCTGAATTATTACGATACCGGGATTGTCGAGGTCGACGCCCGGCTGGGCCGGCTCGCCGATGCGCTGAACATCGAGTCCCCGCCGAAGGCCACGCCATGATCCTCCAGCGCCTCACCGCTTCCCTCCGCAAGCAGGACTGGTTTGCCGTTGTCATCGAGACGCTGATCGTCGTGCTCGGTGTCTTCCTCGGCATCCAGCTCGGCAACTGGAACGCGGCGCGCCAGACCCGCGATGCCGCCGCGCAATATGAACAGCGCCTGCGGGCGGACCTGCGCGCCGACGCCGCAAATTATGCCTTCGTGCGGGATTATTACCGCGGCGTGCTCAAGGCGGCGGAGACCGCGCATGACGGGCTTGAGGGCAAGACCGCGCTCAGCGATGCCGATCTGCTCGTCGCCGCCTACCGGGCCAGCCAGTACAATTGGGCCGAACGCCACCGGGCCACATTCGACGAGCTGGTCGCCTCCGGCAATCTCGAACTGATCCACGACACGCAATACCGGACACGCGTGGCCGGGTATTATGCAATGGACCTGTTGGAATCGGTCAGCCAGTCCAGTTTCGACTCCGAATACCGCCGGGCCTTTCGCATGGCGTTGCCGCCAGATCTTCACAGCGCGCTGGGCGACCAGTGCGGCGACCGGCAAACCGGGCCGGGCGCCTATACGATCGACTATCCGTGCACGTTCGAATGGCCGGCAGACAAGGTCGCCGCAGAGGTGGCCGAACTGAAGGCGGACACACATCTCCTTGCCCTGCTGAGACTGCGCATTGCCAATCTGAAGGCGCGCGATTTCGAACTGGAATCGAATTTCAACTATTTTGGCCTCGCAGGCTTCCTCAGCGAGGAAGGCGCCGAATGATCCTCCGCCGCCTGACAGATGCCTTCCGCAAGCAGGACTGGTTCACCGTCCTGATCGAAACGCTGATTGTCGTGCTCGGCGTGTTCCTCGGCATCCAGCTCGGCAACTGGAACGAGGCACGGGCGGCCAAGGCGCGGGAAACCGCGCTCCTCATCGAGTTGAAGGAAGAGATCGAAACCTCGATCCGCGTCACCAACCAGAAGGCTGGCGCCATCGAACAGGTCGTGTCGGCCGGCAAGCGCTCACTGGACTTCATGGCGAGCGGAGACTCCTGCGGGGACGAATGCTGGCCGGTCCTGGTCGATTTCTTTCACGCTTCGCAATGGCAGACCATCGACGTCAATCACACGACCTATGACGAGATGCGCCGCCAGGGCCTGCCCCGGTCGCGGGATGTTATCGCCGCGGTGGAGGCGTATCTTGCGCAGAACGCCACCTTGTCCGTCACCAATTTCGTGCCCGTCTATCGCTCGCGGGTGCGCCAGCTGATCCCCCTGGAGGCGCAATCCTATTACTGGGACGCATGCTTTGAGCTGGACAATGGCGCGGAGTCCTATGTCCTCGACTGCCCGAAAGGGGTCTCCGACGAGGTCGCCGCGAAGACCGTCGGCAAGATCCTGGCCGATCCCGACATCGAACCCCTGCTGACCGAATGGGCCGGCCTCATGACCGCGACACCATCGGACCTGGCCGATCAGAACCTGGCGGCGGCGCACGCCGTGGCGGTCATCAACGAAGAACTGGCGCGCCGCAGATAGCCCTCCGGCGCCTATTGGGGAAACTGGTCTCGCCTCCCCCCGAGAGAACAACCGGGAATACCTTCCGGCGGGCTTGCTTCCCCGGACGCAGGGACCGGGACAGCGACAGAAACCACTCCAAACGAAAAAGGCCGCCCCGTTCAGGGCGGCCTCCTGTTTGTCCGTGATCGGAAGGACTATTCTTCCTCGCCGCCGGCGGTTTCCTCGGCAAGTTCCTTGCCGGTCTCCTGGTCGA